>NZ_JBHVGU010000006.1:231666-334731 GCF_042800575.1 Streptomyces sp. NPDC057616
AGTACACATCACACTCCCCACCCCCCCCTGCATCTTCCCTTAATGGAAGCTCCCCCGCCCCCACCCACTCACCCGCCCCTTGCGCTCGGCGCTCCGATGGGCTCCGACCTCCCCCCCCACCGCCATTGCGTTGACATCGCGGAGCAAACCGCACATCCCGGCGAGGAGTTGCCGAGGAACCGAACACCCCGCCGTTCCGCCGCACTGTGACGTGTGGCACGATGCAGGCCACCCCCACCGGCACAGCCCTCACAGGAGACGCTCCTAGTGCAGCAATCCGCCGTTCCGGAACTGGCACACACGCACACCCGGCCCATCCACTGGGTCGCCACCGCCACGGCCGTAGCGGGCGTCATGGCCCTCTCCTCGCTCCTGCAGCCCAACTCGGCGACCGCGGCCCAGCCGGCGGCCGGCTCCGAGACCAAGGCCGCCCACGCGGCGTCCGCTCCCGGCACCGCCGGCGTCGACTTCCCGCTCACGTGCGGCCCGGTGAAGGCCGTCGTGCAGAAGAAGGCCACCGGCGACCTCGACGGCGACGGCAACCCGGAGACGGTCGCCGTGGTGCACTGCGACGCCCCCATGGGCACCCCGCCCGACGGCGTCTACGTCCTCACGCGCGCGAAGGACGGCGGTCCCCGCGTGGTCGCCACCCTCACCGACCCCAAGAGCGGGGACACGGTGAGTGACTTCGCGGTGCGTCACGGAGCGGTCTTCGCCACCCTGCTCGGCTACTCCTCCGACGATGTGCCGCGCTGCTGCCCGGACGTCACCGACCACGTGAAGTGGCAGTGGAAAAACGGCTCGTTCGAGCGCTCGACACCCGCCGCGGCGCACAGCGTCTGAGCCGCGCGGGAAGGGTGTGAGATATCAGACAGAGGTGACGGTCCGTGTCCGGGTGGTCACTCGGCGTCCGGGCCGTACACCTCGACCCTGTCCGAAACCCGCCGTACGTGGATGCACTCGCCCGGGCACTCCCGTGCCGAGTCCACCACGTCCGTGAGTAGCGGCAGGGGTACGGGGGTTGTGGCGCCCTTGGCCTGGAGGAGCTCGTCGCCGGAGCCCTTCACGTAGGCCAGGCCGTCGATGTCCAGCTCGAACACCTCGGGCGCGTACTGAGCGCAGATGCCGTCGCCGGTGCACAGGTCCTGATCGATCCAGACCTCCAGCGTCTCGCCGGGACCGGCCTCTTGCTGCACGCTCATGTCTCCTGCCGTTTACAAGTCGGGCGGGCGGGAATCCGGCCAGCTCTGACGGGTGTTGAACACTTCGACCCTACCTGGGGCAGCTTTCCAATCTTGTTCGGTGGGTATTCCCCTGGCGTGAGGGAGAGCGCAAGGGTGAAGATCGGACACACCCCGACCGTCTTTGTGATCTAGGGGTTTCAATCGACACCCACCCAGGTAGGGTCTGGAAGCGTCCAGCTCCCCTTGGAGGAGGTGAGGACCGTGGCAGCCCACGACGACGACATGAACCGCGGCATCCGCCCGGGACGAGGGTCCGAAGACCCTGCCGGGCAGATTGCCTACCTTGAGCAGGAGATCGCCGTCCTGCGGCGCAAGCTCGCCGACTCTCCGCGACACACGAGGATTCTCGAAGAGCGGATCGTCGAGCTGCAGACCAACCTGGCCGGCGTGTCCGCCCAGAACGAGCGACTTGCCAACACGCTCCGTGAGGCCCGCGACCAGATCGTGGCCCTCAAGGAGGAGGTCGACCGGCTCGCGCAGCCGCCGGCCGGATTCGGCGTCTTCCTGCAGGCCAACGAGGACGGCACGGCCGACATCTTCACCGGGGGCCGCAAGCTCCGGGTGAACGTCAGCCCGAGTGTCGACCTCGAAGAGCTCCGGCGCGGCCAGGAAGTGATGCTCAACGAAGCGCTGAACGTGGTCGAGGCCATGGAGTTCGAGCGCGCCGGCGACATCGTGACCCTCAAGGAGATCCTCGAGGACGGCGAGCGCGCCCTCGTGCTCGGCCACACCGACGAGGAGCGGGTGGTACGGCTCGCCGAGCCGCTGCTGGACGTGAACATCCGGCCCGGTGACGCCCTGCTGCTCGAGCCCCGTTCCGGTTATGTCTACGAGATCATCCCCAAGAGCGAGGTCGAGGAGCTCGTCCTCGAAGAGGTGCCCGACATCGGTTACGAGCAGATCGGCGGTCTGGGCGGCCAGATCGAGGCGATCCGTGACGCGGTCGAGCTCCCCTACCTCTACCCGGACCTGTTCAAGGAGCACGAACTTCGCCCGCCCAAGGGCGTCCTGCTCTACGGGCCTCCCGGATGCGGAAAGACGCTCATCGCCAAGGCCGTCGCCAACTCCCTGGCCAAGAAGGTCGCCGAGGTCACCGGCCAGGCCGCCGGCAAGAGCTTCTTCCTCAACATCAAGGGCCCGGAGCTGCTGAACAAGTACGTCGGCGAGACCGAGCGGCAGATCCGCCTCGTCTTCCAGCGTGCGCGTGAGAAGGCCAGCGAGGGCACCCCCGTCATCGTCTTCTTCGACGAGATGGAGTCGCTCTTCCGCACCCGTGGTTCCGGTGTCAGCTCGGACGTGGAGAACACCATCGTCCCGCAGCTGCTCGCCGAGATCGACGGTGTGGAGGGCCTGCAGAACGTGGTCGTGATCGGCGCCTCCAACCGTGAGGACATGATCGACCCCGCCATCCTGCGCCCCGGCCGCCTGGACGTGAAGATCAAGATCGAGCGTCCCGACGCCGAGGCCGCCAAGGACATCTTCGGCAAGTACCTCACCGAGCGCCTCCCGCTGCACGCCGACGACCTCGGCGAGCACAGCGGCAGCAAGTCGTCCACCGTCGAGAGCATGATCCAGACGGCCGTCGAGCAGATGTACGCGGAGTCCGAGGAGAACCGCTTCCTGGAGGTCACCTACGCCAACGGTGACAAGGAGGTCCTGTACTTCAAGGACTTCAACTCCGGCGCCATGATCGAGAACATCGTCGGCCGCGCCAAGAAGATGGCGATCAAGGACTTCCTCGAGCACAACCAGAAGGGACTCAGGGTCTCCCACCTCCTCCAGGCCTGCGTGGACGAGTTCAAGGAGAACGAGGACCTGCCGAACACCACGAACCCGGACGACTGGGCCCGGATCTCCGGAAAGAAGGGCGAACGGATCGTCTACATCCGTACCCTCATCACCGGAAAGCAGGGCGCGGACACCGGTCGCTCCATCGACACGGTGGCGAACACCGGTCAGTACCTGTAAAAGACAGGGCGGCTGCGGGTGCCCTCACCGGGTACCCGCAGCCGACTGTTTTTCAGGCCACGGCTGGAGCAAGGCAATGACGCAAATGATCTCCCCACCAGCGCAAAGCCGTTCTAGGCTCTTCGGTACCGCCGAGTCGCGCAGTGCGGGGACGGGCACCGCACACGCACCGGAGCGCCAGCGGTACTTGAGCAGCGTCCCCGACCGAGGGCGCCGCCGGGCAAGGAGGGCCGCATGACCGTACGGCGAGTAATGGGCATCGAGACGGAGTACGGCATCTCCGTCCCCGGCCACCCCAACGCCAATGCCATGCTCACCTCGTCCCAGATCGTCAACGCCTACGCGGCGGCGATGCACCGGGCCCGCCGGGCCCGCTGGGACTTCGAGGAGGAGAACCCGCTGCGGGATGCGCGGGGCTTCGACCTCGCGCGCGAGGCCGCCGACTCCAGCCAGCTCACCGACGAGGACATCGGCCTCGCCAACGTGATCCTCACCAACGGCGCCCGGCTCTACGTCGACCACGCTCACCCGGAGTACAGCGCGCCGGAGGTCACGAATCCGCGCGACGCCGTCCTGTGGGACAAGGCGGGCGAGCGGATCATGGCCGAGGCCGCCGAGCGCGCGGCCCAGCTGCCCGGGGCACAGCCGATCCACCTCTACAAGAACAACACCGACAACAAGGGCGCCTCCTACGGCACGCACGAGAACTACCTGATGAAGCGGGAGACCCCCTTCTCGGACATCGTGCGCCACCTCACGCCCTTCTTCGTCTCCCGGCAGGTCGTCACCGGCGCCGGTCGCGTCGGCATCGGCCAGGACGGCCACGAGCACGGCTTCCAGCTCAGCCAGCGCGCCGACTACTTCGAGGTCGAGGTCGGCCTGGAGACGACCCTCAAGCGCCCGATCATCAACACCCGCGACGAACCGCACGCGGACGCCGAGAAGTACCGCAGGCTGCATGTGATCATCGGCGACGCGAACCTCTCGGAGATCTCCACCTACCTCAAGCTGGGCACGACCGCCCTGGTCCTGTCCATGATCGAGGACGGCTTCATCGCGGTGGACCTGGCCGTCGACCAGCCGGTGCGCACGCTGCACCAGGTGTCGCACGACCCGTCCCTCAAGCGCCTGGTCACGCTCCGCAGCGGCCGCACGCTCACCGCGGTCCAGCTTCAGATGGAGTACTACGAGCTGTCCCGCAAGTACGTGGAGGAGCGCTTCGGCTCCGACGTGGACGAGCAGACCAAGGACGTGCTGGCCCGCTGGGAGGACACGCTCAACCGCCTGGAGAACGACCCGATGAGCCTGGCCGGCGAGCTGGACTGGGTCGCCAAGCGGGAGCTCATGGAGGGCTACCGGCGCCGCGACAACCTGGACTGGGACGCCGCCCGGCTGCACCTGGTGGACCTGCAGTACGCCGACGTACGGCCGGAGAAGGGCCTCTACAACCGTCTGGTGGCCCGCGGCCGGATGAAGCGCCTGCTGGACGAGAACGACGTCGAGCGGGCCCGTACGAGCCCTCCGGAGGACACGCGCGCGTACTTCCGCGGCCGCTGCCTGGAGCAGTACGCGGACGACGTCGCGGCCGCCTCCTGGGACTCCGTGATCTTCGACCTCCCGGGCCGGGACTCGCTGCAGCGGGTTCCAACCCTCGAACCGCTTCGCGGAACGCGAAATCACGTCAAGGAGCTCCTGGACCGCTGCCGGACGGCGGAGGACCTGGTCAGGGTGCTGTCCGGCGGGTGACGGGGTGCCCGGGGCCGACCCGGCCCAACAGGGTGGAAAACCTGGCGTAAGGGAATCATCGAGGTGGTCCCCGGACGTTGAGGGAACTGCGGGGCCGATGTCGGACCCTGCTTGTAGGGTCTGATCAAGAACGTCGAACCGAGCGGGGTGAGGGTTATGGCGACCAAGGACACCGGCGGCGGCCAGCAGAAGGCGACGCGCTCCACCGAGGAGGTCGAGGAGCAGGCGCAGGACGCGCAGGGCTCGGAGGACCTCAAGGAGCGCCAGGAGAAGCTGAGCGACGACGTGGACTCCGTCCTGGACGAGATCGACGACGTCCTCGAGGAGAACGCCGAGGACTTCGTCCGCTCCTTCGTCCAGAAGGGCGGGGAGTAACGCCCGTCGTCCGTCCCGGTCTCGGCCCGGCGCAAGCCGGTCGACGCCGGGGCGGATGACCGGCGTGGGCACGGGTATGGTCCGTGCACGGATTTCGATGATCGGCTCGGCCGTTTTCGGCGGAGCCGCTGCCTTTACCTGGAAGGAAACGCGTGGAAGCCAACTCTCGTAGCACCGGGCGTCTGCCGGCTGCCTTCCTGACGCCCGGGTCGTCGTCCTTCATGGACTTCCTCTCCGAGCACCAGCCGGAGCTGCTGCCTGGCAAGCGCCAACTGCCTCCCACCCAGGGTGTGATCGAGGCGCCGCACGGCACCACCATCGTCGCCGTGACGTTCCCCGGCGGTGTCGTGCTCGCCGGCGACCGCAGGGCCACCATGGGCAACGTCATCGCCCAGCGCGACATCGAGAAGGTCTTCCCGGCCGACGAGTACTCCGCGGTCGGCATCGCCGGTACGGCCGGTCTGGCGGTGGAGATGGTCAAGCTGTTCCAGCTGGAGCTGGAGCACTTCGAGAAGGTCGAGGGAGCGCAGCTCTCCCTCGAGGGCAAGGCGAACCGGCTGTCGACCATGATCCGCTCCAACCTCGGCATGGCCATGCAGGGCCTGGCCGTGGTCCCCCTCTTCGCCGGTTACGACGTGGACCGGGTCAAGGGCCGGATCTTCTCCTACGACGTGACGGGCGGCCGCAGCGAGGAGTCGGGCTACGCGGCCACGGGCTCCGGCTCGATCTTCGCGCGCGGCGCCATGAAGAAGCTCTACCGCGAGGACCTGACCGAGGAGCAGGCCACCACGCTCGTGGTGCAGGCCCTCTACGACGCGGCAGACGACGACTCGGCGACCGGTGGTCCCGATGTCGCCCGCCGGATCTATCCGATCGTCACCGTGATCACCGAGGACGGCTTCCGCCGGCTGACGGACGACGAGTCCTCCCAGATCGCCCGTTCCGTGCTGGAGCGGCGGCTGGAGCAGCCCGACGGCCCCCGGGCCGCGCTGCTGTAGCCGGCGACCGGCCGTTATCAAGGTGATCCTGGTGACCTCGACAGAAAGGGACGGATAACCGGTGTCGACGCCGTTCTATGTCTCACCCCAGCAGGCGATGGCCGACCGGGCGGAGTACGCCCGCAAGGGCATCGCCCGTGGCCGCAGCCTGGTCGTGCTGCAGTACGCCGACGGCATCGTCTTCGTCGGCGAGAACCCGTCCCGCGCGCTGCACAAGTTCAGCGAGATCTACGACCGGATCGGCTTCGCGGCCGCCGGCAAGTACAACGAGTACGAGAACCTCCGCATCGGCGGCGTGCGCTACGCCGACCTGCGCGGCTACACCTACGACCGCGACGACGTGACCGCCCGCGGTCTCGCCAACGTCTACGCCCAGACGCTGGGCACGATCTTCTCCTCGGCGGGCGAGAAGCCGTACGAGGTGGAGCTGGTGGTGGCCGAGGTCGGCGAGACCCCGGACGGCGACCAGATCTACCGGCTGCCGCACGACGGCTCGATCGTGGACGAGCACGGCTCGGTCGCGGTCGGGGGCAACGCGGAGCAGATCAGCAGCTACCTCGATCAGCGCCACCAGGACGGCATGACCCTGGCCGAGGCGCTCAAGCTGGCCGTCACGGCCCTGTCCCGCGACACGAACGGCAGCGAGCGGGAGATCCCCGCCGAGCGCCTGGAGGTCGCGGTGCTGGACCGTACGCGCCCGCAGGCCCGCAAGTTCCGCCGGATCGTCGGCCGCCAGCTCTCCCGGCTCCTGGAGAGCGACGGGGCGGCCACCGAGGCGGAGAGCTCCGACGAGGCCGGAGGCCCGGACTCGGACGAGGAGTAGTCCGCCTCACCTCACCCCTCGTGTGCCCCGGCCGCCACCCGGCCGGGGCACAGGGCGTTCAGGAGGCGCCAGGCGGCGCCGTGGAGCCCCGTACGACCAGTTCGACGGGGATGTCGCCGGCCGCCGGTGCGCGGCCTTCCAGGACGGCCAGCAGGGCCCGCATGCCGCGTTCGCCGAAAAGCTCCGCGTCCAGGCGCACGGTCGTCAGCTCCGGATCGAGGGCCGTGGCGAGGGCGAGGTCGTCCAGGCCGGTGACGGAGAGGTCGTCGGGGACCCGCAGGCCGAGGCGCCGGGCCGCCTTGTAGGCGCCGGCAGCCAGCTTGTCGTCGTCGCACACCAGGGCCGTGGGCCGGGGCCCGGGAGCCGCCAGGGCCGCCTCCGCGGCGGCCAGGGCGCCCTCGATGGAGATCGGCGCCCGAACCGTGCGCACGGACGTGCCGGGGACCGTGCCGGCCCGTGCGACGAGCTCACGCGCGCGTACCTCGAAGGTCCAGGACGCCACGTCCGCGGCCAGGTGCAGGAAGCGCCGGTGGCCGAGGCCCAGCAGATGGTCGACGACCTGCCGGACGCCGTCGGCGATGTCCAGGTTCACCGTCGCCGCGCCGAGGCTGCCCTCCGGGTCGCTGTCGAGCATCACCAGGGGCAGCTGGTCGCCGCGGATCGCGGTCAGGGCGTCCGCGGCCATGGAGGAGGCGATGACGCCGTCCAGGGCGGCCTGGGCGGACGCGAAGGGGTCGCGGGCCGGGCCGATGCCCTCGGGGGAGGGGTACAGGACGACGCCGAAGCCGTGCTCGGCCGCCACGCGTGCGGCGCCCGTGTAGACGCCGGCGAAGAACTCCGTGGTCAGCGCCGGGACGACGAGCAGCACCGTACGGGTGCGGCCCAGGCGCAGGTTCCGGGCGGCGAGATTGGGGCGGTAGCCGAGCTCGCGTGCGGCCTCCCGTACGCGCTCGGCGGTGGCCTCGGAGACCCGGCCGCGCCACTTGTCGCCCAGCACCAGCGAGACGGCGGCCTGGGAGACGCCCGCCGCCTGCGCGACGTCACGGCTGGTCGGGCGCGTGCTGCTGCGTGCCACCGTGGGCCTGCTCTCTTCGTCTGGGGCCTTCGCCTGGACTGCGAACAGCGCACATGCTACGTATGGGAGGCGGGGTTATACGTAACACTTGGAGGCGGGACATGGCCGCGGGATACCTGGAGATCCTCAGGGCGAGACACGCGGCCCGGCTGCTGACGGGCACGCTGGTGGGGCGGTTGCCCAACGCCACCGCCGCGATCGCCCTGGTGCTGTTCGTGCGCGCCGAGGGCGGCACGTACAGCCTGGCGGGTGTCCTCGCGGCGGTGTACGGCGTCGCCAACGCCGTCGGGCAGCCCGTCCTCGGCCGGCTGGTGGACCTCCACGGCCAGCCGCGGATCCAGCTGCCCGCGGCCGTTCTGTCGGCCCTCGCGATGGCGGGCTTCGCCTTCTCGGGCACCGACCCGCTGCCGCTCGCGTACGCGTGCGTGGCGGCCGCCGGGCTCTTCACGCCGCCCCTGGAGGGCGGGCTGCGGGCCCTGTGGCCGTCGGTGCTGCGCCGCGAGGAGCAGGTGCACACGGCGTACGCCATGGATGCCGTGGCGCAGGAAGTCATGTTCACGGTCGGCCCGTTGCTGGTGACCCTGTGCGTGTCGCTCTGGTCGGAGCGGGCGGCCCTGCTGGCGCTCAACGCCGTGGGCGTGCTCGGCGCCCTGTCCGTGGTCCTCTCGCCGCCCTCGCGCGCGTGGCGTTCGGCGCCGCGCGAGGCACACTGGCTCGGCGCCCTGCGCTCCACGGGACTGCTCGCCCTGCTGGGCGCCTTCCTGTTCGTCGGCATCGCCCTGGGCTCCATCACGGTGGCCTCGGTGCCGTACGCCGACACGCACGGCGGGGACGCCGTGTACGGCTGGCTGATGGCCGCGCTGGGGCTCGGCGCGCTCGTCGGGGGGACCGCCTACGGGGCGCGGCGCTGGACCGGCGAGCCCGCCCGCCGACTGCAGGTCCTGGTGGCCCTTCTGGCGGTGTGTTACCTGCCGCTCACCCTGATGCCCGGCGCGGTCGCCATGGTGCTGCTGACGGCCCTCGCGGGGCTCTTCCTGGCCCCCGTCATCGCCTGCGCGTTCGTGCTCGTCGACCGGCACGCGCCGGCCGGGACGGTCACCGAGGCCTTCTCATGGCTCGTGACGACGTTCACCGTGGGAGCCTCGGTCGGAACGGGCCTCGCGGGCCCGGTCGTCGAGGCGGGCGGGGCCCTGTGGGGCTTCGCCGTGCCCGGCGCCGCGGGTGGCGTGTCGCTGTTGGTCCTGCTGGCCACCGGACGGGTCCTCGCAGCTCCCGCCGCTGGTGCGGTCGTTGCGGCTTCATCCGAAAATGATCCGAACCGAGCGCCCGAACCCCGTTTCAGCTCAGGGGATCGGGCGTAATGTTCACTCATGGACCGCCGCATTTTCGGGCTGGAGAACGAGTACGGCGTCACGTGTACGTTCAGGGGACAGCGCCGCCTGTCTCCCGACGAGGTGGCGCGGTACCTCTTCCGCCGTGTCGTGTCATGGGGCCGCAGCAGCAATGTCTTTCTGCGAAACGGCGCCCGCCTCTATCTCGACGTGGGCTCACATCCGGAATACGCGACACCCGAATGTGACAACGTGACCGAACTGGTCACCCACGACAAGGCCGGCGAACGCATTCTGGAAGGGCTACTGGTAGACGCCGAACGACGCCTGCACGAGGAGGGAATCGCGGGCGACGTCTACCTCTTCAAGAACAACACCGACTCGGCGGGCAACTCCTACGGCTGCCACGAGAACTATCTCGTCGCGCGCCACGGGGAGTTCTCCCGGCTCGCGGACATCCTCATTCCGTTCCTGGTCACGCGCCAGCTGCTGTGCGGTGCGGGCAAGGTGCTGCAGACGCCGCGCGGCGCGGTGTACTGCGTCAGCCAGCGGGCCGAGCACATCTGGGAGGGCGTCTCCTCGGCGACGACCCGCTCCCGGCCCATCATCAACACCCGCGACGAGCCGCACGCGGACGCCGAGCGCTACCGCCGCCTGCACGTCATCGTGGGCGACTCCAACATGTCCGAGACGACCATGCTGCTCAAGGTCGGCGCGACCGACCTGGTGCTGCGCATGATCGAGGCGGGCACCGTGATGCGGGACCTGACCCTGGAGAACCCGATCCGGGCGATCCGCGAGGTCAGTCACGACATCACCGGCCGGCGCAAGGTGCGCCTGGCCAGCGGCCGCGAGGCCTCCGCCCTGGAGGTGCAGCGCGAGTACTACGAGAAGGCCGTGGACTTCTGCGAGCGCCGGGGCATCCGCACCGGCACCGTCGAGCAGGTCCTGGAGCTGTGGGGCCGCACCCTGGACTCGATCGAGTCCGAGGACCTCGACCGGATCGGCACCGAGATCGACTGGGTCATGAAGTACAAGCTCATCGAGCGGTACCGGGCCAAGCACAACATGACCATGTCCCACCCGAGGGTCGCGCAGATAGACCTCGCCTACCACGACATCCACCGCCGTCGTGGCCTGTACTACCTGCTCGAGAAGAAGGGTCAAGCAGCGCGGATCTGCAGCGACTTGAAGATCTTCGAGGGCAAGTCCGTTCCCCCGCAGACCACCAGGGCCCGGCTGCGCGGCGACTTCATCCGCAGGGCCCAGGAGCAGCGCCGGGACTTCACCGTCGACTGGGTCCACCTCAAGCTCAACGACCAGGCGCAGCGCACGGTGTTGTGCAAGGACCCGTTCCGTTCGGTGGACGACAGGGTGGAGAAGCTCATCGCCGGAATGTGAGCAACGCGTTCCGGTGAAAGGCCGGAACGCAACACGGGCGCCGTACGTTTCCAGTGCGGCGCCCTTCTCACGCCGTAGAGTTGCGCGCACGCCATCCACAAGATCGACCGATACGAGGCCCCCACCGTGCGCCGACGCTCCCTTCTGATCGCCGTACCCGCAGGACTTGTCACCGTCGCCGGCTGCGGCGACGACAAGAAGTCCGACTCGAGCAAGGCCAGCGACAGCGCTTCGCCCTCCGCCGCGGCCACCTCCGCCGCGCCGCCGCCGAAGATCGTCGGCGGCCCGCTGCCGGCCATCACGGCGGGGACGAAGTTCGGTGAGAAGCCGACCGTGGCCAAGGGCTCCGGCGACCCGTCGAAGCAGCTCGCGGTGAAGACGGTGATCGCGGGAGGCGGCAAGACGGTCGCCGAGAACGACTATGTGCAGGCCCACTACCTCGGCCAGGTCTGGAACACGGCGAAGGTCTTCGACAACTCCTACGACCGCAAGACCCCGCTGCTCATCCAGCTCTCCGAGGGCAGCATCATCGACGGCTGGCGGTACGCGCTGCAGGGCAAGAAGGTCGGCAGCCGCGTCCTGTTCTCCGTGCCGCCCACCTGGGGCTACGGCACGCAGGGCAACTCCCAGGCGGGCATCAAGGGCACCGACACGCTGGTGTTCGTCGCCGACATCCAGGGCACGTTCAACGCGACCAGCTCCGCCAAGGGCAGCGACGTCCCGCAGAACGACGCGAACCTGCCCAAGGTCGGCACCAACACCGACGGCAAGGCGCCCTCCATCGAGATCCCCAAGAAGGACGCGCCCACCGACCTGGTGGCGAAGTACGTCATCGAGGGCGACGGCGACACGGTCGCCGCCAAGGACAGCGTCCTGGTCCAGTACAAGGGCGTGTTCTGGGACAACGGAAAGGAGTTCGACTCGACGTACAGCCGCAAGGCCCTGACGTCGTTCGGGCTCCAGCAGGTCGTCAAGGGCTGGGCGCAGGGCCTGACGGGCAAGAAGGTCGGCAGCCGGGTCCTCATCGTCATCCCGCCGAAGCTGGGCTACGGCGACAAGCCGCCGGCCGGCAGCGGCATCAAGAAGGACTCCGTCCTGGTCTTCTCGGTCGACATCCTCGCGAAGATGTAGCCCTCCGGGATGTAAGACTGTGCGTGTTGCCTTTCCGCAGACAAGCAGGAGCTGAAAGACGTGAGCATCGAGAAGCCCGAGATCGACTTCCCGGGCGGCGAGCCCCCGGCGGACCTCGAGATCAAGGACATCTGGGAGGGCGACGGCGCTGTTGCGCAGGCAGGCCAGACCGTCACCGTCCACTACGTGGGCGTTGCCTTCAGCACCGGTGAGGAGTTCGACGCCAGCTGGAACCGCGGCACCCCGTTCCGCTTCCCGCTGGGCGGCGGCCGCGTCATCGCGGGCTGGGACCAGGGCGTGCAGGGCATGAAGGTCGGCGGCCGCCGCCAGCTGACCATCCCCGCCCACCTCGCCTACGGCAACCAGAGCCCGACCCCGGCGATCAAGCCGGGCGAGACTCTGATCTTCGTGGTCGACCTCGTCGCGGTCTGACTCCCGGATCCGATCGGACCCGATCACCTGGGGCCCATGCCTGTCCAGGCATGGGCCCTCGGCTTTTGCCACGCCACTTCGGGGCGGTACGGTCAACGTCGTCAAGCACCATAGGGAGGCGAAGGGCGCCGATGGCCATTGCCAAGGCAGAGCGGCTGATGAACCTCGCGCTGTGTCTGCTCGGAACCCGGCGGCCGCTCAGCAAGCGGGAGCTGCGGGAGTCCATCGAGGCCTACCTCGAAGCGGGCAGTGACGACTCGTTCAGCCGCATGTTCGAGCGCGACAAGGACGATCTGCGCGAACTCGGCCTGGTCATCGAGACGGTGGAGAACCTCGACGGCGAGACGGGCTATCTGGCGCGCCGCGACAGCAACCGCCTGCCCCCGATCACCCTGGACGCCGAGGAGGCCGCGGCCCTCGGGCTCGCCGCCAAGGTGTGGCAGCAGGCCCGGCTCGCCGGCGCGGCCAGCGGCGCCCTGCAGAAGCTGCGCGCGGCCGGCCTGCCCGAGGACGTCGACCCGTACGAGGCACACGGCGCGCTGGAACCGCGCATCCCGGTGCACGAGGCCGCGTTCGAACCGCTCATGCTGGCCTGCCGCGACCGCCGCCCGGTCGTCTTCGACTACCGCAAGGCCACCGCCGCCCGACCCGAGCCCCGCCATGTCGAGCCATGGGCGCTGGAGTGCTGGCGCGGCCACTGGTACCTGGCCGGCTGGGACCGCGACCGCAGCGCCGAGCGGGTCTTCCGGCTGTCGCGGATCACCGGCAAGGTGCGCAGCCGCAGCGGGCAGTTCACCGCCGCCGTACCCGACGTGGTCACGGTGCGCGAGACCGTCGCGAGCTGGGCGGGCGAGACCGCCGACCGCTCCGCGCTGATCCGGCTGCGCTCGGGGGCGGGCTACCCCCTTCGGGCGAAGGCCACCGCGGTGCGGGAACTCGGCGACGGCTGGGACGAGTTGGAGATTCCGTACGGGCACGGGCTGGACGCCTGGCTGGTGGAGTTCGGGCCGGACGTGGTGGTCCTGGAGCCGGCCGAGCTGCGTGCGGACGTGGTGGACCGGCTGCAGGCCGTGGCCAAGGGCTGAGGGGGAGCGGAACAGGACAGTGGCAGGCAAACCGGTCAGGCCCGTCAACGCCATCGACCAGACCCGGCGGATGCTCTCGCTGGTCACGTATCTCAAGGAGCGCCCCGGGGCGCGGGTCGAGGACGTCGCGCGCGCCTTCGGCATCACCGAGGACGAGCTGGTCTCCGACCTCGACGTGCTGCCCATGTGCGGCACCAGCTTCCGCGGCGGCGACCTGCTCGACATCGACACCGACGGCGAGCGCATCTGGTGGCACAACGCCGCCGCCCTCGGCGAGGAGGCGGCGGAGCCCCTGCGGCTGGCCGCCGACGAGGCCACCGCGCTGCTGGTGGCCGCCCGCGCGGTCGCCACGCTGCCCGGGCTGCGCGAGGGTGACCGGCAGGCGCTGCTGCGCGCCACCGCCAAGGTGGAGGCCGCGGCCGGCGAGGCGGCGGGCGCCAGCTCCCGGCTCTCGGTGACCTTCGAGTCCGAGGGCGGCGTCTTCGCCGACGTCGACCGCGCGATCGCGGAGCGCCGCCGGCTGTGGATCCGGTACTACTCGCCCGCGCGCGACGAGCTCAGCGAGCGGGAGATCGACCCCATCCGGCTGGTCAGCGTCGGGCACACGTACGTGGAGGCGTGGTGCCGCCGCTCCGAGGCGCGCCGCACCTTCCGGCTGGACCGGGTCGCCGAGATCAAGATCCTCGACGAGCCGGCCGCGCCGCCCGAGATCGAGCTGCGGGACCTGTCGGAGGGGCTGGTGCAGCCCGCCGCCGAGGACCCGGAGGTCGTGGTCGAGGTCGGCCCGGGCGGCCGCTGGGTCGCCGAGTACTACCCGCACGACAGTGCGGATGAGCTTCCGGACGGCGGTCTGCGTATCAGCCTGCGGACGCCCGACCCGGCCTCGCTGCGGCGCCTGGCGCTGCGGCTCGGGCGCGACGGCCGGATCGTCGCCCCGGGAGACCTCGCGGACAGCGCCCGCCGGGCGGCCCGTGAGGCGCTGGCGGCGTACGACGGCGTGGATGCGCAGGGACCACGCGGCGGGCGCGTGGAGGACGACGGGCAGTACGACAGGGAGTGAGCCGCCTGGCGAGCCGGCACCGGCCGAGGCGCCCGAAGGCGAACGACCCGAAGTAGAGGAGCAAGAGCTTTGAGCGAGTCGTCGGTGTCTGGAGTGCAGGACATGTCGGTGGCGGCAGCCTTCGCCGGGATGAGAAGCGTCTCGCCGGTGACGTTCAGGGCGGGCTGCCCGGAGTGCCGCGGCAGCTTCGAGCTCGCCGCCGGTGCGCTGCGCCTGGCCATCGGCGCCTCCAGCCGCACCACCTTCTACTCCTTCACCTGCCCCGACTGCGGCTCCTCGGTCCGCAAGCCCGCCGGGGAGCGGATCGTGGAGCTGCTGACCGGCGGCGGGGTCAGGACCCTGCGCCTGCACTCCACCCTCTAGGCTCGACCCATGTTCTGGCCGATGTTCGCGGTAGCTGTGGGTTTCCTGGGTCTCGCCGTGCTGGCGGTGTTCGCCGTGCGGGTGTTCCTGGAGGCGGAGCGCCTGGGCCGGCAGGTGTCGGACTCGGCGCGCCGTATCAACCGGGCCGCGGAGGATCTGGAGCGGGCGGCGGTGAGCACCGCGCGCGCGGTGGACTCGGTCTGAGGGCCGCTGTGCGCGGCATGTGAGTCCTGTGCCGGAGGTGGTTCGGGCCACTTCGGCCTGTCACCGGGGCCACCCTGGCAGGTACCCTGCTGGTCGCGGCCCGGAGAACGAGGCCCGGACCGCGGACCGGGAGTACGCACGGGGATTGCCTGACGTTTACCCCTGAGCGTTACGATCGCTGTCAAGACGGTCGATCGGACTGATGTCCGACCGGTCGGACAGCACCCACCCCCAGCCGCCTCGGTGAGAAGGTAAAGACTTATGTTCGGAAGGCTCGGCGCCCCCGAGATCATTCTCATCCTCGTCGTCGTCATCCTGCTGTTCGGCGCGAAGAAGCTTCCCGACATGGCGCGCTCGCTCGGCAAGTCCGCCCGCATCCTCAAGAGCGAGGCGAAGGCGATGAAGGAAGAGGGCAGCAGCACCTCGACGCCGGCCGGCCCGCCGAGCAACGGCGAGCAGCCCCCGGCGCAGCGCACCATCCAGGCCGCCCCCGGCGACGTGACCAGCTCCCGCCCGGTCAACGAGCCGACGGACACCACCAAGGCCTGATGCAGGGCCGGACGCCTCCGGCCTGCCGCACGAGATGAGGATGTGGGTTGCCCAAGCCTGCCCGCAAGAAGGAGAAGGATCCCGAGGGGCGGATGCCCCTTGCGGATCACCTTCGTGAGCTCCGCAACCGGCTCGCGAAGGCCATGCTGGCCATCGTGGTCGTCACGGCCCTGGCCGCCTTCTTCTACAACGACATCATCAACTTCATCACCAAACCGGTGCTGGACTCGGTCGGCTGCGGCCAGACCTTCGAGCAGCTGGCGAAGGCGCACGAGAAGAACCACCAGTGCGCGCAGATCACGATCAACGGTCTGCTCACGCCGTTCACCCTGGCGCTGAAGGTGTCCCTGATGGCCGGCGTCGTGCTGGCCTCCCCGGTCTGGCTGTACCAGCTGTGGGCCTTCGTGGCGCCCGGCCTGCACCGCCACGAGCGCAAGTACGCCTACGCGTTCGTCTGCACCGGCGCACCGCTGTTCTTCGCCGGCGCCTACTTCGCCTACCGGGTGCTGCCGACCACGGCGAAGGTGCTGATCGGCTTCACGCCGAAGGACGTCAACAACCTGCTGCCGCTGGACGATCTGCTCGACCTCGTCACGCGCATGGTGCTGGTCTTCGGCCTCTCCTTCGAGCTGCCGCTGCTGCTGATCATGCTCAACCTCACCGGGGTGCTGACCGGTCGGCGCATGCTCGGCTGGTGGCGCGGGATGATCATGGCCATCACGGTGTTCGCGGCGATCGCGACGCCGAGCACCGACCCGCTGACCATGCTGGCGCTCGCCGGGCCGATCTGGGTGCTGTACTTCGGCGCGGTGGTCTTCTCGCTCCTGAACGACCGGCGCAAGCGGCTGCGCGACGCCGAGGGCCCCGACGACGACGAGGCCTCGGACCTGGACCTGACCCCCGAGGACATCGGCGAGGTCGAGACGGTCTCCGCCAGCCGGGCGCTGCCCGAGCAGGCGAGCACGGACCGGGTCAACGGCTACGACGACGTGACCTGAGTCCCCGCCGGACAAGACCGCGAGAGGTGCCCGCGTCCCTGGTGACGTGGGCACCTCTCGGCGTTTGGCGGACCGGGTTCCGGATAATGATCGTCCTGTTGTCAGTGTGGCCCGGTACGCTCGAAAGCACGATGACAGAGGACCTCTCCCCGGCCGAGCGGTACGCGGCTGCCCGCAGGCGCGCTGCCGAGCAGGCCACCGCGCTCGCCTCCTTCCGCGAGATGTACGACTTCGGCCTCGACCCCTTCCAGATCGAGGCCTGCCAGGCGCTCGAGGCGGGCAAGGGCGTCCTGGTCGCGGCGCCCACCGGCTCCGGCAAGACGATCGTCGGCGAGTTCGCCGTCCACCTCGCCCTCCAGCAGGGCAAGAAGTGCTTCTACACGACACCCATCAAGGCGCTGTCGAACCAGAAGTACGCCGACCTGTGCCGCCGTTACGGCGCGGACAAGGTCGGCCTGCTCACCGGCGACAACAGCGTCAACTCCGAAGCCCCGGTGGTCGTGATGACCACCGAGGTGCTGCGCAACATGCTGTACGCGGGCTCGCAGACCCTGCTCGGCCTCGGGTATGTGGTCATGGACGAGGTGCACTACCTCTCCGACCGCTTCCGCGGCGCCGTGTGGGAAGAGGTGATCATCCACCTTCCCGAGTCGGTGACCCTGGTGTCACTGTCCGCGACCGTCTCGAACGCCGAGGAGTTCGGCGACTGGCTCGACACGGTCCGCGGTGACACCGAGGTGATCGTCTCCGAGCACCGGCCCGTGCCGCTGTTCCAGCACGTGCTCGCCGGCCGGCGGATGTACGACCTGTTCGAGGAGGGCGAGGGCAGCAAGAAGGCCGTCAACCCCGACCTCACGCGCCTGGCGCGCATGGAGGCGAGCCGCCCCTCGTACCAGGACCGCAGGCGCGGCCGGGCGATGCGGGAGGCCGACCGCGAGCGGGAGCGCAGACAGCGGTCGCGGGTGTGGACCCCGGGACGCCCGGAGGTCATCGAACGGCTCGATTCCGAGGGCCTGTTGCCCGCCATCACCTTCATCTTCAGCCGCGCGGCCTGCGAGGCGGCCGTACAGCAGTGCCTCTACGCCGGCCTGCGGCTCAACGACGACGAGGCGCGGGCCAAGGTGCGCGCCCTCGTCGAGGAGCGCACGGCGTCCATCCCGACCGAGGACCTGCACGTCCTCGGCTACTACGAGTGGCTGGAGGGCCTGGAGCGCGGTATCGCGGCCCACCACGCGGGCATGTTGCCGACGTTCAAGGAGGTCGTCGAGGAGCTGTTCGTACGCGGCCTGGTGAAGGCCGTGTTCGCGACCGAGACGCTGGCGCTGGGCATCAACATGCCCGCGCGCTCGGTGGTCCTGGAGAAGCTCGTCAAGTGGAACGGCGAGCAGCACGCCGACATCACCCCCGGCGAGTACACCCAGTTGACGGGTCGTGCGGGCCGCCGCGGCATCGATGTCGAGGGCCACGCCGTGGTGCTGTGGCAGCGCGGCATGAGCCCCGAGCACCTGGCGGGGCTGGCCGGCACGCGCACCTATCCGCTGCGCTCCAGCTTCAAGCCCTCGTACAACATGGCGGTCAACCTGGTCGAGCAGTTCGGCCGGCACCGCTCGCGCGAGCTGCTGGAGACGTCGTTCGCCCAGTTCCAGGCCGACAAGTCGGTGGTCGGGATCTCGCGGCAGGTGCAGCGCAACGAGGAGGGCCTGGACGGCTACAAGGCCTCCATGACCTGCCACCTCGGCGACTTCGAGGAGTACGCGCGCCTGCGGCGCGAGCTCAAG
Organism: Streptomyces sp. NPDC057616; assembly: GCF_042800575.1. Taxonomy (NCBI): domain Bacteria; kingdom Bacillati; phylum Actinomycetota; class Actinomycetes; order Kitasatosporales; family Streptomycetaceae; genus Streptomyces; species Streptomyces sp. NPDC057616. The sequence goes on from NZ_JBHVGU010000006.1 coordinate 250,228, forward strand.
GACCGCGAGACCGAGCTCGCCAAGCAGGGCGCCGCCCAGCGGCGCGCCGAGGCCGCGGTCGCGCTGGAGAAGCTCAAGCCGGGCGACGTCATCCATGTGCCGACGGGCAAGTACGCCGGTCTCGCGCTGGTGCTGGATCCCGGGCTGCCCGCAGGGCGGTCCAACGGCCATCGCGGCTTCGAGCACCACGACGGGCCGCGCCCGCTGGTGCTGACCGCGGAGCGCCAGGTCAAGCGGCTGGCATCGATGGACTTCCCGGTGCCGGTCGAGGCGCTGGAGCGGATGCGCATCCCCAAGTCCTTCAACCCCCGCTCCCCGCAGTCGCGTCGGGACCTCGCCGCGGCGCTGCGCACCAAGGCCGGGCACATCCCGCCGGAGCGGGCCCGCAAGAAGCGCTCCCTGGCCGTCGACGACCGCGAGATCGCACGGCTGCGCACCGCGATCCGCGCCCACCCCTGCCACGGGTGCAACGACCGTGAGGACCACGCGCGGTGGGCCGAGCGCTACCACCGGCTGCTGAAGGACACCTCGCAGCTGGAGCGGCGCATCGAGGGCCGTACGAACACGATCGCCCGGACCTTCGACCGCATCGTGTCGCTGCTGACCGAGCTGGACTATCTGCGCGGTGACGAGGTCACCGAGCACGGGAAGCGGCTGGCCCGGCTCTACGGCGAGCTGGATCTGCTGGCGAGCGAGTGCCTGCGGGCCGGCGTATGGGAGGGGCTCGGCTCCGCCGAACTGGCCGCGTGCGTCTCGGCGCTGGTGTACGAGGCCCGGGTCGGCGACGACGCGATGGCCCCGAAGCTGCCGTCCGGGAAGGCCAAGGCCGCGCTCGGCGAGATGGTGCGGATCTGGGGTCGGCTGGACGCGCTGGAGGAGGACTTCCGGATCACGCAGACCGAAGGCGTCGGGCAGCGTGAGCCGGATCTCGGGTTCGCCTGGGCCGCGTACATGTGGGCCAGCGGGAAGGGGCTCGACGAGGTGCTCCGCGAGGCGGAGATGCCCGCGGGGGACTTCGTGCGGTGGTGCAAGCAGGTGATCGACGTGCTCGGGCAGATCTCCGCGGCGTCGTCCTCCGTGGAGGGCTCGACCGTGGGGAAGGCCGCGCGTAAGGCGGTCGAGGAGTTGCTGCGGGGGGTTGTGGCCTACTCGTCGGTGGGTTGAGGGTCTCGGCGGTGGGTGCGGGTCGTCCGTGGCTGGTCGCGCGGTTCCCCGCGCCCCTGGGGGGCTGCGCTACCCGGCGCTCAGATAGGTTCGCCAGCTGCCGTGATGCGTGATGTCCTCGGCGTCCTTCAGGGCGCTCGGCTCGCACAGGAAGCCCGGGACTCGGGTGCCGTCCGACAGTTCCACGCCGCCCAGCGCCATGGGGCGGGGCAGTGCTGTCAGCAGGCGGCCCAGGCCCTCCGTCGGCAGGCGCCAGATCTCCGTCTCGATCTCGGCCCCGCCCTCGCCCACGTACTCCAGGCCGGGCTTGGGCGGCGCCGTCCGCAAGGCGTGCAGGCGGTAGACGGGGGCCGTGGTCGTCGTACGGTCCAGGCGGGCGCCGACGGCCAGGAGCTGGGGGTTGAGCGGCTGTCCGGTCAGGTGCGCGCCCACCACCGCCAGCCGGGTCTCAGACCGGAGCAGTCCGGCGATGCGCGTCAGGCGCTCCTCCGAGAAGGCCGGGCCGATCAGCATCACGCCGAAGGGGAGGGCGTTCACCTCGGCGGCCGGTACCGCCACCGCCGCCAGGTCGAAGAGGTTGGTGGAGTTGGTGAAGCGGCCGAGGCGGGCGTTGCTGGTGAGGGGATCGGCGGCGACCTCGGTGAGGGTCGGGTGGCCCGTCGTGGTGGGGAGCAACAGGGCGTCCGCGTCGGCCAGTTCCGCGAGGGCCAGGGTGCGCAGGGCCGCGAGGTGGTCCATGTCCGTGAAGAGGCGGTGGGCCGGGATGTCGCGGGCGCGGGTGATGATGCCGGCCACCGTCGGGTCGAGCGTGTCGGTGGCCTCGCCTTCCTCCGCAATCAACTTGTCGACAAAGGCACCCACCGCTGTGTAGCGCTCCGCGACGAACGCGCCGTCGTAGAGCATCGCCGCCGCCTCGGTGAACGGGGTGAGGTCGAGGGTGCGGACGTCGGCGCCCGCCGACTCCAGCTGCCGTACGGCCGCTTCGTACGCCTCTGCCCAGCCCTCGTCCAGCTCGCCCAGCTGCTCGCGGGGCGGGACCGCGACGCGCCAGGGACCCGGGGTGCGCCGGGGGAGCGGAGGCAGGTCGCGGTCCGGCGGGGCTGCCATGAACGACAGCGCCTGCTCGGCCTCCGGGAGAGTACGGGCGAACACCGTGACGCAGTCGAGAGAGGCGCAGGCCGGGACCACGCCGGCCGTCGGGACCAGGCCGCGGGTCGGCTTGAGGCCGACGATGCCGTTGAGGGCGGCCGGGACCCGGCCCGAGCCCGCGGTGTCGGTGCCGAGCGCGAGGTCGACGAGGCCCAAAGCGACCGCGACCGCTGATCCCGAGCTGGAGCCGCCGCTGATACGGGACGGGTCGTGCGCGTTGCGGACGGGGCCGTAGGGCGAGCGGGTGCCCACCAGGCCCGTCGCGAACTGGTCCAGGTTGGTCGTGCCCAGCACGATCGCACCCGCCGCGCGGAGCCGGGCGACGACCGGGGCGTCGGCTTCGGGACGGTAGGCGTACGCCGGGCAGCCCGCGGTGGTGGGCAGGCCGGCCACGTCGATGTTGCCCTTGACCGCCAGCAGGCGCCCCGCGAGCGGGAGCCGTTCGCCCGCCGCCACCCGGGCGTCGATCGTCCGGGCCTCCTCCTCGGCCTCGGCCCGCGGGCGCAGGCCGATCCAGATCTCGGGGCGGTCCACGGCCGCGATGCGGGCGTGGGCGGCGCGGACTCGGGTCAGTGCGGACATCTCTCGCTCCTCGGTCTGTCTCACTGCGCCGCCGGGGCCAGGACCAGCAGTGCCGTGCCCGCCTCGACCTGGTCGCCCGGCCCGGCCAGGATCTCCGTCACCACGCCGTCGGCCGGTGCGTGCACCCTGGACTCCATCTTCATCGCCTCCAGGGCCAGCAGCGGCTGTCCCGCTCGCACCTCGTCGCCGGGCCGCACGTTCACCTGCCAGACGGAAGCGGCGAACTCGGCCTCGACGAGCCGGCCACCCGGGGGGACCGTCACCTTCGCCGGGGGAGCGGGCGGTGCGGTCGCCGCCTCGGCGCGTGCGAACTCGCCCGCCGCCTCCCACGCGTCACGCTCCGCGGAGAAGGCCGCCTGCTGACGGGTCCTGAACTCCCTTATGGAAGCGGCGTTCTCGGTGAGGAAGCCCTGGTACGCGGCCAGCGAGAAGGTGCCCTCCTCGATGCGGGGCACGAAGCGGCCGGACATGATGTCGGCGCGCAGCTCCAGGAGTTCGTCCGCCTCCACCGGGTACCAGCGGATGCGGTCGAAGAAGCGCAGCAGCCAGGGCGAGCCCGGCTCGAACGCGCCCCGCTGCTGCCAGCCCGACCACACCTGGGTGGTCCGGCCCACGAACTGGTAGCCGCCCGGTCCCTCCATGCCGTAGATGCACAGGTAGGCGCCGCCGATGCCGACCGAGTTCTCGGCCGTCCAGGTGCGTGCGGGGTTGTACTTCGTGGTCACCAGGCGGTGCCGCGGGTCCAGCGGGGTGGCGACCGGGGCGCCCAGGTACACGTCGCCCAGGCCCAGGACGAGGTACTCCGCGCCGAAGACGGTGTCGTAGACCTCGTGCACCCACTCCAGGCCGTTGACCCGGCGGATGAACTCGATGTTCCACGGGCACCAGGGCGCGTCGTCGCGGACGCCCGCCATGTAGCGGGCGATCGCCTCGCGGGTCGCCGGATCGTCCCAGGACAGGGGGAGATGGACGGTGCGGGAGGGGACGACGAGTTCGTCCGTGGGCGGGAGCGCGGCCGTGATCTCCCGTACCCGGGACAGGAGTTCGTGCTGCGGCAGGCGGCCGGGGTCGGTCCGGATCTGCAGCGAGCGGATGCCGGGGGTGAGGTCCGTGACGCCGGCGACGTCGGCCTCGGCCACCGCCTCCATCAGCGCGTGGACGCGCATGCGGAGCGCCAGGTCGAGCTGCATCGGCCCGAACTCGACCAGCAGGTTGTCGTCGCCGCTGCGGCGATAGGTGATGTCGCCGTCCCGGGCCAGGACGCCGCCGTCCACGATGTCCGCGCGCGGCGAGCCGTCGACGGACACCGGCGTGAAGCGCACCGTGTCGCCGGGCCGCAGCTGGCCGAGCTTCCAGCGCTCGCCGCTCAGGACGGTCGCCGGGCACACGAAGCCGCCCAGCGAGGGGCCGTCCGGGCCGAGCAGCACGGGCATGTCGCCGGTGTAGTCGACGGCGCCGACGGAGTAGGGCGTGTCATGGATGTTGGACGGGTGCAGGCCGGCCTCGCCGCCGTCGGCGCGCGCCCAGCGCGGCTTGGGCCCGACCAGCCGCACGCCGGTGCGGGCCGAGTTGAAGTGGACCTTCCAGTCGGCGGCGTAGAAGTCGCGGACGTCGTCCTCGGTGAAGAACTCCGGTGCTGCGTGCGGTCCTTCGACGGCGCCGAGGTGCCATACGGCGCCGAAGGCCGGGCGGTCCTCGCGGGGCACGGGCGCGCCCTCGGTGACCGTGCCTCCGTGCAGGACGTCGCCCGTACGCAGCGCCCGGCCGCCGTGCCCGCCGAAGCGGCCCAGCGTGAAGGTGCTCGCGCTGCCCAGGAAGCCGGGCACGTCGAGTCCGCCGGCGACGAGGACGTAGGTACGCAGGCCGTGCTCGGCCGGTGCGCCGATCCGCAGTACGGCACCCGCGGGCACCGTGACCGGCTCCCACTGGGCGACCGGGGTCTCGTCGACGCAGATCTCTGCGGCGGCGCCCGTCACGCACACGGTCGTCGGGTGCGTGAACCGCAACTCCGGTCCCTGGAGGGTGCATTCGAGGCCCGGGGCGCCCTCGGCGTTGCCGAGCGCGCGGTTGCCGAGCCGGAAGGACAGGTCGTCCATCGGCCCGCACGGCGGCACGCCGACCTGCCAGAGGCCGGTGCGGCCCGGCCAGTCCTGCACCGTGGTCAGGGTACCGCCGGAGACGACCTCGATCCGCGGGGTCGGGTCCGCGACGGAGGCGAGCGTCGCCGTGGAGTGGACGGCGGCGGCGAAGTCCTGTTCGGCGAGCGCCGCGCGGACCAGGCCCAGATTGGTCTCGATGCCGTCGACCCGGGTGCGGGCCAGCGCCTCGTCCAGCCGGCGCAGGGCATGGGCGCGGTCGGGGCCGTACGCGATCACCTTGGCGAGCAGCGGGTCGTACGCCGTCGTCACCTCGGTGCCGGTCTCCACCCAGCCGTCGACGCGGACGCCCGGCGGGAACTCGACCCGGGTCAACAGGCCCGCGCCGGGCCGGTGTTCGCGCGAGGGGTCCTCGGCGTAGAGGCGGGCCTCGACCGCGTGGCCGCGGGGAGCGCGGGGTTCGCGGACGACGTCCGACTCACCGCGCGCCAGGCGCAGCATCCAGGCGACGAGGTCGATGCCGTAGATCTCCTCGGTGACCGGATGCTCCACCTGGAGGCGGGTGTTGACCTCGAGAAAGTACGCCTCCTCGCGGGCGGCGTCGTACACGAACTCGACGGTTCCCGCCGAGCGGTAGCCGACGGAGGCGCACAAGTCGCGTGCCGAGGCCGCCAGTTGCTCGCGCACGTGGGGCGGGAGACCCGGTGCCGGTGCCTCCTCCACGACCTTCTGGTTGCGGCGCTGAAGGGAGCAGTCGCGGTCGCCGAGGGCGAGCACCCGGCCGGCGCCGTCGCCGAAGACCTGCACCTCCACATGGCGGGCGTGCTCGACGAGCCGCTCCAGGAACACGCCGGCGGAGGAGAAGGAGGCGGCGGCGACGCGCTGCACCCGCTCCCAGGCGTCGGTCAGTTCGTCCACGGATCGACAGGCCGACATGCCGATACCGCCGCCACCGCCGGTCGCCTTGAGCATGACCGGGTAGCCGATGCGCCCGGCGGCCGCCACCGCCGAGTCGAGATCCGGCAGCAGGCCCGTCCCCGGCGCCAGCGGCACCCCCGCCGCCTCGGCCGCCGCCCGTGCCGTGTGCTTCGCCCCGAACAGCTCCAGGTGCTCGGGCGCCGGACCCACGAACGCGATGCCGGCGTCCTCGCAGCGGCGGGCGAAGGCTGCGTCCTCGGAGAGGAAGCCGTAGCCGGGATGGATCGCGCCGGCACCGGTGTCCTTGGCCGCCTTCAGCACCAGGTCGGCGTCGAGATACGACTCCTTCGCGGGCGCGGGCCCGAGCCGTACCGCCTCGTCGGCGAGCCGGACATGGGGCGCGGTGCGGTCCGGGTCGGAGTACACGGCGACCGTACGCAGGCCGAGTTCGCGGGCGGTGCGGATGATCCGGACCGCGATCTCGCCCCGGTTGGCCACGAGCAGGGTGTCGAAGGTCATGCGGTGGCCCCCGCGGCGGCGGCCCGGATCGTCATCTGCACGGCCGTCGGCTCGAAGCCGTTGCACGGGTTGTTGATCTGGGGGCAGTTGGAGACGAGCACCAGCACGTCGCGTTCCGCGCACAGGGTCAGCGCGAGGCCGGGTGCGGAGATGCCGTCGACGATGCCGAGGGTGCCGTCCTGCTCGACCGGCACGTTCATGTACCAGTTGATGTTGGAGACCAGGTCGCGCTTGCCCAGGCCGTAACGGGCGCCCTCGGCAAGGAAGTTGTCCACGCATGCGTGCTGCGACCAGGTGTGGTGGCCGTACCGGAGCGTGTTCGACTCCTTGGAGCAGGCGCCGCCGAGCGTGTCGTGCCGGCCCACCTCGTCGGCCACGACCGTCATCAGCGGGGAGTGCTCGTTGCTCATGAGCACGCTGCCCGTCGTCAGGAAGACGGAGCCCTGGGCCTGGATCGTGTCGGGGGCGCTGTAGCGCACGGACGTGTCGTGGGCGTCGTAGACGAGGAAGTCGACGGCCTGGTTGCCGTGCAGGTCGGTGATGGTCAGGGTGTGGCCGCCGGGGATCACGGACGACCAGGCGGACCGGGCGGGAACGGCCTCCGTGCGGGGGGCGGTCGGTGCGCTCGTGGTCGTACCCGCGCTAGTGGTCGTACCCGCGCCCGTGGTCGCGGTCGGCGTACTCGTGGTTGTGCTCGTGGTCATGCGAGCCCCCTCGCGGCAAGGAATTCGACGGTGTTGAGGAAGGCGCGGCGGCCCTCGGGCGTGGCCCGCCACAGCGGGTCGCCCGGGCCCGTCGGGGCGGCGCGCCAGGCGAGGACCTCCAGCGGGGTGCTGACGTAGTCGGGGCGCGGGTCGGCGGGATGCGGGACGTTGGCGATCAGCACGGTCAGGTCCTGTTCGGCGCGGAGGGTGACGCTGCCGCCGGGGCCGGTGGAGCCGGTGAACTCCAGGCCGCCGTCCTCGCGCACCGTGACTCCCTGGAAGAACGACAGGGACGGCGGCAGGTCGCGCGGCTCCAGGCCGTTCTTCGCCGCCGCCAGCTTCAGCAGTTCGCGGCCCGCGGGGGAGGCGGACTGCGGGGTGCCGTCGCCGTACCGCTCGGTGTTGCGGGCGAGCGTGGAGGTGCCGCACAGCGCGTCGTGCCGCCCGGAGGTGTCGGCGACCACGGAGGCCAGCACCCTGCCCTGGTCGGACAGCAGGAGACGGCCCTCGCCGAGATACGCGTTCCACTGGACCTTCACCGTGTCGGCGACGTTCAGCCGCTCCCAGGGCCGGTCGGCCACGTACAGCAGCAGATGGGCGCAGGCGTCGCCGACCGGGTCGGTCAGGCGCAGCTCGGTGCCGCGGGCCAGCACCCGGTGGGTGTAGTTGCCGCCCGCCACGATCTCGGCCCAGACCAGGTGCCCCGCCGCGCAGGGCGGGTCGGGCCATTCGGCGGCCGGGACGACGGGCATCGCCTCGGCACGGGCACCCTCCTGGGCGCGTGCGTGGTCGCGGGCTCCGTACGTGGTGGCTGTCGCCATCGCGGGACCTCCGGCTCCGGGTTGTCCGCTGGGTGCGCGGCTCGGGGTAATTTCTGTCGCGCGACAGAAATTAGGAGGCGGACGGGTCGCGGGCATTGCCCGTGCGTTGCCGGGCGGTTACCGAGCCCTCACGAAGATCGCCCCAGGCCGGCCGTGTGCGAGGATCGAACGCATGGGAACGCCGGGTGAGGGAGGCGGCCGCCGGGTCGGCCGGCCGCGGGCGGCGCAGCGCCCGGACCGCGGGCTGCAGCCGCGCGACGAACTGCTCGCGGCCGCGGCCGAGTTGTTCACCACCCGCGGCTACGCGGCCACCACCACCCGTGCGGTCGCCGAGCGCGCGGGCATGCGGCAGGCCTCTATGTACCACTACGTCTCCGGCAAGGAGGAACTCCTCGCCGCCCTGCTGGAGTCCACGGTCACGCCCTCGCTGGCGTACGCCCGGCGCCTGCTCGCCGACGACGCGACCCCGCCCGAGAAGCGGCTGTGGCAGCTGTGCCGGCAGGACGTCGAGCTGCTGTGCGGCGGCCCGCACAACCTCGGCGGCCTCTATCTGCTGCCCGAGGTGCGCGCCGAACGGTTCGCCGGCTTCCACGCCGTACGCGACGAACTCAAGGACGCCTACGGCCAGTTGCTCGCCGCCACGGCAGCCGGGAGCGCGCTCGCCAAGAGCGAGCTCGAACTGCGCACGGACCTCGTGTTCGGTCTGATCGAGGGCGTGATCCTGGTGCGCCGATCCGACCCCGAGCGACCGGTGCGGGCGTTCGCCGAGGCCACCGCGGACGCGGCCCTGCGCATCGCCGGAATCTGATCTTCACCCGTCACGGTGAGTGTTCTCGTACGGGCGTACGCCGTGACGTACGGTGTTCGAGTGGTCCCTGTGCGTGTAAATGGGTCGAGAGTACTCCTCGGATGTGGCCCGTTTCAGGCGCTTGCTGAATATGACACGGCGATGATCCGGTCGGACTAAGCTCGCCCGCAGCGCACCGAGTTGATGTGTATTCGTGCGCTTGTTCCCTATATGTGCGACTCCCCGTCGATTCGTCTCAGAGGGCCTACATGGTGAGTGTCCAATCCCCTCCCCGGCGCCGCGAACTCCCCTATGCACGTGTGCTGTTGCTGCCCGCCATAGCGATGGCCGCGGCGACCGGAGCAGCCGCCGCGACGGTGACCGAGCCGGCCCGGGCGGCCGTCGTCTGGTGCGGTGCCGTCGCCACGCTGCTCGTGATCGCGACGGCGGCCGAAGCGGTCCGGCGCGGCCGTACCCTGCACACCCTGCGTGAGGAGAGCGCCCGTCACACTGCGTATCTGGAGCGGCGCGTCGCCGGCCACGAGCAGGAGATGCACCGTCTCGCGCACGAGATCGCGCCGACCGCCATCTACTATCTGCGCGGCGGGAATTCGCCCGGAGAGGTGATTCGCCAACTCGGCGAGATCGACCCCTCCTACCGCGAACTGCCCGCGGCCCAGGTGGCCCTGCTCAAGCGCGTGCTCGACATCGTCGACACCGAGGAAGCCATGCGGGACTCCTCGCAGCGCTCCTTCGTCAGCATCGCCCGGCGCGTGCAGGCCATCGTCCACCAACAGGCCAAGGAACTCCGCGAGATGGAGGAGGACCACGGCCGTAACCCCGAGGTCTTCGACGACCTGCTGCGCATCGACCACGGCACCGCGCTGATCGGCCGGCTCGCCGACTCGATCTCCGTGCTCGGCGGTGGCCGCCCCGGCCGCCAGTGGCCGCAGCCGGTCCCGCTCTACAGCGTGCTGCGCGGCGCCATGTCCCGGATCCTGGAGTACCGGCGCATCTCGCTGGACAACATCGCCAAGGTCAACATCCGCGGCATCTCCGTCGAGCCGGTCATCCACGCCTGCGCCGAACTCCTCGACAACGCCACGCGCTACTCGCCCCCGCAGACCAAGGTGCACGTCACCGCCACCGAGGTGCAGACCGGCATCGCCATCGAGATCGAGGACGCCGGCGTCAGCCTCAGCGAGGAGGCCCGCGCCCGGGCCGAGGGCATGCTGGAGCGCGCCCAGGCCGGTGTCGACCTCCAGGACCTCGGGGAGTCCCCGCGCCTCGGCCTCGCCGTCGTGGGCCGTCTGTGCAAGGCGTTCGACATGCAGATCTCGCTGCGTGCCTCGGCGTACGGCGGAGTCCGTGCCGTCCTCGTCGTGCCGCGCGTGATGATGACCAGCGACCCCGCGCCCGGCCTCGCCCACGGCGTCGGCGCGACCGCCGCGCCCAAGCTCGAGATCGGCGGCATCGAGGGTCCGCAGCGCGCCCCCAAGCGGCGCCGTCCCACCAGCCCGCGCATCCCCGCCGGCGTGTCCATGGAGGACGAGGTCCCCGAGGTCACCGAATGGACCGCCGGCGGTCTGCCGCAGCGGCGCAGCCGGGTCAAGGTGCCGCTCAGCCAGCGGCTCGCCGAGCAGGCCGCGGCCGAGGAGGCGGAGCGCGAGGCCCAGGCGGCGCGGCCCTCCTGGGCGTCCCCCGTGCCCGATCCCGAGCCGGAGGAGAAGGAGCCCGAACCCGGGCTGTGGGTCGAGGCGTTCTGGGAGGGGCTCAAGGGCGACCCGGACCCGACCGCATTCACCCAGCCGACCACTGAGCCGGCCCGCATCGAGGCCGACGACGAGAGGGACCACAAGTGATCCAGCAGCGAGCCAACTTCGACTGGATGCTCAAGGATCTCGCCGACGGAGTACCGGGCATCGAGATGATCGTGGTGCTCTCCGCCGACGGCCTGCGCATCGCTCGCTACGGGGGAGATCCGGACGCCGCCGACCGCGTCGCCGCGGCCTGTGCGGGCCTGCAGAGCCTCGCGGGTGCCGTCGCCCACGAGATCCCGGGCAGCGACGGCCGGATGAAGCTGGTCATCATCGAGATCAACGGCGGCTACTTCTATCTGATGGCCGCGGGGGCCAACGCGTATCTCGCCGTCCTCTCCGACGTGGTCGCCGAACCCGGGCTGATGAGCAACCGCATGCGCGACCTGGTCGTCCGCATCGGAGCCCATCTCACCAGCCCGCCCCGCCGCAACGGGCAGACCGTATGAGTCCTCCGCAACGCCGGCGGCGATACCCCAGCCAGGACAACGCAGAACCACCCCCGAAACCGAAACCCGCCAAACAGGGCGACACGAAGGCCCCGGAGCGGCTCTACGTGGTCGCCGGACCGGACGGCGAGCGCGCGGACATCGACCTGGTCACGTTAATCGTGGCGCGCGCCGACCCACCGCCCTCGGCCACCCCGGAGCAGACGGCGATGCTCCGGCTCTGCACGGCACCCCTCTCGGTGGCCGAGCTCTCGGCCTATCTGAGCCTGCCGTTCAGCGTGGTGACCGTGCTGCTCACCGACATGCTGGCGGCAGAGCTGGTGCAGGCGCGCGCCCCCATCGTCCGGCAGGCGCTCCCCGACCGTTCCCTCCTCGAAGCGGTGATGCATGGACTTCAAAGGCTCTGACACCATCCCCGGACCACGCACAGAGGATCATCTGCCGCACACGGCCCAGGCCGCGGTGAAGATCGTGATCGTGGGCGGCTTCGGAGTCGGCAAGACGACGATGGTCGGCTCGGTCAGCGAGATCCGGCCGCTGACCACCGAGGAGACCATGACGCAGGCCGGCGTCGGGGTGGACGACAACTACGGCTCCGACACCAAGACGGCCACCACCGTGGCCATGGACTTCGGCCGTATCAGCATCACGGACCAGCTGGTGCTCTACCTCTTCGGCACCCCGGGCCAGGAGCGCTTCTGGTTCCTGTGGAACGGCCTGTTCGAAGGCGCGCTCGGCGCGGTGGTGCTGATCGACACCCGTCGGCTCGAGGTCAGCTTCGACGTCATAGGACGCCTGGAGGAGCGCGGTGTGCCCTTCGTGGTCGCCGTCAACTCCTTCCCGGACGCGCCCCGTTACCCCATCGCCGACCTGCGCGGCGCCCTCGACCTGGCCGAGGAGATCCCGATCATCGAGTGCGACGCCCGCCGCCGGGCCTCCAGCCGCGACGTCCTGATGACCCTGCTGCGCTTCCTGCACTCACTGGCACGGGCGAAGGCGGCGACGTAGGCACGGCGTCGGCCGCCCGGCGGTTGCGGCCGCACCCGCATCGCCCGGTCCTCGCGACCGCACCTGCCTCGCCTGGTTCCGTGCTTCGGGCCGGTCCTCGCGACCGCACCTGCCTCGCCTGGTTCCGTGCTTCGGGCCGGTCCTCGCGACCTCACCTGTTTCACCCGGTCCCCGTGACCGGCACCTGCTTTCGGTCCCCGCGTACGAACTTCCCCACCCCCGTCTGAACCCCACCTTCAGAACTCAGCTTCGGAGCGACCATCGTGACGCCTGAACACCTCTCCCCGACCGGTACGGACGAACCCCTGGCCGGACCGCCCCCCGGCTGCCCCGCACACGGCATCGGCCCCGGCGGGCTGCGCCGGCTGTACGGCCCCGAGGCGGAGAACCTGGGAGCCGTCTACGAGAAGCTCCGCGAGGAGCACGGTCCCGTGGCACCGGCCCTGCTGCACGAGGACGTGCCGATCTGGGTGGTGCTGGGGCACAGTGAGAATCTGCATATGGTGAGCACGCCCTCGCAGTACTGCCGTGACACCCGGCAGTGGACGGCGCTCCAGGACGGCACGATCAAGCCGGACCACCCGCTCATGCCGCTCGTCGCCTGGCAGCCCATCTGCTGCCACGCCGAGGGAGACGAGCACCTGCGGCTGCGCGGCGCGGTCACGGGCGCCATGTCGACGATCAACCACCGCGGCATCCGCCGCCACATCAACCGCTCGACCCAGCACCTCGTCAACAAGTTCTGCGAGGAGGGCAGGGCCGACCTGGTCAGCCAGTTCGCCGAGCATCTGCCGATGGCGGTGATGTGCCAGATCCTCGGCATGCCCGACGAGTACAACGACCGGATCGTGCACGCCGCCCGCGACATGCTCAAGGGCACCGAGACGTCGATCGCGAGCAACGCGTACATCATGGACGTCCTCATGCGGCTCACCGCCCGCCGCCGTGCCGAACCCGAGGACGACTTCACCAGCCACCTGATCAACCACTCGGCGCAGCTCAACGACGAGGAGGTCGGTCAGCACCTGCGCGTCGTCCTGATGGCGGCGTACGAGGCCACGGCCAATCTCCTCGCCAACGTGCTGCGGCTGGTGTTCACGGACCCCGGCTTCCGCGCCCAGCTCAACGGCGGCCAGATGACGGTGCCCCAGGCGGTCGAGCAGTCCCTGTGGGACGAGCCGCCGTTCAGCACCCAGCTCGCCTACGTCGCCAAGCAGGACACGGAACTGGGCGGCCAGCGCATCCGCAGGGGCGACGGTCTCCTGCTGGGCATCGCGCCGGGCAACGTCGACCCGCGTGTCCGGCCCGACCTGTCGGCCAACATGATGGGCAACCGCTCCCACCTCGCGTTCAGCGGTGGGCCGCACGAGTGCCCGGGTCAGGACATCGGGCGCGCCATCGCGGACGTCGGCGTCGACGCGCTGCTCAACCGTCTCCCCGACATCCAGCTCGACTGCGACGAGGACGAGTTGCACTGGCGGGCGTCGATCCTTAATCGGCACCTGGTGGAACTCCCGGTCCGCTTCGACCCGCGGCCCCAGCAGGACGTGACGCCGCGGCCCGCCTCGGTCCCGGCGCAGCGCACCGACTGGCAGGTCGGCACCCCGCAGCCCGAACCGGCCGCCGCCCCCGCGCCCCAGCCGGCGCCGCCCCAGCAGGCTCCGCCGGTACCCGAGCCTGTCCGCCCGATGGGCGCTTGGCGCCGTCTGCTGCGCTGGTGGCGCGGCTACTGACCGACGCGGCTGCGTGAACTCCGGTGCCCGCGCGGTCCGTTGCGGCGGGCGCCGGAGTCAGGCGGCTGACCGGTAGCGCTCGGTGTCCTGGTGCCAGTGGTAGGAGCCCGCCGCCCAGCCCTGGATGGCCCGGGCGTGCCTCAGCACGGCACGCTGGGTGTCCGGGTCCGCGCGCAGGTCGCGCAGGGTCTGCGGGAGGTCGGACCGCACCGTCTCGGCGAGCGTCCTGACCCGCCCCGTGAGGATGCGGTCGACGACGGACACCGCCTCGTGCAGCGGGATGTCGTACAGCTCCTGTGCCACCTGCACGATGTTGTTCCTGGCCGCGCCTTCGCGGACCTCCTTGGGGTAGGACACGATGTCGTTGTGCAGGTCGACCGTGTCCCGGAAGGCGTCGATCAGCACCCTGAACGGGCGGGTCGCGCGTATCTCGTCGGTTATCTCCCAGCCCAGCGAGTGCTCCATCAGCAGGGCGCTGCACCCTGCCGCCCCGAAGTCGCGGCGCATCTCCATCTGTTCGACGAGATCGGGGTACCGCCCGCGCGTGAGGTTGTCCGCCTCCCACAACGACGCGTCCAGGAACTGGCGTACGGACCTGGTGTACAGAACCCGCCATGAGCGCGAGGCTTCGGGCGCCGTGCGCTGCCACAGGTTTAACAGGGCCGCTTCCAGCGGGTGTTGCGGAGCCGGGCCCGAGCCGTAGGCCGTGACCGGCAGGAAGCTCATCAGGCGCTCGATGCGATCCAGAATGCGATCACGGCTGCCGAGAGCTTCGCACCAGGGAAGGAAGACGTCGTCCAGGCACCAGATGACGCTGTGCCAGCTGGACAGCAGCTCCAATTCCCGTGCGGAGGCATGCGGGTAGGTCAGCGCGGTGAACAGGGTGAAGTCCGCACGGTCGAAGACCTCGGCGCTCCATCCGCCGTGATGGGAATCGGTGTGCTGGGGTTCGAGCAGGCCCAACGACCAGGCCCAGGCCCGCACACGGGGCCGGACGTACTCCAGATGCGGGTTCACCGTGGCCTTGAACGGCATGTAGAACGCGGGTAGTTGGAAGGTGTCCAACACGGTTTCCTCCTGTGTGGTGACGGTGTCCTTCTGCACCGCACGAACTGGGCCTGCTGACGGAACCGGTCGAACGGGGCCTTGCCAACTGCGTGCCGGGCGCCGCATTGCGCGGAATCATGGAAATGCGGCCGCGGACGGCACGGGCCATGAGCCGCGAGAGTGGGCACCGGGTCTTATCCGCTGTTCCGAGCAGCCATGACGGCGGTCTCAATGGGAATTTCCGGTGTTACCTCGGAATACGACCCCGGCCCGCATATCCGGCGAGTAATTCGGCCTTGTCCGGTGTCACGCTGCATAAGTGGTGTGATCGGCGCGGCAGTTCCTGAATTCCGCGTGCGCCCGGCAGACGCTCCCCAGCCTCTCGCGCTGAGCCCTCCCAAGCCGGTATGTCCGGGGTTGCTACCGCGAACTCAACGCGACTTGATGCCATGACTCGAGCCTCCGCAAGAACGTCCTACTTCTGGCTGTACTCCCAGCGTGCGTGCGTCACCGGTGCTCGTGAAGGAGCGTAAGAGGAGCGTATGACGGCACACGAGGGGCGCACTTGGTTGAAATGTTGTCATGTGTGGCATCGATCCGAAAGTGTTGGTTCTGATTCGTTCATCGCTGTACGAGTGAACTGATGTGAAACGCGCGACACTTGTCACCTTCGGAGAACGGAGTGCCGGCGTCCACGGGTCAGCGACCGGCCGCCCAGCTCTCGTAATCCCCCCACGCCCCCAACAACCGCCCGCTCCGGAAGCGGTGTTCCACCCCCGTGACCGGGTCGGTGAAGGTCAGGGAACGGGACAGTAGTTGGAGGGGGCGGCGGAAGTCGCCGGGTGGGACCGGGGCCGCCACCACGGGGTAGAGGGGGTCGCCGAGGATGGGGACGCCGAGTGCGTTCATGTGGACGCGCAGTTGATGCGTCTGCCCCGTGCTGGGGATCAGGCGGTAGCGCGCGGGGCCCCCGTCCCGATGCTCCGTCAGCTCGATCCGGCTGACGGCGTTCGGCTCGCCCTCCACCTCGTACGCGGCGAGCACCCCGCGCTCCTTCACGATGCGGCTGCGCACGGTCCGGGGCAGGACGAGACCGGGATCGTACGGCGCCACCGCCTCGTACTCCTTGCGGACCCGCTTGTCGCGGAAGAGGGACTGGTACGCGCCGCGCTCCTCCGGGCGCACCGTGAACAGCACCAGTCCGGCGGTGAGCCGGTCCAGCCGGTGGGCCGCGCCCAGGGCCGGGATGTCCAGCTCCCGGCGCAGCAGCGCGAGCGCGCTCTCGGTGACATGGCTGCCGCGCGGGGTGGTGGCGAGGAAGTGCGGCTTGTCCACGACGACGATGTGCTCGTCGCGATGCACGACCTCCAGCGGGAACGGCACCGGCACCTCGGCGGGCAGCTCCCGGTGGAACCACACGAACATGCCGGGCTCGTACGCCGTGTCGGGCGCCACGGCCCGCCCGTCGGCCCCGACGATCTTCCCCGCGGCCAGCATCCCGTCGACGACGCCGGCGCCCGCGCCGCTCAGCCGCTCGACCAGGTACTCCCGCGCGGTGGCCCACGACCCGTCGAGGGGCAGGCGCACCCGCACCGGATCGATCCCCAGCCGCTGCGGCAGGGGAGAGGGCGGAGCGTGCGGCCTTCGTCTCATCACGATCAAGACTACGGCGCCGGAAAACCCGTTGGTCCAGGCCGCGCCCCGCGTGCAGGATGCGGACCATGCCGTACGCCACCAGCGCCGTCCTGCCGCCCGGAACCCTTAGCCGTTCACCGCAGCCGGTGCTGGCCGCCGAGGGCGGGCTGGTGCTGCGCCCCTGGCGGATCGAGGACGCCCCGGCCGTGCACGAGGCGTTCCAGGACCCGCTGATGCACCAGTGGCACCTCATGACCAGCGGCTCGCGGGCCGAGGCCGCCGGCTGGATCGAGGGGTGGCTCACGGAGTGGGAGGGGGAGCGGATCGCGCAGTGGGCCGTGGCCGACGCGCAGAGCGATCAGTTGCTGGGGCGGGTGGCGCTGCGCGACATCGTGCTCGCCGACGGGCTGGCGAAGATCGGGTACTGGACCACGGCGGCGGCCCGCGGCCGTGGCGTGGCCGTCCGCGCCACGGCCGCGGTCACCCGCTGGGCCTTCGAGGAGATCGGCTTCCACCGCCTGGAGCTGCTGCACGCGGGCGTCAACGAGGCCTCCTGCCGTGTCGCCGCGAAGGCGGGCTTCGTCCTGGAGGGCGTGAAGCGCAGCGCCTTCCTCCACCCCGACGGCTGGCACGACATGCACCTCCACGCCCGCGTCCACGACGCCTGACCCGGCCCCGGCCGACCCGCACTCCAGACGACTCGGACTCCGGCCGCCCCGGGACCTGGTCCACTGGGCTCCGCCCCACTGGGTCCGGTCGACCTAGACCCTGGCCGCCCTGGACCCGACCGCCTCAGATTCCGTCCGCCTCAGATTCCGTCCGCCTCAGATTCCGTCCGCCTCAGATTCCGGCAGACCCGGACTCCGGCAGACCCGGACTCCGGCAGACCCGGACTCCGGCAGACCCGGACTCCGGCAGACCCGGACTCCGGCAGCCCAGGACTGTGGCAGCCCCGGACTCCGGCAGACCTAGCCCGGTGCCCGGACTCTGGCCTACGCAGATCTCGCCTGATCCAGACCCGGCGAGCCGGGCCCTGGCCCATCCGGCTCCCGGCCCATCCGGCTCCCGGCCCAACCGGCCTCTGGCCGACCCGACTCCGGCCGACCCGGGGGCCTGGCCCAAGGAGGCCCCGGTCGACCTGGACCTCAGCCGCCTCAGACGTTGGCGGCCCTGCCCCGGGCTGACCCGGACTTCGGCTGACCTAGACCCCGCAGGCCCGGACTCCGGCCGACCTGGACCCCGCAGGCCCGGACTCCGGCCGACGCAGACCTCGCCTCATCCGGACCCGGCAGGCCCGGACCTCGGCCCACTCGGACACCGGCCGAACCGGCCCCCGTCCGACCCAGAGCCCGGGCAGGCTCGGGCCCGGCCGACCCGGCCCCGGCCCCGACTGCGTCAGGCCCAAACCCCGCCCCCGAATGCGTCAGGCCCAATCCCCGGCCGACCGAATCCCCGGCCGACCCAAACCCCGGCCGATCGAATCCCCGGCCGACCGAATCCCCGGCCGACCGGATCCCCGGCCCATCCAGCCCCCCGACCTACACCCCAGCCCCCTGAACCTCCGTCTCCGATACGGCACTTCGATCCACCCCTCGCTGCCGCCACGCCCGGTACCCGGCGCCGAGCGCCAGCGTCGCCGTGAGGAACAGGACCGTGAACCACTGGAAGTACCAGTGGCCGCCCGCCGGGTCGTACACCTCCGCGCGGGGCCAGGCCAGGTTGAGGGTCATGGCGAGGCCGTAGAGGAGGGCGAAGGCGTTGACCGGGACGCCCCAGCGGCCGAGGGAGAAGAGGCTGCCGCCGGTCTCGTCGGTGCCCTCGACCGTGAACGCTCCGCGCAGCCGCCGGAGCAGGAGCGGGCCGGTGACCATCGCGTACGCCAGGTACAGCAGCACGATGCAGGTGGTGCCGATCGCCAGGAAGGCGTCCGGGGAGGCGAAGTTGAGCAGCAGCAGGGCCGCCGCGAGGACGCCGACGACCACGGCCGGGGCGCCCGGCATCCCGGTGCGCGGGTTGACGTGCGCGAGCCGTGCGGAGAAGGGCAGTTGGCCGTCGCGGGCCATCGAGAACAGCATCCGGCAGGCCGCCGTCTGGATCGCCAGCGTCGCCACCGCGATCGCCACCACCACGTCCGCGAGCAGGACCTTGCCGACGCCATCGCCGAGGCTGCTGGTCAGCACGTAGCTCAGGCCGTCGACGCCCAGATGCCCGTCGGTCAGACTGGGCGCGGCGAGCAGACCGCCGAGCACCACCAGGCCGCCGAGCAGCCCCGCCGCACCCAGCGCGGTGAGGATCGTGCGGGGCGCGGTGCGCCGCGGATGGTGCGTCTCCTCGCTCATCTCGCCCGCGCTGTCGAAGCCGATCATCACGTACGCCGCCGTGAACGACCCCACCAGCAGCGCCCCCAGCAGGCCCGAGCCCGTGGCGCCCTGGGTGTGGAAGGTGATGCCGGGGGAGCGCCGTGAGTGGGTCAGCAGCAGCACGACGATCAGGACCGCGCCGATGATCTCGGCGGTGACGCCGACCCGGTTGATCACCGACATCACGCGGTTGTCCAGGATGTTCACCAGCGTGGTGAGCACCAGCAGCACCACGCCCAGCACCGCCGCGTTCGCCGCGCCGTCGGGCGAGGTGGGCGCCGGGTCGGTGCCCACCAGCTGGAAGCCCGGCCAGATCGCCGGCAGCACCATCTGCAGCGCCAGCGCCGCCGCCGCGACCACCACGATCTGCCCGATCACCATGATCCAGCCCGCGAACCAGCCGAAGGTGCGGCCCGCCAGGCGCGAGGACCACTGGTAGATGGCGCCCGAGAGCGGGTAGCGGGCGGCCAGTTCGGCGAAGCAGGCGGCGACCGCCAGCTGCCCGACCAGCACCACCGGCCAGGTCCAGAAGAAGACGGGGCCGCCGAAGGCGTACCCGAAGGCGAAGAACTGGAAGACCGTCGTCAGCACGGAGATGAAGGAGAACCCGGCCGCGAAGGAGGCGTAGCGGCCCAGGCTGCGATGCAGCTCCTGGCGGTAGCCGAACTCGGCGAGCGAGCCGTCGCTCGGCGGCCGGGCCGGATCGGGGCGTAGCTCGGAGGGGGCGGTTGTCGTCACGGTGGCACCTGCCTTCGGCGCGGATTCCAGTGGGCACGGAATTCCTGTCGGGCGACAGAAATTAGGGACGCGCTGTTTCCTGCGCGTCACGCCGGCGTGTCCACGGCGGGCCCAAGTCCTCACGTGCTTGCTCTGCACTCGAAGGCGCTTGCTCCGCACCCGAAAACGCGATACATCGTGTGTATTGACGAGCGCTCGCCGGTCGCGATATGTTCTGCCACGGATATTCGGGAACGAGGTGATGGTCATGGCGATGAAGCGCCGCAAGCTCAGCAACCCGCTGGCGCTGGCCGTGATGGTCACGCTCTGGCAGAAGCCGATGCATCCGTACGAGATCGCGCAGACGCTGCGCCGCCAGGGCAAGGACGTCAGCACGAAGATCAACTACGGCTCGCTCTACACAGTCGTGCAGAACCTCCAGAAGCACGGCTTCGTCGAGGTCGCCGACATCGAGCGGCAGGGCAACCGCCCCGAGCGCACGGTCTACGGGCTCACCGAGGCGGGGCGGGAGGAGATGGCCGACTGGCTGTCCGATCTGCTGGCCGTCCCCGCCAAGGAGTTCCCGATCTTCGAGACCGCGCTGTCGCTGGTCGGCGCCCTGCCTCCGGACGAGGTGGTGCGGCTGCTCGAGGAGCGGCTGCAGAACCTGGAGGTGGAGGTGGCGAGCGGGCGCGCGGCGCTGGAGAAGCTGTGCGAGACGCTGCCGCGGCTCTTCCTCGTGGAGGTCGAGTACCAGTTGCACATGGTCGAGGCGCAGGCGCGGTGGGTCCGCGGTTTCCTCGAGGAGATCGAGAAGGGCACCCTGCCCGGCGTCGACGGGTGGCGCCACTTCCACGAAACGGGGGAGCTGCCACCGGAGTTCGGATAACGAGAAGGACCCCGGCCGGGCTGTTGCAGCAGCGTGGCCGGGGTCGCGAACCCCGAGCTGGATCCGCCGTGCGGCGGCTCCGGGCGATCGAGGTGCGGCACACCCAGGATAGCCCGGCGCTCCCGGCGCGGACGGATCAGCTCTCATCCGCTCATCAGGAGAGCTGTCGTCATGAGTACTACCCGTGCGCCCGCAGTGGAGGCGCGCCAGCTGATCAAGACCTACGCCGGTGATGTCACCGCCCTGCGTGGCATGGACGTCACCGTCGAACCGGGCACCGTCTTCGGCCTGCTCGGGCCCAACGGCGCAGGCAAGTCGACCACCGTCAAGATCCTCACCACGCTCGCCCGGCCCGACTCGGGCACGGCGACCGTCGCCGGGCACGACGTGCTGCGCCACCCCGACCGGGTGCGCCGCGCGATCGGCGTGGTCGCCCAGAGCTCCGGCGCCGACCCGGTCGCCACGGGCCGCGAGAACCTCCAACTCCAAGGCAGGCTCTACGGGTTGAGGGGCGCGGCGCTCGGCGCGCGGGTGGACGAGCTGCTCGACCGCTTCGGCCTCGCCGACGCCGCGAAGCGTCCGGTCAAGGGCTACTCCGGCGGGATGCGGCGCCGCCTGGATGTCGCCCTGGGCCTGGTGCACCGGCCCGAGGTGCTCTTCCTCGACGAGCCCACCACCGGTCTGGACCCCGAGGCCCGTACCGCGATGTGGGACGAGATCGACCGGCTGGCGGGCGAGGAAGGGCTGACCATCCTGCTCACCACGCACTATCTCGACGAGGCCGACCGGCTCGCCGAGCGCATCGCCATCGTCGACCGCGGCCGCGTCGTCGTCGAGGGCACCCCGGACTCCCTGAAGGGCGAACTGCGCGGCGACGCCGTCCATCTGGAGCTGCGGGAAGTGGTCGGCGAGGCCGGCCGCACGCTGCTCAGGAGCGCCATCGGCCGGCTGTCCGGCCTGCACGAGGTGCTGGTCGACGGGCGCCGTGTGAGCGTCCGCGCCGACGACGGGGCCGCGGCCGTGCCCGCGCTGCTCGGGGCCCTGGAGCGGGCCGGGGTGGGGGTCGCCGCCGCGACCGTCGCCCGGCCATCCCTCGACGACGTCTACCTCCGCTACGCCGGCCGCCGCTACTCCGAGGCGGACGCCGAAGCCACCGACAACCTCGTCCTCGCCGGAGGTGCCCAGTGAGCACGGCCGTCTCCCAGACCTGGTACATGACCCAGCGTCAGCTCATGGTGTTCACCCGGCAGCCGGCGTACGCGATCATCACGCTGATCCAGCCGGTGATCTGGCTGTTCCTGTTCGGCAACCTCTTCAAGAAGGTCGTCGAGCTGGGCGGATTCGGGACCACCACCTATCTCGACTACCTGGTCCCGGGTGTGGTCGTGATGAGCGCGCTCAGCTCCAACATGTGGGCGGGCATGGGCACGTTGGAGGAGATCCAGCGCGGCACCCTCAACCGCTTCCTGACCACGCCGGTCAGCCGGGCCGCGCTGATGAACGGCAACGTCGTCAACAACGGCCTGATCACCGCCTTCCAGTCGGTCGTCATCGTGCTGCTGGCGTTCGCGGGCGGCGCGGAGTACCCGGGCGGCGTCGTCGGGATCGCGGTGCTGGTCCTCGCCTCCGTGCTGCTCGGCACGATCTTCGGGGCGCTGTCCAACGCGCTCGGCATGCTGGTGCAGGAGCGGGAGTCGATCATCGGCATCAACACCTTCCTGCTGCTGCCGCTGACGTTCCTGTCGAGCGCCTTCATGGCGCCGTCCCAGATGCCGGACTGGATGCGGCACATCGCCGACTTCAACCCGCTCAACTGGGCGATGGTGGCGGGCCGTTCGGCCCTGTCGGAGAACCCGGACTGGGGCGACGTGTTCAGCCGGGGCGGGGCGCTCCTGGCGCTCGCGGTGGCCGCGGTGTGGCTGTCGATCCGCACGTTCCGGTCCTACCAGCGCAAGGTCTGAGCACGGGGCGGCACAGGGCGAAGGGGCGGCACCTCCGTGAGGTGCCGCCCCTTCGGGACGTTTCGTACGGCGCGCGGGCGCCCTACGCCGCGGGCGCCGAACTCTCCTGCTCCTGCTCGATACGGGCGTTCCACTCCCGCTTGGAGGCCTGCCAGCCGTCCTCGTTGTGGCCGAGCCGCCAGTAGCCGGAGATCGACAAATCCTCGCGCGGGATCTGCAGTTCGAGGCGCAGCAGCCGGCGCAGCTCCTTCACGAAGTGCGCCTCGCCGTGCACGAACGCGTGCATCCGGCCCTCCGGGAACGTCAGGGCCCGAACGGTCTCGCTGAGCAGCTCGCCCACCGGACGCTCGCCGCGGTGCAGCCAGACGACCTCCACGCCGGAGTCGATCTTCTGCTCCTCCTCGGGGCCGGAGACCTCCACGAAGGCAAGGGCCGTCACGCCGTCGGGCAGCGACTCCAGGGAGCGGGCGATGGCGGGCAGGGCGCTCTCGTCGCCGACCAGCAGATGCCAGTCCGCGTCCAGGTCGGGGGCGTAGGCGCCGCCGGGACCCATGAAGTGCACGGTCTCGCCCGGCTGGACGCGGGCCGCCCAGGGGCCGGCCAGACCCTCGTCGCCGTGGATGACGAAGTCCAGCGTCAGCTCGCGGGACTCCGCGTCCCAGGCGCGCACGGTGTACGTCCGCGTGACCGGCCACTGCTCGCGTGGCAGGTCCTCGCGGATGCGCTCCAGGTCGAAGGGCTCCGGGTAGGTCACCCCCGCGGCCGGCGGGAACAGGAGCTTCACGTAGTGGTCGGTGCAGGTGTCGGCCGCGAACCCGGCCAGCCCCTCGCCGCCGAGGACCACGCGCTGCATGTGCGGGGTCAGCCGCTCGGTGCGGACGACCTGCGCATACTGCGCCCTCCGCGGCCTGCGAGCCGGACGTTCTGCCATGGCGACCTCCCACATTCCCATGCTTAGGCTTACCTAAGTTAGCACCTCTCCCGCCGTCAGCACGTCATCCGCCCCGACAATTCAGGGAACGGGGACATTGTTTACGCGCCGAGCGTGGTCAGCAGGCGCTGCAGCGACCCGCCGAGACCCCACCGCGCCGCCAGCCCGTCCAGCGTCGCCCGGTCGCGCGGGGCGTGCGGCAGCGCCGTGTCGACCTCCGGCAGCGGGACGTCGCCGGCGACCTTGACGACCGTCGGTGCGACCGCGACGTAGGGTCGCGACTCGTCGAGCCGCTTGCGCTGCGACGGTGTGAGCTTCGCCTTCGGGTCGTCGACCGCGGCCATGATCCCGGCCAGGTCCCCGAACTCGGCGAGCAGCTTCGCCGCCGTCTTCTCGCCGATGCCGGGCACGCCCGGCAGACCGTCGCTCGGGTCGCCGCGCAGCAGTGCCAGATCCGCGTACCCGCTGCCGTCCACCCCATACTTCTCGCGCAGCCACGCCTCGTCGGTGAGCTGGAGCGTGCCGACGCCCTTGAGCGGATAGAGCACCCGCACCCCGCGCGCGTCGTCCACCAGCTGGTACAGGTCGCGGTCGCCGGTGACGATGTCGACCGGGCCCTTCGCCCGTGCGGTGAACGTGCCGATCACGTCGTCCGCCTCGTACGGCTCCACGCCCACACGCGCGATGCCGAGCGCGTCCAGGACGTCCTCGATGACCGGGACCTGCGGGGAGAGGGTGTCGGGCACCTCCTCCTCGTCCGGTCCCGCCGCGTGCTCCTCGGCGACGCGGTGCGCCTTGTAGGAGGGGATCAGGTCGACCCGCCACTGCGGGCGCCAGTCGGCGTCCATGCAGGCCACCAGGTGGTCGGGCCGGTGGTCCTTGACCAGGCGGTCGATGAATTCCAGCAGCCCGCGCACGGCGTTCACCGGCGTGCCGTCCGGGGCCTTCACGGACTCCGGGACGCCGAAGTAGGCGCGGAAGTAGAGCGAGGCGGTGTCGAGGAGCATCAGTCGTCCGGTCACGTCTCGCATCATGCCGTACGGCACCGACAGCCACCCGGTCACGAGCCCGGCGTGACAGTTGTAAGAGCCATGTGAACTGCCCCACTGGTGCGTTTGGACTGGACCACTCGGGGCAGGCGCCGCCCCGGAGTGATGCGGTTGCACCTTCAACCGGTTGCCGCCCGCCGCTCCGTGTCCCTGTCGTCGAGGCAAGAGGTTCGCGTGTCATCCAGGCTTGAGGCCGAGCACCTGTACAAGGTGTTCGGCAGACAACCAGTCAAGGCGGTCGAGCGGCTGCGCCAAGGGGCCGATCGTGAGGAACTGCGCGCCGACGGCACCACCGCCGCCGTGATCGATGCCTCCTTCACCGTGGAGCCGGGCCAGATCTTCGTGGTCATGGGCCTGTCCGGATCCGGCAAGTCCACGCTGCTGCGCATGCTCAACGGCCTGCTGGAGCCGACCGACGGACGTGTGCGCTTCGACGGCCAGGACCTGACCGGGCTCGGCGCCCGTGAACTGCGCGAGGTCCGTGCCCACAAGATCAGCATGGTCTTCCAGCACTTCGCGCTGTTCCCCCACCGCAGCGTGCTCGAGAACGCGGCCTACGGCCTGGCCGTGCAGGGCGTGCCCCGCGCCGAGCGCGAGAAGCGCGCCGGCGAGGCGCTGGCCCTGTGCGGTCTGGCCGGCTGGGAGAAGTCCTGGCCCGACGAGCTCTCCGGCGGTATGCAGCAGCGCGTCGGCCTCGCCCGCGCGCTCGCCACCGACGCCGACCTGCTGCTGATGGACGAGTCCTTCAGCGCGCTCGACCCGCTGATCCGGCGCGACATGCAGGACCAGCTCCTGCAGCTGCAGCAGACCCTGAAGAAGACGATCGTCTTCATCACCCACGACCTCAACGAGGCCATGCGCCTGGGCGACCGCATCGCCGTCATGCGCGACGGCCGGATCGTCCAGACCGGCTCGGCCGAGGACATCCTGCTGCGGCCCGCGAACGACTACGTCGAGTCCTTCATCCAGGACGTCGACCGCTCCCGCGTGCTGACCGCGTCCGCCGTGATGGACCGGGACGTGCGCGGCGACGAGGCCGACTGCGGCTGCGAGAGCGACTGCCAGACCGCGACGCCCGACACGCCGTTCACCGAACTGTGCGCGATGAGCGCCCGGTTGTCGCACCCGGTGGCCGTCCTCGACGACAAGAAGAAGCTCGTCGGAGTGGTCCCGAGGCAGCGCCTGGTCGGCTTCATCGGCGACGAGAAGGCGGTGGCCCGTGCCTAGAATCCCCCTCGGCAACTGGGTCAACAGCATGGTCGACTGGCTGCTGAACCACGCGGCCTGGCTGTTCGACTTCTTCAAGACCGTCTTCACGGGCACCTACGACGGCATCAACGCGGTCCTCCAGGCGCCCGAACCCCTGCTGCTCGCGGGCATCTTGGCCGTGCTGGCCTTCTGGCTGCGCGGCACGTTCGCCGGCGTCCTGACCTTCGTGGGCTTCGCCTTCATCGACTCCCTCGAACTGTGGGGCGACGCGATGGTGACGCTGTCGCTCGTCCTGGTCGCCACGATCATCGCGCTGGTGATCTCGGTACCGGTGGGCATCTGGGCCGCGCGCTCCACCCGGGTCAGCGGCATCGTCCGCCCGGTCCTGGACTTCATGCAGACGCTGCCCGCGATGATCTACCTCATCCCGGCGATCCTGTTCTTCGGCACCGGCGCCTCCGCGGGCATCGTCGCCACCCTGATCTTCGCGCTCGCCCCCGGCGTGCGCATGACCGAGCTGGGCATCCGCCAGGTCGACAAGGAACTGGTGGAGGCCGCCGAGGCGTTCGGCACCACGCCGCGCGACACCCTGCTGCGCGTGCAGCTGCCGCTCGCGCTGCCGACCGTCATGGCCGGCGTCAACCAGGTCATCATGCTCGGCCTGTCCATGGCCGCGATCGCCGGCATGGTCGGCACCGGCGGCCTCGGTGGCGACGTCAACGAGGCCATCGGCCAGCTCAACGTCGGCCTCGGCTCCGAGGCCGGTGTCGCCATCGTGATCCTGGCGATCTACCTGGACCGCATGACCGGCGCCCTGGGTACCCACGTCTCGCCGCTCGGCCGCCGCGCCGCCGCCAAGGCGCGTGCCGCGCAGGGCCTGAAGCTGTGGTCCTACCGGCCCAGCCCGCAGATCGCCGTGGTCGGCGTCGTGGTCCTCGCGCTCGTCGCGGGCGGCATGGGCTTCTTCGGCGGCAGCTCGGACGGGTCCGCCGTCGCCGACGGCAAGAACGTCGGCCAGGGCAAGAAGATGACCATCGGCTACATCCCCTGGGACGAGGGCGTCGCCTCCACCTTCCTCTGGAAGGAGATCCTGGAGCAGCGCGGCTACCAGGTCGACGTCAAGCAGTTCGACGCCGGCCCGCTCTACACCTCCCTCGCCCAGGGCAACGTGGACTTCGAGACGGACTCCTGGCTGCCGACCACGCACGCGCAGTACTGGAAGAAGTACGGGAGCAAGCTCGACGACCTGGGCTCCTGGTACGGGCGGACCTCGCTGGAGCTGACGGTCCCCGCGTACATGAAGGACGTCAACTCCCTGGCGGACCTCAAGGGCAAGGCGTCCACCTTCGGCGGCAAGATCACCGGCATCGAGTCGAGCGCCGGCGAGATGGCCCTGCTCAAGAGCAAGGTGCTCAAGGACTACGGCCTGGACAAGGAGTACAAGGTCGTCGACAGCTCCACGCCCGCCATGCTGGCCGAGCTCAAGCGCGCGTACAGCAAGCAGGAGCCGATCGTCACCACGCTGTGGTCGCCGCACTGGGCGTACAACGACTACAAGCTGAAGAAGCTCAAGGACCCCAAGGGCGCCTGGGGCAAGGGCGACGGCGTGCACACGCTGTCCCGCAAGGGCTTCGCGGACGACAACCCCGTCGTCGGCAAGTGGCTGAAGAACTTCAGGATGAGCGAGAAGCAGCTCACCAGCCTCGAGGCCGAGATCAACAAGGCGGGCAAGGGCAAGCAGCAGGACGCCGTGCGCGCCTGGCTGAAGGACAACCCCGGGATCGTCGACAAGCTGGCCCCGGTCGCCGGCGGCGGCGCGACCCCGGCCGAGGCCAAGCGGCCGGTGAACGTGGCCTGGTTCCCCTGGGACGAGGACGTCGCCGTCACCTATCTGTGGAAGAACGTCCTGGAGCGGCGCGGCTACAAGCTGAACCTCAAGCAGATGGACGTCGGCCCGGTCTACACCGGCCTCGCCTCCGGCGACCTGGACGTCAACTTCGACGCCTGGCTGCCGTATGCCCAGAAGAACTACTGGGACAAGAGCAAGGACAGCCTGAAGGACCTGGGCACCTGGTATCGGCCGACCTCGCTGGAAGTCGCCGTGCCCTCGTACGTGAAGGGCGTCAAGACGCTCGAGGACCTCAAGGGCAAGGCGTCCACCTTCGACGGGAAGATCATCGGCATCGAGCCGGGCACCGGCGAGATGAACCTCCTGAAGACGAAGGTCCTGCCGGGCTACGGCCTGGACAAGGAGTACAAGGTCGTCGACGGCTCCACGCCGGCGATGCTGGCCGAGCTCAAGCGCGCCTACGCCCAGAAGAAGCCCGTGGCCGTCGTCCTGTGGTCGCCGCACTGGGCCTACAGCCGCTACGACCTCACCAAGCTGAAGGACGACAAGAAGCTCTTCGGCGAGGGCAACACGATCCGCACCATCACCAACGAGAAGTTCACCGGGCAGTACCCGCAGCTCACCAAGTGGATCAAGGGTTTCCACATGAGCGAGAGCGAGCTCGGCAGCCTGGAGAGCGAGATCAACCGGCAGGGCCAGGGGCATGAGGAGCAGGCGGTCGCCGCCTGGGCCAAGCAGCACCCCGACGTGGTCGGCCGGATGACACCGCAGTGACCCCGGGTACGAAAAGGATCCGGCCAACCACATAGCGCTACCTCTTCACCCGAGCCTCACCGCCCACCTGTCCGGGGCGCCGACGGCTCCGTGCCCCCGCGGCGCGGTGCCGAAGGCGCCCCGGACGTGTTTCCCGCCGTCCGTCCCCGCCGCCCAACCGGACGGCCGCCGACCGGCCGACCGCGGTGCGGCGCCAACTCCCGTCCGCGGCAGGGGACTTCACCCTTCGTCGCGCAATCCCTGATCACGGGCCTGATCGCAGGCCCCGGGGCGGGGCGGCCGCCGGGAACAGACACGAGCCCCGGCGCATTGAAACGGAAAAGGGAATTCGCGTCCCGGGCGCCGTTCGGCGGAGCCGCGGGGCTCGCGGAGCCGGGCGGCGCACGCCCCCTGATTTCGGCGCGCGGCGGAGCGCCCGCTCCCGGTCGCGGTGTCCGGACCACGGGCCCACAGGCACCGCCCCGGCCGACTCCCCGAACGGCGGGCCGGCCCTCCTGGTCAGCGGCTTCGTCCCGAAGGAGGAATCCGTGCAGGACCGGTCGTTCGTACTCATCGGCCGTCCGCGGATGGCGAATTGACCCCATGCTTTGTTTACGAGGATGTGACGGGCACGTGAAACGGTTTGCCGAACCTGCGTAAGGTGCAGAGAACTCATCAGAAGTGCCGCGCCAGGACCGCGGCGCACGGCATGGGGAATCGCGGAAACGCGGACCACGACACAAGGAGGGAGCCGGAGCGATGGGCGACCACAAAGAACAGCCCTTGCGCGTAGGCGCGGCCGTACGGCGCCGGCGCCGGGCGCTGCAGCTCACTCTCGCCGTCGTGGCCGAGCGCAGCGGCCTGTCGGTTCCGTTCCTGAGCCAGATCGAGAACGACCGCGCGCGGCCCAGCAGGGCCTCCCTGGAGAAGGTCGCCGACGCCCTGCGTACCACCGCCGTCGAACTCCTCGCCGCCGCCGACCCCGCGTGCAGCGTCGACGTCGTGCGCGGCGAGGCGTGCGAGCCGGCCGCGGAGCCGCGGCAGCGTTCCCTGGTGCGGGGTCATCACCAGATGCACGCCTCGGAGTTCACCGGGGACCACGACGCGGGCCGCGAATTCCAGTACCGCAACGACCAGTTGATGTACGTCGCCGACGGCGCCGTGGAGATCGAGGCGGAGGGGCGCGCCTACCGGCTCGGCCGCGGGGACACGCTCTATCTGACGGGCGGCGTGCGCCACCGCTGGCGGGCGACGGTCTCGGACACCCGCGTGATCGTCGTCGCGGTGGCGGAGCACGTCGAGGCGGTCCAGAACCGGTCGCGGTAGTGCCGGTGCGCGTCGTCTCCCTCGTCCCGTCGCTCACGGAGGCGGTGGCGGTCTCCCTGCCCGGCGTCCTCGTCGGCGCGACGGACTGGTGCACCCACCCCGCGGACCTCGACGTCGCACGCGTCGGCGGCACCAAGAACCCGAAGCTCGACCGGGTCCTCGCCCTCGCCCCCGACCTGGTGGTCGCGAACGAGGAGGAGAACCGCGAGCCCGACCTGGCGGCCCTGCGCGCGGCGGGCGCCGAGGTCCTGGTGACCGAGGTGCGCAGCGTGCCGCAGGCGTTCGGGGAGCTGGAGCGGGTGCTGCGGGCGTGCGGGGCGCCCTCCCGGCCGCGCTGGCTGGACGAGGCGGAGCGCGCCTGGTCCCGCCTGCCGCCTCCGGAGCGGCGCAGGACGGCCGTGGTGCCGATCTGGCGCCGCCCGTGGATGGTGCTGGGCCGCGACACGTTCGCCGGCGACGTCCTCGCCCGCCTCGGCGTCGACCACGTCCACGCGAGCCACCCCGACCGCTACCCCCGCATCCCCGTCGAGGAGCTGCGGGCGGCGGCGCCGGACGTCGTCGTCCTGCCGGACGAGCCCTATCGCTTCACCGCCGGGGACGGCCCGGAGGTGTTCCCGGGGCTGCCGTGCGCCCTCGTCAGCGGACGTCATCTGACGTGGTACGGACCGTCGTTGGCCGAGACTCCGCGGGTGCTGGGCGAGGCGCTGCGAGCAGCTCGCCGCTGACCAGGCCGCGTGCCGTGTGCAGGGCGGCGGTGCCCCAGGCGGCGACGAGCAGCAGGTACAGCCCGACCGCGAGCCAGTCGTAGGCGAGCAGGCCGGTGCGGCGGGCGAGGGCCTCGGCGCCGGTGACGCACGTCCCCACGGGGAAGGTGAACGCCCACCACGTCATCGAGAAGCCCATGCCGTGGCGGCGCGCCCGCACCACGTGCGCGGCGGCGAACGCGAGCCACAGCAGCGCGAAGCCCATGACGGGCACGCCGTAGAGGACGGCGAGGACGCCGAATCCCTGGCTGTAGGGCGCCGGTACGGTGCCGGGCGCGGCGTCCGCGATCTTGCCCACCGCGGTCGTGGACTGACCGAGCGGGCCCAGCACCAGGAACAGGGCGGGGGTCAGCGCGAGCGGCAGCGGGCCACCGGTGATCAGCCGGGCGAAGATCACCGGCAGCATCACCAGGGTCGCGAGCAGACTCAGCCCGAACATCGCGAAGCAGGCGAGGAGCAGCGTCGCACGCGGCTGGCCCGGCGGCAGATGCGGCACGAGCAGCGGGCCGACCGCCGCGGACACCATGGGCGCGACCACGGGCAGCAGCCAGACGGGGGACGCCTGCCCGGGCTCGATCCGGTGCCGTACGGCCATCAGGTACGGCACCGCGACGGCGGCCGCCAGTCCGACCGCCGTCCCGGCGGTGAACAGCACGGAGTCGAGGGCGACGGCGGCCGGCAGGCCGATCCAGTCCCGGCCCACGACCAAGGCGCCGCCGCCGACGGCCAGCAGGCCCATGGACAGGCAGCCGTAGAACGGCGCCGCCGCCGGGTCGAGGAGATGGGCGCGGGCCTGGTCGCGGTGGTACGTCCAGTGCAGGGCACGGGCGGCGAGCAGGGCGAGGAGAAGCCCGAGCGAGAGCGCCCATACGGCGGCGCAGGCGGTGCGCAGGCCGGGGACGTGCAGGGGGAGGGCCGCTCCCGCGGTGCCGACGATGGCGGTGCCCATGACGGAGGCGTACCAGTTGGGTCCGAGGTGACGGACGGCCGTGGCGCGGTGGAGACGAGGGGCACGGGGGGTGGCGTGCGGAAGGTGCTGGGCTGCGGTGACCATGACTTCACGGTGCCGCCGTCCGGGGCGGCCGACCAGGGAGTGCCGGTCTATCAGGGCATAAGCTGGGTTTATGAGTGAAGGGGAGACGCAGGGCTCGCTGGCGCACCGGGTGCCGGACCTGGGCGCGCTGGAGCTGCTGCTGGCGGTGGCTCGGCTCGGGAGCCTGGGCGGGGCGGCGCGCGAGCTGGGCATCACGCAGCCCGCGGCCAGCAGCCGGATCCGGTCGATGGAGCGGCAGTTGGGCGTGGCCCTCGTCGACCGGTCACCGCGGGGCTCCCGGCTCACCGACGCCGGTGCGCTGGTCACGGACTGGGCGCGGCGGATCGTGGAGGCGGCGGAGGCGTTCGACGTGGGGGCGCAGGCGCTGCGGGACCGGCGGGACTCGCGGCTGCGGGTGGCGGCGAGCATGACGATCGCCGAGTATCTGCTGCCGGGCTGGCTGCTGGCGCT
This sequence comes from Streptomyces sp. NPDC057616, assembly GCF_042800575.1. Classification (NCBI taxonomy): domain Bacteria; kingdom Bacillati; phylum Actinomycetota; class Actinomycetes; order Kitasatosporales; family Streptomycetaceae; genus Streptomyces; species Streptomyces sp. NPDC057616. The sequence continues at coordinate 281,969 of NZ_JBHVGU010000006.1, forward strand.
GCGCGCGCAGCGCCCGGACACGGCGGTGTCCCTGCTGGCGGGCAACTCCGCGGCGGTCGCCGAGCAGTTGCTGTCGGGCGAGGCGGACCTCGGCTTCGTGGAGGGGGTCGACGTGCCGCACGGCCTCGACTCCGCGGTCATCGCCCGCGACCGCCTCATCGTGGTGACGGCGCCCGGCCACGCGTGGGCCCGGCGGCACAAGCCCCTGGCCGCCTCCGAGCTGGCGGCGACCCCGCTGATCCTCCGGGAGAAGGGCTCCGGGACCCGGCAGGTCCTGGACGCGGCGCTGGGCGGCCTGGCGCGCCCCCTGATCGAGCTCTCCTCGACGACCGCGGTGAAGGCGGCGGCCGTGAGCGGAGCGGGTCCCGCCGTGCTGAGTGAGCTGGTGGTGGGGGAGGAGCTGGGGTTGCGGCGGTTGGTGTCGGTGCCGGTGGAGGGGGTGGCGCTGGCGCGTGACCTGCGGGCGGTCTGGCCCACGGGCCATCGCCCGACGGGCCCGGCGAGGGAGTTGCTGTCACTGACGCGGGGCTAGGGGTGGGCCGCCGCCGTGAGCGGGGTCGGGCGGCGGCACCCGGCTACGCTGCCGATCGCGCCGCCTCCACCAACCCCCGCATCACCCGCAGGTCCTCGCCCATCTCCGGATGCCACTGGACCCCCAGCACCCACCCGTCGGCCGGCGGAAGTTCGACCGCCTCCACCGTGCCGTCCGCCGCGTAGGCCGACGGCACGAGCCCGGTGCCGAGGCGGTCGATCGCCTGGTGGTGGTACGTGGGAACCGACGTCTCCTCCGGCACGGCCGCGGCGTACCGCGTGCCCGGCACCGGCTTGACCGGGTGCCGGCCGAAGACGCCCACGACGTCCGCGTGACCCTCCAGATGCTGCACGAGCGTGCCGCCGAGGGCGACGTTCAGCAGCTGCATGCCCCGGCAGATGCCCAGCAGCGGCACGCGCGCGGCCAGCGCGGCATCGATCAGCGCCAGTTCCCAGGCGTCCCGGGCGCGGGCCGGCGGCCCGGTGCGGGGGTCGCGCTCGGCGCCGTAGCGGACCGGTTCGACGTCCGGCCCGCCCGCGATCACCAGACCGTCCAGCCGGCCCACGACGTCCGCGGCCCGCGCGGTCGCGTCCGGCGGCAGCATCACCGCCATCCCGCCCGCCCGCTGCACGAGCCGCGGGTAGCCGGCCGGCAGCAACGCGGCCTCCAGCTCCCACACGCCCCAGCGCACCCCGGCCTCCAGATACGTACTGATGCCGATCAGCGGCCCGCCCGCCATACGTCCTCCCACCGGAGCAGTGAATCCGAGTCATTGGACCCGAGTCATTGGATCCGAGCAATGGGTCCGATCCATACCTTTGAACATGTGCGGCCCCGCCGCGAGCGTCACGCCAGAAAGCCCCTGAGCAGCGCCGCCGTCCCCGCGCAGTGCTCCCGCATCATCTCCCGCGCCCCGTCCGCGTCCCGGTCCAGCACCGCCTCCACCAGTGCGACGTGCTGCCGCTGCGAGTGCTCCAGGTTGCGCACCAGGAGCGGGATGCAGTCGAGCAGGTCGTTCACCGTGGCCCGTACGGCCGCGTACTGAGCCGTCAGCGTCGGCGACCCGCACAGCTCCGCGAGGGTGAGGTGGAGCAGCGTGTCCAGCCTGCGGTACTCGGCGAGCGGTGCGTCACCGGTGCGGTCCAGCGCCTCCCGCAGCCGGTCCTGCTGCTCCTTGCCCAGGCCGTGCGTCGCGCACAGCCCCGCCGCCCCGACCTCCAGGACCTCCCGGAAGCGCAGCACGTCCTCGATGTCGACCTCGGCGATCCGCCGCCGCAGCTCGTCCTCGCCCCCCGCGTCCGGACGCGGCAGGACGAACGTTCCGCCGTACCGCCCGCGCCGCGACTCCACCAGGCCCTGGTCCTGCAGCACCTTCAGCACCTCGCGCAGCGTCACCCGGCTGATGCCGAGCCGCTCCGCCAGCTCCCGCTCGGCCGGCAGCCGCTCGCCCCCCGGCACCAGGCCCAGCCGTACGACCTGGAGGATCTGCTCCAGCGCCTCCTCGAAGCCGTTGCCCGCCCGCACCGGCCGCAGCACCGGCGTCAACCGGTCCTCCGGGCCTGTCTCCGGATCCACCGACATCCCGCCGCACCCCCTTCCCAAGCAATGGTTCTCCGGAATACCTTATGGCTTCCGGCCCGGTGGAAAAAGCGCAGCAGCCGAAGGAGATCTCCCGTGGCAGACCGCACACCCCCGCTCGGCGTCGAGGAGCTGCACGCCCTCGTCGCGAGCGGAGAGATCGACACTGTCGTCCTGGCCTTCCCCGACATGCAAGGGCGCCTCCAGGGCAAGCGGTTCGCCGCCCGCTTCTTCCTCGACGAGGTCCTGCACCACGGCACCGAGGGCTGCAACTACCTCCTCGCCGTCGACACCGAGATGAACACGGTCGACGGCTACGCCATGTCCTCCTGGGACCGCGGCTACGGCGACTTCGCCATGCATCCCGACCTCAGCACCCTGCGGCGCGTGCCCTGGAACGCCGGTACGGCCATGCTCATGGCCGACCTCGCCTGGAACGACGGCTCGCCCGTCGTCGCCGCCCCGCGCCAGATCCTGCGCCGCCAGCTCGACCGCCTCGCCGAACTCGGCCTCACCGCCCAGGTCGGCACGGAGCTGGAGTTCATCGTCTTCAAGGACACCTACGAGCAGGCCTGGGACGCCAATTACCGAGGGCTGACACCGGCGAACCAGTACAACATCGACTACTCGGTGCTGGGCACCGGACGCATCGAGCCCCTGCTCCGCCGGATCAGGAATGAAATGGCGGGCGCCGGCCTCACCGTCGAGTCCGCCAAGGGCGAGTGCAACCCCGGCCAGCACGAGATCGCCTTCCGCTACGACGACGCGCTGCGCACCTGCGACCAGCACGCGATCTACAAGACCGGCACCAAGGAGATCGCCGCCCAGGAGGGCGTCTCGATCACCTTCATGGCCAAGTTCAACGAGCGCGAGGGCAACTCCTGCCACATCCACCTCTCGCTCGCGGACGCGGCCGGGAACAACGTCATGCCCGGCGACGGGGAGGGCGGCATGTCGGACGTCATGCGGCACTTCCTCGCCGGACAGCTCGCCGCCCTGCGGGACTTCTCGCTGCTCTACGCCCCCAACATCAACTCCTACAAGCGGTTCCAGCCGGGCTCCTTCGCCCCGACCGCCGTCGCCTGGGGCCACGACAACCGCACCTGCGCCCTGCGGGTGGTGGGCCACGGCCGCTCCCTGCGCTTCGAGAACCGGCTGCCGGGCGGCGACGTCAACCCGCACCTCGCCGTCGCCGGGCTGGTTGCGGCCGGGCTGCACGGCATCGAGCAGAAGCTGGAACTGCCCGAGGCCTGCCCGGGCAACGCGTACACCGCCGAGTACGACCACGTCCCGACCACCCTGCGGGAGGCCGCGGACCTCTGGGAGAACAGCCCGATCGCCCGGGCCGCCTTCGGCGACGAGGTCGTCGCGCACTACCGCAACATGGCCCGGGTCGAGCTGGAGGCCTTCGACGCCGCCGTGACCGACTGGGAGCTGCGCCGCTCCTTCGAACGCATGTGAGAGGTTCCCCGTTGTCCCACGAGCACGAGCACGAGCACGCGCAAGAGCACGAGACCGAGCACGAACTCCGCGTCCTCAACCCCGCCACCGAGGAGGTCGTCGCCACCGTCCCCGCCGCCACCGCGGCCGACGTGGACACGGCCGTCGCGCAGGCCACCCGCGCACAGCAGCGGTGGGCCGCCCTGCCGCCCGCCGACCGGGCCCGGCTGCTGCGCCGCTTCGCCGACGTCGTCGACGCCCACGTGGAGGACCTGGCGCAGCTGGAGGTGCGCGAGGCGGGCCACCTCCTCGGCAACGCCCGCTGGGAGGCCGGCAACGCCCGCGACCTGCTGCTGTACTCGGCGGGCGGCGCCGAACGCCTCCTCGGCCGGCAGATCCCCGCACCCGGCGGCTGGAACGTCACCTTCCAGGAACCGCTCGGCGTGGTCGGTGTGATCGCCCCCTGGAACTTCCCGATGCCCATCGCCGCCTGGGGTTCCTTCCCGGCCCTCGCCGCGGGCAACGCGGTCGTCCTCAAGCCCGCCGAGACGACCCCGCTGACGGCGCTGCGCCTGGCCGAACTCGCCCTGGAGGCGGGCCTGCCGGAGCATCTCTTCCAGGTCCTGCCCGGCCACGGCCACATCGCCGGACGCGCGCTCGTCGACCACCCCGGCGTGGCAAAGATCGTGTTCACCGGCTCCACCCGCACCGGCCGCGACGTCATGGAGCGATGCGCCCGCCTGGTCAAGCCGGTCACCCTCGAACTCGGCGGCAAGAGTCCCAACATCGTCTTCGCCGACGCAGACCTCAAGACCGCCGTCGACCCCTTCTCCTTCCTCGACAACTCGGGCCAGGACTGCTGCGCCCGCACCCGGATCCTGGTCCAGGAGACGGTGTACGAGGAGGTGCGCGAGCTGCTCGCCGACGCGCTGGCCGGCGTCGTCGTGGGCGACCCCGCCGACGAGAAGACCCGGATGGGGCCGCTGATCAGCCGTCAGCAGCTGGACCGCGTACGGTCGTTCGTGCCGGACGAGGCTCCCGCCCTGCGCGGCAGCTCGCCCGACGGGCCCGGCTTCTGGTTCCCGCCGACCGTCCTCACCGGCGAGCGCCCCGACTCCGACGCGGCCCGCGAGGAGATCTTCGGCCCGGTCGCCGTCCTGCTGCCGTTCACCGACGAGGCGGACGCGATCCGGCTCGCCAACGACACCCCGTACGGCCTGGCCGGCTCGCTGTGGACCCGCGACCTGGGCCGTGCCCTGCGCGTCTCCCGGGCGGTCAGGGCCGGCAACCTCTCCGTCAACTCCCACTCCAGCGTGCGCTACTGGACCCCCTTCGGCGGCTTCAAGCAGTCCGGCCTCGGGCGCGAGCTCGGCCCGGACGCCCTGACCGCCTTCACCGAGACCAAGAACGTCTTCATCGGCACGGAAGGCCCCGCACAGTGACCGACACCCCTGTTTGCCGACGCCTGGTCGGCCGTACCGCCGTCATCACCGGAGCCGGCAGCGGCATCGGCCTCGCCACCGCCCGTCGGCTCGCCTCCGAGGGAGCGCACGTCGTCTGCGGCGACGTCGACGAGGCCCGCGGCAAGGCGGCCGCGGACGAGGTCGGCGGGATCTTCGTGAAGGTCGACGTCACCGACCCCGAGCAGGTGGAGGCGCTCTTCAGGACGGCCTTCGACACCTACGGCAGCGTCGACATCGCGTTCAACAACGCGGGCATCTCGCCGCCCGACGACGACTCCATCCTGGAGACCGGGCTGGAGGCCTGGAAGCGGGTCCAGGAGGTCAACCTCACCTCCGTCTACCTGTGCTGCAAGGCCGCCATCCCCTACATGCGCCGGCAGGGCCGGGGCTCCATCATCAACACGGCGTCCTTCGTGGCGAGGATGGGGGCGGCCACCTCCCAGATCTCGTACACCGCGTCCAAGGGCGGCGTCCTCGCCATGTCCCGCGAACTGGGCGTCCAGTTCGCCCGCGAGGGCATCCGCGTCAACGCGCTCTGCCCGGGACCGGTCAACACCCCGCTGCTCCAGGAGCTGTTCGCGAAGGACCCGGAGCGGGCCGCCCGCCGCCTGGTGCACATCCCGGTCGGCCGGTTCGCTCAGGCCGAGGAGATCGCCGCCGCGGTCGCCTTCCTGGCCAGCGACGACTCGTCCTTCGTCAACGCCACCGACTTCCTGGTGGACGGCGGGATCTCGGGCGCGTACGTCACGCCCCTGTAGGCGGGACACCGTGTACTGATCGTCAGGCCTCGTCCTAGAGTGCCGGAATGAGCATGTCGCCCCCGCCCGGCTGGTACCCCGACCCGTCGGCCCCCCACCTGCAGCGCTGGTGGGACGGCACCGCCTGGACCGAGCACCGCAGCGCGGCCACCGTGCCCGTGCGGCAGCCGGCTGCGGGCGCCGGCTTCGGCCGCGCGAAGGTCGTCGCACTGGTCGCGGCAGGTGCCGTGCTCGTCGCGGCGATCGTCACGGGCGCGGTCTTCCTCGGCGGGAGCGACGACGGGGACGGTCCGGACGTGCAGACCGCGCCGAACCCCGTCGCCACCGGCGCGGGGCCGACGAGCAGCAGCTCCTCGCCGTCGCCCTCGCCGTCCACCTCCGGGCCCTCCGCCGACGACCCGTCCGTCGTCACCGACCAGCTCAACGGCATCACCCTGCCGCTGCTCGACGGCTGGGTCAGGCCGCAGTACGTCGCCGAGGACGACGTCGTCATGACCACCGACGGGACCTACGACTGCCCCGGTGACTCCGGCGTGTGCCGGCACGGCCTCGTCATCTCCCGCACGGTCAGCCAGAGCGACGAGTCCTCCCCGCGGGTGCTCGCCCGGCAGGACGTCGCGGACGCCGCCGACGCCGCCTACGACCGCGACCTGGTCGGCCGCCGGCCCTTCGGCGGCATCGAGTCCCACCGCCAGGTCAAGGCCGGCCAGATCGCGGTGGCGGGCCGGGCCGGGTACTTCGTGCGCTGGCGCGTCACCACGGCCAAGGGCCCAGGCGGCTACGTCGAGTCGCTCGCCTTCCCCTCCACCGTCGGTACCGAGGCGCCGGTGATCGTCCGGTTCGTCTTCGACGCGGGCGAGGCCGGCCCGCCGGTCGCCGACATGGACCGGATCGCCAGGGGCATCCGGCCGATCGACGACGCGGCGACCGGCGGCGGGGTCGGCAGCAGCATCGGCCCGAGTCGGTGACGGGCCGGGCCGTGCCTCACAGGAAGGTGTGACCTTCTCCGCGGTACGTCGGGACCGTCGACGTGACGGTGTCGCCCTCCACGAGATGCAGCACGTCGAACCGCTCGCACAGCTCACCGGCCTTGGCGTGCCGGAACCACACCTTGTCGCCGATCAGCAGGTCGTCCGCGGGGGAGCCGAGCAGCGGCGTCTGCACCTCGCCGGGTCCCTCCTGGGGGTCGTAGCGCAGCCCCTCGGGCAGGTGCGGCACCGGCAGGCGGTCGGGTCCGGCCGCACCGGAGGCGGGATAGCCGCCACCCAGCACCGTCACCACCCCGACGCCCGGCCGCCGCACGACGGGCAGGGCGAACAGGGCCGCCGGACGCCCGCTGAACGACGTGTAGTTGTCGAACAGTCGCGGCACGTACAGCCCGGAGCCGGCGCCGATCTCGGTGACCGCGTCCTCCGCCGCCGTGTGCTGCACGCTGCCGGTGCCGCCGCCGTTGACGAACTCCAGGTCGGGCACGACGGCCCGCACCGCCCGCACCACCGCGCCGCGCCGCTCGGCCAGCTCCCGGCGGGCGGTGGCCTGCATCAGCCGTACGGCACGCGAGCGCAGCGGCTGTCCGGCGACGGCGTCGCCGACGCCCGCGATGTGGCCCTCGTAGGCCATGATCCCCACGACCTTGAAGCCGGGGCGCCGGGCCACGGCGCGGGCCATGTCGGCCACCTGGGCGGGGGAGTGCAGCGGCGAGCGGCGCGCGCCGACGCGCACGCGGCCCCCGAACAGCTTGAGCGAGGTGTCCAACTCCAGGCAGACGCGGATGACTTCGCTCCCGCCGTCGCGCGCCTCGTCGATGAGGCGCAGCTGCGCCGGGTCGTCCACCATCACGGTCACGGCGGCGGCGAGCTTCGGGTCGGCGGCGAGCTCGGCGTAGGAGGCGCGGTCCGCGGACGGGTAGGCGAGCAGGACGTCGTCGAAGCCGCTGCGCGCCAGCCACAGGGACTCGGCGAGCGTGAAGGACATGACGCCGGTGAACCCGTCCCTGTCCAGGACCCGCTCCAGCAGGGCACGGCAGCGTACGGACTTGCTCGCGACGCGGATCGGCTTGCCGCCGGCGCGGCGGACGAGATCGTCCGCGTTGGCGTCGAAGGCGTCCAGGTCCACGATGGCCAGCGGTGCGTCCAGATGGGCGGTGGCCCGGTCGAAACGGGCCCGGTCGGCGGCGCGCGCAGTCATGAACGAAGCCTGCCAGACAGGATTACCGCAGGGTAGGGGGACGTTCCGGGCAGATGCCCCGGGCTCGTGGACTGGTTCCCGTATCGACAGGAGCAACCCGTAGAGTGACGCGCACGTACGGCGGAACGACGTCGGCCGCACACCGCGCTCGGGGATGTCTCTCCGTTCGTACGGGTATGCGTGCCCCGGGACGGACCGAAACCCGGCGTCGACCGGTTGAGCGCACGGACGGCGGCCCGCGTACAGGTAGTCGGTCCGGGCGCGAGGAAACGGGGGGTGCATGAGCACGGAAGCGCGGCACGCCTCCATCCCGCCACGCCCGTCCAAGCCCCCGGCGGCCGGCCCGGACCAGGCGGCCTCCGAACCCGCGCGTACCGCGGACGACACCACCAGGTCCGAGGGCGTCTGGTCCCCGTGGCGCACCTCCGAACCGTTCGACGCGTTCGCGCGCCGCGGCCCGGCGCGCGACACCCGCGACGCGGAGGAGGTCCCGGCGGAGCGACGGGAGTCCGCAGCCGCCACGGACCGCGGCCCGGAGCGCCCCCAGGAGACCCGCACCCAGGACGGCCACCCGTCGGACTCCCGCACCCAGGACGGCCACCCGTCGGACTCCCGCGCCTCGGACGGCCGCACCTCGGACACCCGCACCCGCTTCCCGAGCCTCCGGGCGCCGTCCGACCCGCCCCCGCCGCAGGCCTCGGCCCGCTTCCCGGACGCCCCGCCGTCGGCCGGACGCGAGGAACGGCGCCAGGAGCCGCGCGAGGAACAGCGCGACGGCGCCGGCCCGGACGCGCCGGCACGGGTCGTGCCGCCCCGCCCGGCCCACCGCCCCGGCATCCCGCCGCACCGTACGAGCGCCCCCGCGGAGACCACCCAGGAGTCCACCAGGCGCCTGCGCCCGATCCCCGGGCAGACCGCGCCCGTACCCCCGCCGCCACCCCCCGCACGGGAACCCGCGGGACCCGACCCCGCGCTCTCCTGGAGCGCCCCCGCCGCGCCTGCCGCCCCCGCCGCACCCCACGCCTCCGGCGCGCCCGCCCCGACGCCGGGCTCCGTGCGGCCGGTCGTGTCGTTCGGGGAGCCCGAGGGGTACGACGAGCAGGCCCGGCCGCGGCCGCTCGGGATGCGGATGCGCCCGCGCACGGCCGCCGTCGGCGTCTGCCTCGTGCTCGGCCTCGGCCTCATCGGCGGTGCCGTGACCGGCAGTTGGCTGGTCGGCGGCGGTGGCGAGGGCGGCACCCAGGACACCTACGCCGCGGCCGGGACCCTCTGGCACAGCGTGCCCGTGGACCGTCTGTTCCCGCCGACCGTGCAGGGCACGGGCGCCGGACCCGGCGGCGCCGACCGCACCTGGACACGCGTCGCCGTCGCACCGGACACCGGCTGCAAGAACGCCTTCGACCCGCTCCTGCGCAAGGCGCTCGCCCCCGTGGGCTGCCGGCGGCTGCTGCGCGCCACGTACACCGACGCCACCCAGAGCTTCGTCACCACCGTCGGCCTGATGTTCACCAAGGCCGACGCCGCCTCCATGGACGCCCTCGCCAGGCGCTTCCGGAACGAGGGCCTCGGCACCCGCACCGACCTCATGCCCCGCCCCTACGCCGAGAAGGGCACCGCCGCCGCCCGCTTCGGCCCCGAGCAGCGCGCCTCGTGGACCGTCTCGGTGCTCACCGACGCCCCCGTCGTCGTCTACGCCGTCTCCGGCTGGGCCGACGGCCGCAGCGTCGACACCCCGGTCCCGGCCGGGCAGGCCACGCAGTCCGGCGCGGCCTCCGCCCCCGCCCAGGCCGGCCTCGGCAACGAGGCCCAGGGACTCGCCGACCGCATCGAGCGGTCCCTGCGCAAGGACGTCACTTCGCCCACGGAGAAGCCCTCGTGAAGCGCCGTACCGGAGCCGGGGACGGGGCGGGGGCGAGGCGCCGGCTCGGCACGCTGAGCGTCCTGCTCGCCGCCTCGCTCGCGCTCGTCCCGCCCACGGTCGCGCACGCCGACGGCATACGCGCACAGCAGTGGGCCCTCGACGCCATGCACACCCAGCAGGCGTGGCAGAGCACCAAGGGCAAGGGCATCACGGTCGCCGTCCTCGACACCGGCGTCGAGGCCGGCCACCCCGACCTCGCGGGCAACGTCCTGGCCGCGAAGGACATGATCGGCTTCGGGGCGAAGCAGGGCGACCGGGCGTGGGCCCGGCACGGCACCGCCATGGCCGGGATCATCGCCGGGCACGGCCACGGGCCCGGCGACGGCGACGGCGTCATGGGCGTCGCGCCCGAGGCGAAGATCCTCCCCGTCCGCGTGATCCTCGAGGACGGCGACCCGGCCCGCACCAAGGCCCGCAGCACCCGCGGCAACGCCCTCGCCGAGGGCATCCGCTGGGCCGCCGACCACGGCGCCGACGTCATCAACCTCTCCCTCGGCGACGACTCCGCCTCCGCCCACCCCGAACCCGCCGAGGACGAGGCCGTCCAGTACGCCCTGAAGCGGGGCGTCGCCGTCGTCGCCTCGGCCGGCAACGGCGGCGAGAAGGGCGACCACGTCTCCTACCCGGCGGCCTACCCGGGCGTCATCGCCGCGACCGCCGTCGACCGCTTCGGCACCCGCGCCTCCTTCTCCACCCGCCGCTGGTACGCCACGGTCAGCGCCCCCGGCGTCGACATCGTGATCGCCGACCCCGACCACAAGTACTACGAGGGATGGGGCACCAGCGCGGCCTCCGCCTTCGTCTCCGGCGCGGTCGCCCTCATCAAGGCCGCCCACCCCGGGCTCACCCCCGCCCAGATCAAGCAGCTCCTCGAGGACACCGCCCGCAACGCCCCCTCCGGCGGCCGCGACGACTCCCGCGGCTTCGGCATGATCGACCCGGCCGCCGCCATCAAGGCCGCCGGCCGCCTCAAGCCGGAGGGCCTCCAGGTGGCGTCGTACGGCGACAAGTACTTCGGCCCGGGCCCGGACGCCGCCAAGTCGTCCGACGCCACCAGCGGCTGGGCCGCCCCGCTCGCGGGCAGCCTCGGCGGCGTCCTGCTCGTCATGGCCGTGATCATGTGGCGAGGCCGCCGCATCCGTTACGAGGGCCGGTGATCAGGCGCTGCCGGTCAGCGCCCCTACCGCCGCCTTGGCCGTCGTCTCGACGAGGGTGATTCCCTGCGCCTTCGTCGAGTTGCCGTTCGACAGGACGGCCACCAGGCAGTCCCGGCCGTCCACCGTCACGCGGCCGATGCTGTTGATGTCCCACAGGCCCGTCGTGCTGCGGGCCAGCCAGCCGTTCTTCAGCGCCCACTCCGAGCCGTCGGCGGCGGCCGAGACGCCCCAGTGCTGGTCGGCGGCGATCTGCGCCATCAGCCCCTGCAGATACGTCCGGGACGCCTCGCTCAGCTCCGAGTCGTCCCCGAACACCTGGCCCAGCAGCGTGAGTTGATCGGCGGCGGTGGTCTGGGTCAGCCCCCACAGCATCCCGTCGCCCCCCTCGGTGCCCGTGAGCCCGAGCCGCTCGTTGGCGGCGTCGAGCCCGTCCGCCTCGCCGATGATCCGCCACAGCGCCGACGCGGAGTCGTTGTCGCTGTTCTCGATCATCGCGGTGGCGTACGTCTTCTCGGCCGCGGTGAGATGCCGGTCCGCGTCCTGCGCCTGCAGCAGCAGCGCCGCCAGGATGTCGACCTTGACGATGCTCGCGGTGTCGAAGGCGCCGTCTCCGTAGGAGGCGCTCGCGCCGGAGTCCAGGTTCAGCACCGCCACCGACACGTCGGCGCCGTCCTCGACGGACACCGACTTCATGGCGGTGGTCAGCAGCGCGTCGTGGTCGACCGCCGCCTGTGTCACGGATTCCACGGATTCCTCCCCGTCCGCCGTGGCCGAGGTGGAGGCCGACGCCGTCGCGGACGACGATACGGCGACCTTGCCCGAGTGCGCCTGAGCCTTCACGTACACCGTCCCGGCGGCCGTAGCGCCCACGACGGTCAGGGCGGCGAGGGCGACGTGGAGCACGGACCTGGTCCTGGGCGGGCGCGAACGGCGGCCTCTGTGGGCTCTGGGGGACTCCATGCCGCGATGCTCGGGGCGGCGACTGTGCGTGCCGTTAGACGGACGTTAGATGTGTGTCAGGGGATTCTGAGAAAGCGGTGAAGGCCGTGAACGACCGGTTTCCGGGGCCGCACAAGCCCAGCAGCATCCCCCCTATAGGGTCGGTGACCGTGGCGAACAAGAACATTCCCGACCCCGGCTTCTCCGACGACGACGGCTCCGCCGACCCCCGGCTGAGCGCGGCGCTCGCCGCCTGGGCCGAGGACCGCACCGCCGTCGGCCCCGTCCTGGAGGCGCTGAAGGGCGCCCGGCTCCTCGTCCCCGTGGTGGCCGTCCTGGGCGAGGTCGAGGAGGACGAGAACGGGCTGCGCCGCGAGAAGACCAGCGACATGGCCGTGCCGACCCTGAAGGCCGGGTCCCGGACCGCGCTGCCGGCCTTCACCTCCACCGACTCGCTGTCCCGCTGGGACCCGGCGGCCCGCCCCGTCGCCGTACCCCTGCACCAGGCCCTCCAGGCCGCCGCGCACGAGAAGGCGGACACGGTGGTCCTGGACCTGGCCGGGCCGGTGCCGTTCGAGCTGACCGGACCCGCGCTGCTCGCCCTCGCCGAGGGGCGTACGACCACCGACCCGCTCACCGACCCCGCGGTGCGGCAGGCGGTCCGCGCCGCCGTCGAGGCCGAGCCGTCCGTGCTGCGCGCGCACCTGGGGCCCGGCCGGGCCGACGGCACCCTCGCCCTCGTGCTCGACGCCTCCGCGGCACCCGACGAGGCCGCCCGCGCGGTCGCCGGGCGGCTGGCCGCCGACGAGACGCTGAGGGCCCGCCTGGTGCGCGGCCTCGACCTGGCACTGCTGCCGGCCGGGGCGACGCCGCCGGGCGAGCCCTTGTACGTAAGGTGATCGACTAGCCGTAGATCGGGCCCGTGTACTTCTCGCCCGGCCCCTGACCCGGCTCGTCCGCCACGAGGGACGCCTCGCGGAAGGCCAGCTGGAGCGACTTCAGGCCGTCGCGCAGCGGGGCCGCGTGGAAGGAGCTGATCTCGGTCGCGGACGCGTCCAGCAGGCCGGCGAGGGCGGTGACCAGCTTGCGCGCCTCGTCCAGGTCCTTGTACTTGTCGCCCTCCTCGGTCAGGCCGAGCTTCACCGCGGCGGCGCTCATCAGGTTGACGGCGACCGTCACGATCACCTCGACCGCGGGGACCTCGGCGATGTCGCGGGTCATGGCGTCGAAGTCGGCGGGGGACTCAGGAGGGGTGTCACTCATGCCCCACACGATAGGGCCCGGTGCACACCGGTTCGCACCACCCCCGGGTTGCTGCTAACCTTGTGTGACGACCGGCCGGACGTGCGCGACAGCGAGCGGCCCGGCCCACAAGTGGAGGCTCCGATCTCCCACCTGACCGTCCCCCGGGACGGCGGGTCACCCCGGTCAGGCGACCACCATCGTTCCGTACGGACGATGGAGTCGTCCGAAAGCGCGCCCCGCGGCATCGCGGCGGTGCTCCGGTAGTGCTTGGAGCCCCGCCTGTGATCGTCCGGGGCATTTTTTGTGCTTCGGTGCGGTTAGGTCTGTCGAAAAGAGACAAACGCGGCTGTCCGCCAGACCGCCGTGTGGTGCTAACCGAGGAGGATCCATCAGCGCCGAGCCCCGCATCAACGACCGGATTCGCGTTCCCGAGGTGCGACTTGTCGGTCCCAGTGGCGAGCAGGTGGGCATCGTCCCGCTGGCGAAGGCACTGGAGCTTGCCCAGGAGTACGACCTCGACCTCGTCGAGGTGGCGGCGAACGCCCGTCCGCCCGTGTGCAAGCTCATGGACTACGGGAAGTTCAAGTACGAGTCGGCCATGAAGGCCCGTGAGGCGCGCAAGAACCAGGCGCACACGGTCATCAAGGAGATGAAGCTCCGGCCGAAGATCGACCCGCACGACTATGACACCAAGAAGGGTCACGTCGTCCGGTTCCTCAAGCAGGGCGACAAGGTCAAGATCACGATCATGTTCCGTGGTCGCGAGCAGTCCCGGCCCGAGCTGGGCTACCGACTGCTGCAGCGGCTCGCGGAGGACGTCCAGGACCTCGGTTTCGTCGAGTCGAACCCGAAGCAGGACGGCCGCAACATGATCATGGTTCTCGGTCCGCACAAGAAGAAGACCGAGGCGATGGCCGAGGCCCGCCAGGCGCAGGAAGCCCGTAAGGCCGAAGCGAAGGCCAACCCCGGCAAGTCGCAGAACGCCGCGGACGCCGAGAGTGTCGAGTCCGCGACGGACACGGCCGAGGCTCCTGCCGAGGCTTCCGCCGAAGCGTGACCCCCGGGGACGCGAGTCCCCAAGGACGTAACCGATACAAGAGCGACGTTCCACCGTGCCCGGTTTCCGTGACCGGGCACCGGAACGCCACCGACGAGGAGATAACGGCGCCATGCCGAAGAACAAGTCGCACAGCGGTGCCAGCAAGCGCTTCAAGGTCACCGGCTCCGGCAAGGTGCTCCGCGAGCGCGCCGGCAAGCGCCACCTGCTCGAGCACAAGTCGTCGCGCCTGACGCGTCGCCTCACCGGCAACGCCGAGATGGCCCCGGGCGACGCCAAGAAGATCAAGAAGCTTCTCGGCAAGTGACGTGAGCGGCGCCCGCACGGAGCGCCGTACGTCAGGACCGGGACCCAATCGTTTCCGGGCCGTGTGAGTCCAACCGCGGCCCCGCTACAAGGAGTTAAAAAGTGGCACGCGTCAAGCGGGCAGTCAACGCCCACAAGAAGCGCCGGGCGATCCTCGAGCAGGCCTCCGGCTACCGCGGTCAGCGTTCGCGCCTGTACCGCAAGGCCAAGGAGCAGGTCACCCACTCGCTGGTCTACAACTACAACGACCGCAAGAAGCGCAAGGGTGACTTCCGCCAGCTGTGGATCCAGCGCATCAACGCCGCTGCCCGCGCCAACGGCATCACGTACAACCGCTTCATCCAGGGCCTGAAGGCCGCCAACGTCGAGGTCGACCGCAAGATCCTCGCCGAGCTGGCCGTCAACGACGCCACCGCGTTCGCCGCGCTGGTCGAGGTCGCCCAGAAGGCGCTGCCCGCCGACGTCAACGCCCCGAAGGCCGCGTGACGCTGCGCTGGCTCCAGGCCGACGTGACTTGTACGGACCCGCGGGTTATACCTGCGGGTCCGTTGCGTTGAGTGGAAGTTGGTTGCTGAAAGTGAGTGGCATGCCCCCGGTCGCCCCCGAGTTGATCTCTCCCCGTTCCCCGCGGGTCTCGGCCGCTCGACGGCTGGCCAAGCGGAACTTCCGGGGCAAGGAGCGGCTGTTCCTCGCGGAGGGGCCGCAGGCCGTGCGCGAGGCGGCCGGGCACCGGGACACCATCGTGGAGCTGTTCGCCACGGTCGAGGCCGCGGAGCGCCACGCCGACATCATCGGTGAGGCCCGGGCCGCCGGGGCCCGCGTCCACCTCGCCTCCGAGCAGGTCGTCGCCGAGATCTCGACGACGGTCACCCCGCAGGGGCTGGTCGGGATCTGCCGGTTCGTGGACACCCCGTTCGCGCAGATCCTCGCCGCCCGGCCCAAGCTGGTCGCCGTACTGGCGCATGTCCGCGACCCCGGGAACGCCGGGACCGTGCTGCGGTGCGCCGACGCCGCCGGGGCCGAGGCCGTCGTGCTGACCGACGCCTCCGTCGACCTCTACAACCCCAAGGCCGTACGGGCCTCGGTGGGCTCGCTGTTCCACCTGCCGGTCGCCGTCGGCGTCCCCGTGGAGGAGGCGGTCGCCGGGCTGAAGGGTGTGGGCGTCCGGATCCTCGCCGCGGACGGCGCCGGAACCGACGACCTCGACGACGAGCTCGACAAGGGCACCATGGGCGGGCCGACCGCCTGGGTGTTCGGGAACGAGGCGTGGGGGCTCCCGGAGGAGACCCGCGCACTCGCGGACGCCGTGGTGCGCGTCCCGATCCACGGGAAGGCCGAGAGTCTGAACCTCGCCACCGCGGCCGCCGTATGTCTCTATGCGTCGGCCCGTGCACAGCGCGCCGCCGGAGGGTGCCGCTCCGTCACCGCGAGCTAGTAGGGTGACCAGCCCGGGGGGGCCACCTGCGCCGTCTGAGAGGTGGGGTACGGGGATGAGTGTCGGCACGAGCAGGGCACGCGGCGCGCGTCGCACGCCCGCGCCCCGGCACGGCGACCTCGCCGAGCTCGGCATCGACCCCGACGAGCTGCCCGACGGCCTCGTCGTCGCCGACGAGCACGGCCGCGTCATCTGCTTCAACGCCGCCGCGGAGCGCATCACCGCGGCCCCCGCCGCGGAGGTCCTCGGGCAGCGGCTGGAGAAGGCGCTGCCCCTGGAGGACCTCGAGGGCCGCCGCTGGTGGCAGCTGACCGACCCCTACGGCGGCCTCGCCATCCGGGTCCGCCAGCCCGAGCGCAACCTGCTGCTCCCCGGCGGCCGGGAGGTCCTCGTCTCGGCCCGGTACGTCCGCGGCGAGCCCACCGGCCCGGTCCGCCGCGTCGTGGTCTCCCTGCGCGACACCGAGGCCCGCCGCCGCACCGAGCGCAGCCACGCCGAGCTGATAGCGACGGTGGCCCACGAACTGCGCTCGCCCCTCACCTCGGTGAAGGGCTTCACCGCCACGCTCCTCGCCAAGTGGGAACGCTTCACCGACGACCAGAAGCGGCTGATGCTGGAGACCGTCGACGCCGACGCCGACCGGGTCACCCGGCTGATCGCGGAGCTGCTGGACATCTCGCGGATCGACTCGGGGCGGCTGGAGGTCAGGCGCCAGCCGGTCGACATCGGCGCGGCCGTCGGACGGCACATCCAGGCCTACGTCGCCGCCGGCCAGCCCGCCGACCGCTTCCTGCTGCGTCTGGAGCAGCCGCTGCCCGCGCTGTGGGCGGACCCCGACAAGGTCGACCAGGTGCTCAGCAATCTGCTGGAAAATGCCGTGCGGCACGGCGAGGGAACCGTCACGATTGACATCACGGCCACGGCGTCCCCGCGCGAGGGGGAGGACGCCGGCACGTCGGTCACGGTGAGCGACGAGGGGCCCGGCATCCCGGAGGAGTCCATGAACCGCGTCTTCACCCGCTTCTGGCGGGGCAGCAAGCGCGGCGGCACCGGCCTCGGGCTCTACATCGTCAAGGGCATCGTCGAGGCCCACGGCGGCACCATCACGGTCGGCCGCGCCCCCGGGGGCGGAGCCGAGTTCCGATTTACCTTGCCCGTGGCGGCGCCGGCGTATCTCGCCTAGCGGCCCACGGGCGCATTCGCATACTCCGACCCCGTTAGACTCGGCCATTGGCACCTTTGCGTCCACCACCGGAGACGAGGCGTCTCCAGGTCGAGACGGGGCACGTCAGCCAGCCAATCGGAAGCACGGGAAGAGATGTCGGCACCGAATAAGTCGTACGACCCGGTCGAGGTCGAGGCGTTGAAACCGGAAGAGATCGAGCGCATGCGGGACGAGGCGCTCGCCGCCTTCGCCGCCGCGGACTCCCTCGACGCGCTCCAGGAGGCCAAGGTCGCCCACACCGGCGGCACCTCGCCGCTGGCCCTCGCCAACCGCGAGATCGGCGCACTGCCCCCGCACGCCAAGGCCGCCGCCGGCAAGCTGGTCGGCCAGGCCCGCGGCGCCGTGAACAAGGCGCTCGGAGCCCGCCAGGCCGAGCTGGAGGCCGAGCGCGACGCGCGCGTGCTGGTCGAGGAGGCCGTGGACGTCACGCTGCCCTACGACCGCGTGCCGGCCGGCGCCCGCCACCCCCTGACCACGCTCTCGGAGCGCATCGAGGACGTCTTCGTGGCCATGGGCTACGAGGTCGCCGAGGGCCCCGAGATCGAGGCCGAGTGGTTCAACTTCGACGCCCTGAACATCGGCCCGGACCACCCGGCCCGCGGCGAGCACGACACGTTCTTCGTGCAGGGCCCGGAGGGCGGCACCGAGTCCGGTGTCGTGCTGCGCACCCACACCTCGCCGGTCCAGATCCGCTCGCTGCTCAGCCGTGAGCTGCCGGTCTACGTGATCTGCCCGGGCCGCGTCTACCGCACCGACGAGCTCGACGCCACGCACACGCCCGTCTTCCACCAGGTCGAGCTGCTCGCCGTGGACGAGGGCCTGACCATGGCCGACCTCAAGGGCACCCTCGACCACATGGTCCAGGCGCTGTTCGGCGGCGAGGGCATGAAGACCAGGCTGCGGCCGAACTTCTTCCCCTTCACCGAGCCGTCCGCCGAGATGGACATGGTCTGCTACGTCTGCCGGGGCGAGTCCGTCGGCAATCCCGACCGTCCCTGCCGCACCTGCTCCAGCGAGGGCTGGATCGAGCTCGGCGGTTGCGGCATGGTCAATCCGCGGGTCCTCACGGCCTGCGGCGTCGACCCGGAGAAGTACAGCGGCTTCGCCTTCGGGTTCGGCATCGAGCGGATGCTGATGTTCCGCCACAACGTCGAAGACATGCGAGACATGGTCGAGGGTGACGTCCGGTTCACCCGGCCGTTCGGGATGGAGATCTGATGCGGGTCCCGCTTTCTTGGCTGCGGGAGTACGTCGACCTGCCGGCGACGGAAACCGGCCGCGACGTCCAGGACAAGCTCGTCTCGGCCGGGCTCGAGGTCGAGACCGTCGAGCACCTCGGCGCCGACCTCAAGGGCCCGCTCGTCGTCGGCCGGGTGCTGACCATCGAGGAGCTGGAGGGCTTCAAGAAGCCGATCCGCTTCTGCACCGTCGACGTCGGCCAGGCCAACGGCACCGGCGAGCCCCAGGAGATCGTCTGCGGCGCCCGCAACTTCGCCGTCGGCGACAAGGTCGTCGTGGTGCTGCCCGGCGCCACTCTGCCGGGCGGCTTCTCGATCTCCGCGCGCAAGACGTACGGCAAGACGTCCCACGGCATGATCTGCTCCAGCGACGAGCTGGGCATGGGCGACGACGGCAGCAAGGGCATCATCGTGCTGCCGCCGGAGATCGAGGTCGGCAAGGACGCCATCGAGCTCCTGGAGCTGGTCGACGAGGTCCTGGACATCGCCGTCACCGCCAACCGCGGCGACTGCCTGTCCATCCGCGGCGTCGCCCGCGAGACCGCCATCGCCTACGGCCTGCCGCTGCGCGACCCGGCGCTGATCGACGTACCCGGCCCGAACGCCTTCGGTTACCCGGTGCAGGTCTCCGACCCCACCGGCTGCGACCGCTTCACCGCCCGCACGGTGACCGGCCTCAGCCCCGAGGCGCGCTCCCCGATCTGGCTGCAGCGCCGGCTGCAGAAGGTCGGCATGCGCCCGATCTCGCTCGCCGTCGACGTCACCAACTACGTGATGATGGAGCTCGGCCAGCCGCTGCACGCCTACGACCGCTCGCTGGTCCAGGGCACCATCGGCGTCCGCCGGGCCGAGCCCGGCGAGAAGCTCGTCACCCTCGACGGCACCGAGCGCAAGCTCGACGCCGAGGACCTGGTGATCACCGACGAGCGCGGTCCCATCGGCCTCGCCGGTGTCATGGGCGGCGCCAACACCGAGATCGCCGACCACGACGACGTGGAGAACGCCACCAGCGACGTGGTGATCGAGGCCGCGCACTTCGACGCGGTGTCGATCGCGCGCACGGCCCGCCGTCACAAGCTGTCCTCCGAGGCGTCCCGGCGCTTCGAGCGCGGCGTCGACCCGCAGGCCGCGGCCGCCGCCGCGCAGCGCACGGTCGACCTGCTGGTGCTGCTCGCCGGCGGCAGTGCCGAGGCCGGCGTCACCGAGGTCGTCGCGCCCTCCGCGCCGCACACCATCACGGTCGCCGCCGACCACCCGGACAAGGTGGCGGGCGTCGACTACGGCCGCGAGACCGTCGTGCGGCGGCTTCAGGAGATCGGCTGCGACGTCTACGGGCAGGACGAGCTGATCGTCACCGTGCCGTCCTGGCGGCCCGACCTGATGGAGATCAACGACCTCGCGGAGGAGGTCATCCGCCTCGAGGGCTACGAGAACCTGCCCTCCACGCTGCCCAAGCCGCCGTCCGGCCGCGGCCTGACGCACCGCCAGCGGCTGCACCGCCGCATCGGCCGCGCGCTGGCCGGGGCGGGCTACGTCGAGGCGCCGAACTACCCGTTCATCGGCGAGCAGGTCTTCGACCAGCTGCTGCTGGAGGCCGACGACCCGGCGCGGCGCGTCGTGAAGCTGACCAACCCGCTCAACGACGAGGAGCCCGCGCTCCGTACGTCGCTGCTGCCGGGCCTGTTCGGCGCGCTGCGCCGCAACAACGGCCGCGGCTCGCACGACCTGGCGCTCTTCGAGACCGGCCTGGTCTTCCGGCCGCGCGAGGAGCAGCAGATCGCCGCGGCCCTGCCGGTCGACCGGCGGCCCACCGACGAGGAGATCGCCGAACTGGACGCCGCGCTGCCGGAGCAGCCGCGCCACGCCGCCGTCGTCCTCGCGGGCGCCCGCGAGCAGGCCGGCTGGTGGGGCAAGGGCCGTCCGGCGGACTGGGCCGACGCCGTCGAGGCCGCCCGGGCCGTGGCCCGCGAGGCCGGCGCCGAACTGGCCGTGCGCGGAGGGCAGTACGGGCCCTGGCACCCGGGCCGCACGGCCGAGCTGGTGGTCGTCGTGGACGGTGCGGACAAGGTCGTCGGCCACGCCGGCGAGCTGCACCCGCGCGTGATCAAGGCGCTCGGCCTGCCCGAGCGGACCTGCGCGATGGAGATCGACCTGGACGTGCTGGAGGCGGTCGGCAACGACACCCCGCAGGCGCCCAGCATCTCCACGTTCCCCGTGGCCACGCAGGACGTCGCCCTGGTCGTCGACAAGGCCGTACCGCACTCCGACGTGGAGGCCGCGCTGCGCGAGGGCGCGGGCGAACTCCTCGAAGGAATCCGGCTGTTCGACGTCTACGAGAACGACGACCAGCTCGGCGAGGGCCGCAGGTCGCTGGCGTACGCGCTGCGCTTCCGCGCGGGTGACCGGACGCTGACGGTCGACGAGGCCTCGGCGGCCCGGGACGCGGCGGTCGCCCTCGCGGGCGAGCGCACGGGAGCCGTTCTGCGGGGTTAGCTACAGGAGGGAGGCATTGCAGTTTCCGCCGTGAATATGCCTCCCACCTGCATAAATGCGAGTGGCTCGTAGGTGCTCACTCATTCGGGTGACAATCTCGGATGATCTGGCCCTATCAGGCCATGCGGTCGACAGAATCGGACCGGTCTCTAGGGGCCGGTCCGTCTGTGCTGTCGGGGCCTAAATGGGGGGCCAATCGGCATGATCCGCATCAAGCCCGGGGTTCGCCGCGGCGCGGGGAGGCGGCCGCTGCGCCGGGTGCTCGCGCTGGGGCTGCCCACCGTGTGGGGCGCCATGGCGATCTCGTACAAACTGGCCTGTCCGCTGGCCCAGCAGAACGGTCTGGGCGCGCGGGTCGTCACCAGCGCCGTCTTCTTCGCCGTCGGGACGGGACTGATCCTGCACGTGCGGCACGCGCTGCTGCGCGAGCTGAAGGAGGCCCGCCGGGTCGCGGGCGTCGCGCAGAGCGCGCTGCTGAGACCGCTGCCGCCGCGGATCGCGGGGCTGAGCGTCGCCGCCGCCCAGGTATCCGCCGACCGCGGCGCGGCCATCGGCGGCGACCTGTACGACGCCATCGCCACCGAGCACGGCGTGCGGGTCGTGATGGGCGACGTGCGCGGGCACGGCCTGGCCGCCGTCAGCACGGTCGCCGCCGTCCTCGGCAGCTTCCGCGAGGCGGTGCACGACGAGCCCGAACTCGGCTCCGTGCTGCGGCGCCTGGAGCGCGCCCTGGCCCGGCACCTGCGCGAGCGGGCACGCAGCGAGCACCCCTCGGCCGGAGCGGAGCCGGACCACCCGGTCGCCGAGGAGTTCGTCACCGTACTGCTGCTGGAGATCGGGCCCGACGGAGAGATGCGCCTGCTCAACTGCGGGCACCCCTGGCCCCATCTGCTCGGTGAGGGACGGGCGGAGCCCATGGTCCGAGCGGATCCCCTCCCTCCGCTCGGACCATTCCCGCTCCCGCCCGAACTGGACGTGCAGCACTGCGGCCGTCTGCTGCCCGGCGAGACCCTGCTCCTCCACACGGACGGCGTGGAGGACGCCAGGGACGGCCGTGGCCGGTTCTTTCCGTTGGGCGAGGTCCTGGCCCGCTACGTGCGCGACACCACCGTGGCCGTCCCCCAGGCGGTCCTCGGATCGGTCTTCACCGCACTGCTCCACCACACGGCCGGCATCCCGACGGACGACATGGCCCTGCTGGCACTGAGGAACGACCGTTGCCTCCAACGCGCCCAGGGGGCGCGGGGAACCGCGCGACCGGCCACGGCACACCCGCAGCCGACCACGCACCTCTGACGCGACGGTGCTCAGTCGCCCGGCCAAGCCGCCGGCAGGCCGTCCGCCCCGCCACGGAGTGTCGGGCAGGCAGCTGGGCGGACGGCGCGAGAACGGGCCACCGCACTGTACGAGGGGGAGCCGGCGGCCCGGCCGGCCTCTTTGCGAGGCATTTCAGTCAACCGGGCGGAAACTCTCCGCAACAGCGCGCGTACGCTGCGGATTCGGGCACTCCGTTCACACCCCGTGTGAAGCCGTTCGCACTAGTCTGACGGGCACCGAGCCACCCGGGGGGCACATATGCAGCCCAACACTCTGCTCGACGCGATCCTGGACGAGGCCGGGATCTCGCATGCGGGGCTGGCAGCACACGTCAATCAGGCGGGGCGGGCGCGCGGTCTCGCGCTGCGTTACGAACACACCGCTGTGGCACGGTGGTTGAAGGGGCAGCGGCCGCGCGGTCAGGTGCCCGACCTGATCTGCGAGGTGCTCGCGGCCCGGCTGCACCGCCCGGTCACCCTCGACGACATCGGCCTCGGCGTCCCCGGCGAGCCGTCCGCGCCGCACGGCACCTCCCTGTCCGGCTTCGTCGAGCGGGCGACCGCGCTGTGGCGCTCCGACGAGCAGCAGCGCCCGCACATCCTGGGCGCGCCCGCGGTGACCGGCACGCCCGCCGTCATGCCCGTGTGGGAGTGGGAGAACCCGCCCGAGGACGTCGACGTATCACGCGGCGGCCGGCACCGGGTCACCCCCGCCGACCTGGAGATGCTGCGCGCCGCCCGTACCCACTACGAGCAGATGTACCGCAAGGCCGGCGGCATCGCGACGCGCACCAGGATCGTCGGCTTCCTCAACGCCGAGGCCGCACCGCTGCTGCGCGGCAGCTACACCGACGCCACGGGGCGTCAACTGCACCGGGCGACGGGCGGGTTGGTGGCGATCGCGGGCATCTGCGCCTACGACTCCGACGCGCACGGCCTCGCCCAGCGCTACTTCCACCAGGCGCTGCGGCTGGCCAAGGCCAGCGGGGACCGGGGACTGGGCGCGTACGTGATCGCGCTGCTGGTCAACCAGTCCCTGTTCATGCGGGAGTACCGGCAGGCCGTCGCCTTCGCGGAGGCCGCGCTGCGCGCCGCGGGCAAGCACATCACCCCGGCGCTCGCCTGCGACCTGTACGCGATGCAGGCCAAGGCGTACGCGCACCTGGGCGACGGCACGACCGCGCTGTCCTGCATCCGGCGGGCCGAGCAGGCCGCCGAACGCATCCGGCGCGGATACGAGCCCGACGAGACCGGCTATGTGCAACCGGGTCTGGTCAACGTCCAGGTGGCGGAGGCGCTCCTCAGCCTCGGTGAACTCGTGGCAGCGGGGGAGCACGCGGCGGCGGCCGTGGACAACCCGGCGCACGACCGCGGCCGGGTGCACCGGCTCGCCATGCTCAGCACGATCGAACTGCGCCGGGGCAACGCCGACAAAGCCGTGGCCACCGCGGTGCAGATGGCGGAACAGGCGCGCGGAATGGAGTCCCAGCGGCTGCGCGACAGACTCCGGGCGGTGCGCGAGCACCTGGTGCGCAGCGGCTGCGCGGGCACCGCCGAGGCCGCCGAACTCATCGACGGCGCACTGCGCGTACCGCTGTAGACCGGTTACCGAGCACCGCCGAACCACAGTCCCTGCTGCGATATTGCCACTTACTCGACGGAAGGTGGCAGAACCGTGCAGTGGACGAAACAGAACGAACAAACTGTGTATGCGAACCGCTGGTTCGACGTGAACCTCGCGGACGTCGAGTTGCCGGACGGCCGGCATCTCGATCACTTTCTGATACGGCTGCGTCCCGTGGCCGTGGCGACGGTGGTGAACGAGGCCAACGAGGTCCTCCTCCTGTGGCGCCACCGCTTCATCACCGACAGCTGGGGGTGGGAACTCGCGGCAGGGGTGGTCGAGGACGGCGAGGACATCGCCGCCGCGGCCGCCAGGGAACTCGAGGAGGAGACCGGCTGGCGGCCGGGACCTCTGCAGCACCTCATGAGCGTGGAGCCGTCCAACGGCCTCACCGACGCCCGGCACCACATCTACTGGGCCGACGAGGGCGATTACGTCGGGCATCCCGTGGACGACTTCGAGTCGGACCGCCGGGAATGGGTCCCCCTCAAGCTCGTCCCCGACATGATCGCCCGCGGAGAGGTCCCGGCCGCCAACATGGCGGCCGCGTTACTGTACTTGCACCACCTCAGGCTCGGGCAGGACGCCCGGCCCTGATCCCCCCGCGTCCTGGTCCGGTGTCAGTGGCCCAGGGCCTGCCATATCGTCGCCACGAGCGCGCCCACCGCGGTCAGGGTCGCAATCGCGGGCAGCGGCCAGCGGGCGTGCTCCAGCGCGATGATCCGTGCGCTCAGGTCGTCCATCTCCTTGTCGGCCTCCTCGGTCCGGTGGTTGAGCAGAGCGAGCCCTCCCTCGACGCGTGCGTACGCGACGTCGAGGCGGCGGCGTAACTCTGCGAGTTCTCCTTGGACCACGGGATGCTCGGGGTCGGCGGTCACGAGTCCGCTCCTTTCCGTAGTCGGCACATCCCTTGCATGCGCATGAGGAGTCAACTCGCCTGGTGGGCGCGTGGGGAGCGTGTGCGGACGGCATATGCGAGCCCGCGGCGCACACGGTGTGTGAATGGCGCGGGCCCGGCACCTCGAAAGGTGCCGGGCCCGTGTTCGTCGCACTGTGTAGCCGCCACCCTGGAACGGGCAGGGTGCGGCCCGCCGGGGCGCGGGTGTCAGCGGTAGCTGTAGAAGCCCGAGCCGGACTTCCGGCCGAGCCGGCCCGCGTCGACCATGCGCTGGAGCAGCGGGGGAGCGGCGTACAGCGGCTCCTTGTACTCCTCGTACATCGAGTACGCGACGGACGCGACCGTGTCCAGGCCGATCAGGTCGGACAGCTTCAGCGGGCCCATCGGGTGGGCGCAGCCGAGCTCCATGCCGTTGTCGATGTCCTCGCGGCTGGCGATGCCCGACTCGAACATCCGGATCGCGGACAGGAGGTAGGGGATCAGCAGCGCGTTGACCACGAAGCCGGAGCGGTCCTGGGCCCGGATGGCGTGCTTGCCGAGCACCTTCTCGGTGAACAGCTGGGCGCGGCCGAGGGTGCCCTCGGAGGTGGTGAGCGCCGGGATCAGCTCCACCAGCTTCTGCACGGGCGCCGGGTTGAAGAAGTGGATGCCGACGACCTGGTCGGGGCGCGAGGTGGCGACCGCCAGCTTGACCAGCGGGATCGAGGAGGTGTTGGAGGCAAGGATCGCGTCGGGCCGGGTCACGACCTGATCGAGGACCTGGAAGATCTCCGTCTTCACCTGCTCGTTCTCGACGACGGCCTCGATCACCAGGTCGCGGTCGGCGAACTCGCCGAGGTCGGTGGTGAAGCTGAGCAGCGCCTGCGTGGCGTCCAGCTCCGCCTCGGTGATCTTGCCGCGCTCGGCCGCCTTGCTCAGGGAGTTGAACAGCCGGGTGCGGCCGATCTCCAGAGCCTCGCCGGTGGTCTCGGCGACCTTGACCTCCAGACCGGAACGGGCGCACACCTCGGCGATGCCGGCTCCCATCTGGCCGCAGCCCACAACTCCGACGCGCGCAATGTCTCCCGCCGGGATGTCAGTCACATCGTCCCCTTCGCTGGTCTACGGGTGGGCGGCAGGTCTCCGCTGGTTCGGCCCCTGCTCCGATCGTGCACGTTACTCCCAAGTATCGATGATCGATCGTCCGGGTACGGGCATCCTGGGCGACGGAAACGATCCGTAACCGTACGGATCCGTACTGTATGGGGGTGCCCCGACCATGGGTCGAGTCTCACGCAGGGCGTTCACGCTGGCCGCGCTCGCCACGCTGGCGGCGGCTCCGGACGCGGCCGCCGCACCGCGGCGCCGGCGCGCGCCCGGCGAGATGCGGGGGGTGTGGGTGGCCACCGTGGCCAACCGGGACTGGCCCTCCCGCCCGGGCCTGACCGCGGCCGAGCAGCGCGCGGAGCTGGCCGGGCTGCTCGACCTGGCGGTGCGCAACCGCCTCAACGCCGTGATGTTCCAGGTGCGTCCGACCGCGGACGCGCTGTGGCCCTCGCCGTACGAGCCCTGGTCGCAGTTCCTCACCGGGACCCAGGGCCGGGACCCCGGCTGGAACCCGCTGGAGACGGCCGTCCAGGAGGCCCACGACCGCGGTCTGGAGCTGCACGCCTGGTTCAACCCCTACCGCGTGGCCACCCACACGGACCTGACGCGGCTCGCCGCCACCCACCCGGCGCGGCTGCGCCCCGACTGGGTGGTGCCGTACGGCGGGAAGCTCCACTACAACCCGGGACTGCCCGAGGTGCGCGCCTTCGTCCAGGACGCGATGCTCGACGCGGTCCGCAAGTACCCGGTCGACGCCGTGCACTTCGACGACTACTTCTATCCGTATCCGGTGGCCGGCCAGACCTTCGACGACGACGAGGCCTACGACACCTACGGCGGCGGCTTCGCGAGCAAGGCCGACTGGCGCCGCGACAACATCGACCGGCTGGTGCTGGAGATGGCGGCACGGATCAGGCGGACCCGGCCCGGAACGCGGTTCGGCATCAGCCCGTTCGCGGTGTGGCGCAACGCCGCGACCGACCCGCTCGGCTCGGACACCCGGGCGGGCGTGCAGACCTACGACGACCTGCACGCGGACACCCGCAGGTGGGTGCGCGAGCACTGGATCGACTACATCTGCCCGCAGGTCTACTGGAACATCGGGTTCGCCGCCGCCGACTACGCCACGCTCGTGCCCTGGTGGGCGGAGGTCGCCCGGGGCACCAGCACCCAGCTCTACGTGGGGGAGGCGCTGTACCGCGCCGGCGATCCGGCGCAGGGCGCGGCGTGGCAGGACCCCGCGGAGCTTTCCGGGCATCTCACCCTGGCACGGAACCACCCGCAGGTGCGCGGGCACGTCTACTTCGCCGCCAAAGACGTGGCGACGGACCGTATCGGGGCGATGGCACGGGTCGTCGCCGACCACTACCGCCGGCCGGCGAGGCCCCCGCGCTGATCTACTGCTGCGTCTCCTTGTGCCGGATCTCGGTGTCGGGGCCGGGGGAGCACACGCCCACGTGCCCGTCCTCGAAGCGGACGCGGAACGGCGGAGTGCCCTCCGGGCCCAGGACTTCGACGATCTCACCGACCTTGTCGTGCTGTCCGACCACCCTGCCGTGCTGGACAAGCTGGTCGCCCACGGTTGCCTGCATGTGTAGCGCCTCCTCACCGATGTGCGGGAGCAGCGGTCCGTGGCCGAGTCTACGGCGCGGGGCCCGGGTTGGGACCGGAGCGTGCACGCCGCTCAGCCCCGCGCCCGCTGGGTGACGGCGATGCACACGAGGACCGCCGCGGCGGTCAGCGGTGCGGCGGCCGTCGGATGCTCGCCCAGCAGCAGCACGGACCACACCAGTGTGAGCAGCGGCTGGGCCAACTGCAACTGGCTGGCCTTGGGGATGCCGATCGCCGCCATGCCCCGGTACCAGACGACCAGGCCGAGGAACTGCGAGCCCGCCGCGACCCAGAGCACCCCGGTCACGCTGTGCGCGGTCAACTGCGCGGGCTCGTACGACAGGGCGAGCGCCGCGGCAGGCACGCTCAGCGGCAGGCACAGGACCAGGGCCCAGCCGATGACCTGCCAGCCCGGCATGACACGGGCCAGCCGGCCGCCCTCGGTGTAGCCGGCCGCGCACACCAGCAGCGCGGCGAACAGATAGAGGTCGGCGGTGGTCAGTGCGCCGCCGCTCTGCTGCACCGTGAACGCGACGACGGCGGCCGCGCCCGCGAGGGCCGCCGTCCAGAAGGTACGGGAGGGCCGGTGGCCGGTGCGCAGGGCGGAGAACAGGGCGGTGGTGAGCGGGAGCAGGCCGACCACGACGGCCGCGTGCGCGGTGGTGGACGTCTCGAGCGCGAGCGTGGTCAGCAGCGGGAAGCCGACCACGACCCCGGCGGCGACCACCGCGAGCCCGGCCCAGTGGCGGCGCTCCGGCAGCCGCACCCGCGTGGCGAGCAGACAGGCGCCCGCGATGAGCGCGGCCAGCACACTGCGGACGGCCACCAGCGACCAGGGCCCGAAGCCTTCGAGCCCCCAGGCGGTGGCGGGGAAGGTGAGCGAGAAGGCGGTGACGCCGAGGACCGCCTGGAGCGTGCCGCCGACGGCCGGCGTCTCGTGCGGGGTGGCGACCGCTATCCGCTCCGAAGCAGTAGCGCTATTCTGTGCTCTCATGCAACAGCGTAGCAGCGTCGGTGAACTGGCGGGACAGCTGCGACGGGAACTCGACCGCTACTCTCCTGGTGGAAAGCTCCCGTCGAGTCGTGTCCTCGTCGAGCGGTTCCGGGTCAGCCCCGTGACCGTCTCGCGGGCCCTGGCCCAGCTGGCCGCCGAGGGACTGGTGGTGACCCGGCCGGGCGCGGGCGCCTTCCGTGCCGAGCCGCGGGGCGAGAGCGCCGCGCCCGGTGACACCTCCTGGCAGGAGGTGGCCCTGAGTGCGGACGGGGCCGCCGACCTCGTACCGCGCACGGTCGACGCGTCCGGCGTGGTCGTGTCGCTCGCCGCGCCGCCGCCCGGGGTCGTCGAGTTCAACGGCGGCTATCTGCACCCGACTCTGCAGCCGGAGCGGGCGATGGCGGCCGCGCTGGCCCGGGCCGGGCGCCGCCCCGGTGCCTGGGGCCGGCCGCCGATGGAGGGTCTGCCGGAACTGCGGGAGTGGTTCGCGCGCGGTATCGGCGGCGGGGTCACCGCGGCCGAGGTGCTGATCACCGCGGGCGGCCAGTCCGCCCTGACCACGGCCCTGCGCGCGCTCGCGCCGCCGGGCGCCCCGGTGCTCGTCGAATCCCCGACCTATCCGGGCATGCTGGCGATCGCGCGCTCGGCGGGCCTGCGCCCTGTCCCCGTCCCGGTCGACCAGGACGGCGTCAGGCCGTCCCTGCTCGCCGACGCGTTCCGCGCCACCGGCGCGCGGGTCTTCGTCTGCCAGCCGCTGTTCCAGAACCCGACGGGCGCGGTCCTCGCCGCGGACCGCCGCGCCGAGGTGCTGCGCATCGCCCGGGCGGCCGGGGCGTTCGTCGTCGAGGACGACTTCGTACGGCGGCTCGTGCACGAGGACGCGGGCCCGCTGCCGAGTCCCCTCGTGGCCGACGACCCCGACGGCGTGGTGGTCCACGTCGGCTCCCTGACGAAGGCGACCTCGCCCAGCTTCCGGGTGAGCGCGCTCGCCGCCCGCGGGCCGGTGCTGGAACGGCTGCGCGCCATCCAGATCGTCGACACCTTCTTCGTCCCCCGGCCGTTGCAGGAAGCGGCCGTCGAACTCGTCGGCTCCCCGGCCTGGCCCCGCCATCTCCGTTCCATCTCGGCGGAGTTGAAGACCCGGCGCGACACCATGACGGCGGCGCTGCGCCTGCGGCTGCCCGAACTCGCCCTCCCGCACGTCCCGTCGGGCGGCTACCACCTCTGGCTGCGCCTGCCCGACGGCACCGACGAACTCGCCCTCACCTCCGCCGCCCTGCGCGCGGGCGTCGCCATCACCCCCGGCCGCCCCTACTTCAGCGCCGAACCCCCGGCCGCACACGCGCGGTTGAGCTTCGCGGCGGTCGCGGGGGCCGGGGAGATCACGGAGGGGGTGCGCCGGCTGCGGACGGCGTTCAAGGAGGTGCGGGCATGACGCCGCGTGCGACGCCGGCGGCGGATCGCCCCGGAAAACCGCTCGACGCCCCTCCCCGGACCTGCGAGCCTCCCGCCATGAGCGACGCGGTGAAGCTTCCTGACGGGTACGAGATCTCGGCCGACGCCGGGCGCATCGACGTCGACCGGGTGCACCGGTGGCTGTCGAGCGACGCGTACTGGGCGCTGGAACGCTCGCGGGAGAAGCAGGAGCGAGCGGTCGCCGGGTCGCTCAACTTCGGTGTGTACGACATGGTTTCGGGAGATCAGGTGGCGTATGCCCGGGTCATCACCGACCGTGCCACCTTCGCCTGGCTGTGCGACGTCTACGTCGACCGCTCCGTGCGGGGCAAGAACATCGGGACGGCCCTCGTGGGCGCCGTACGCGATCACCTGGAGCCGTACGGTCTGCGGCGCATCCTGCTCGCCACGCATGACGCCCACGGTGTGTACGAGAAGCTCGGGTTCCGCGCGCTGGCGCGACCCGACCAGTGGATGGCGCTGGTGTTCTGAGCGGCCGGATTGCGTCACTTGTCCGCCAGGTCCTGACCTTGAAGTAAGGCCACGGGCACCGTGGGTAACCTGTGATCGCACGCCCTTGACCTGCGCACTTCCGCGACACACCATCGCCCCATGCAACTCAGGGTCACGTTCGTCGCCGCCGCGCGCAGCTCCCCGCTGCTCGCCGAGCACTTCCAGGACGACCGCCCGCTCGACCAGGCAGGCTGGGACGAGGTGCAGCGCGCCGCCCACGACCTGATCCCGCTCGCGGCGGCCGACCTGCGCTACTGCTCGCCGACGCCGCGCAGCCGCGCGACCGGCGACGCCCTCGGCTACGCACCACTGGTGCAGCTCGCCCTGCGCGACTGCGACATGGGCCGCTGGTGCGGTCTCACGCTCGGCGAGGCGATGGCCCGCGAGCCCGAGGCCGTCGACGCCTGGCTCGCCGACCCCAGGGCCACCCCGCACGGCGGCGAGTCCCTGCTGACCTTCATCACCCGGGTCGGCAACTGGCTCGACACCCGCCCCTTCGAGGACGGCGGCCGCATCGTCGCCGTGGCCGAGCCGTCCGTCGTCCGCGCGGCGCTCGTCTACGCCCTGAAGGCGCCGCCCGCCACCTACTGGAACCTCGACGTCCGCCCGCTGTCCACCACCACGGTCACCGGCCACGCCGGCCGCTGGAACCTCCGCTTCGACGCGCACTCGGCGCAGGCGTCCCGCGCCTGAGCGGCCGGTCGGCAGGGTGCTCCCGCGCAAGCGGCCGTTTGCGCGCCAACGGCCTTTCCCGCACGAGCGGTTGGTCGCGGCAGCAGCCGGCCCCGCCGCCGGTCGGCTCCCTCAAGCTCCCCGCACGTACTCCGTCGCCAGCACCAGATCCTTCGCCGGGCCGCCCACCCGCCACACCGTCCGCCAGTGATCCGCGTCGCGGACCGTGAACTCGCCGCGGTAGAAGTCCGCCGCGCAGGGATGGTCCGCGACATACCGGCCGGAGGTCAGATCCAGGTCGTGGAAGGGCCGGCCGTCGGTGAAGCGGACGTCCGCCGTGCCAGGTGAACTCCCGGGCAGGAAGCGGAGGGTGCGCTCGGCGGGCCGGGCGACGCCCCGCCAGGTGAACGTCCCGGACTCCTCGTGCAGCAGCCCGCCCTCCGTGAGCGGGCTGAAGAGCGTCGTCCCCGTGAAGCGCCCCTCGGCCCCGCTCGCCAGATCCCGTACCGTCCGCTCGACGCGCCACGGCCCGGCCAGGTGGGCGAGGACGTCCGGCACGGGCCACAACCCGTCCATCGTCAGCCCTTCCCGCGGCGGCGCCGCAGGCCGTCGGGGGAGCCGGTGGGGGCCTTGCGGTCGGCCTGGGCCCGGATCTCCTGGTGCGCCGCGTGGCTCGTGGTGCGGAAGGCCTCCTCGTACGCGGCCAGCGCTCCGGCCAGACCGCCACCGGCCGTCCCGCGACGGCGGATCCGGCGCGCCAGCCCGGTGAAGGCGAGCATGACGACGGCCAGGAAGGCGGTCAGCAAGAGGTAGGGCACCAGCGCATGCATGCCGCCGACCCTACGCCCGGCGCCGCTCGCCCCATTGACGTGCTCACGCCCCTTACCTATGTTTCCGTTCGAAGTGCTGACCGCTGTCTGATATCTCGAACGATTGCCATGATCCATTCCCAGAGCCGCGGAGTACCATGTCGCATCCCACTAATCGCACCCGGCTGAGACTCGGCCTCGGAGCAAGCGCTTGCCTCCTCGCCGCCGGACTCCTCCCGGGCCCTGCTCACGCCGCCGAGGCAGCAGGCACCACCGACATCACCGACTACGCGATCGACGTCGACCCCACCGCCAAGGGCGCGAGGATCGACGACACGATGTACGGCGTCTTCTTCGAGGACATCAACCGCGCCGCCGACGGCGGTCTCTACGCCGAGCTCGTGCAGAACCGGTCCTTCGAGTACTCCACCGACGACAACGCCTCGTACACGCCCCTCACCGCGTGGACGGTCGACGGCACGGCCCAGGTCCTGGACGACGACGGCCGGCTGAACACCCGCAACCGCAACTACCTCTCCCTGGGCGCCGGTTCGGCGGTCACGAACGCCGGCTACAACACCGGCGTCCGAGTCGAGCGGGGCAGGACGTACGACTTCTCGGTGTGGGCTCGCGCCGCGAGCGGCACCACGCTCGCCGTCTCGCTGCAGGACGCCGACGGCTCGCTCGCCGGCGTCCGCAAGGTGGCCGTGCGCAAGGGTGGCTGGGCGCGGTACCGGGCGACCTTCACCGCCGCCCGCACCAGCTCCGGCGGCCGCCTCACCGTGGGCACTTCGGCCGCCGCCGCGCTCGACATGGTCTCGCTCTTCCCGCGCGACACCTACAGGAACGAGCCGAACGGCCTGCGCAAGGACCTCGCCGAGAAGATCGCCGCCCTGCACCCGGGCTTCGTCCGCTTCCCCGGCGGCTGCCTGGTCAACACCGGCTCGATGCAGGACTACAGCGAGGCCTCCGGCTACCAGCGCAAGCGCTCCTACCAGTGGAAGGACACCGTCGGCCCGGTCGAGACTCGCGCGACGAACTCCAACTTCTGGGGATACAACCAGAGTTACGGGCTCGGCTACTACGAGTACTTCCGCTTCGCCGAGGACATCGGCGCCATGCCGCTGCCGGTGGTCCCGGCCCTGGTCACCGGCTGCGGGCAGAACAGGGCCGTCGACGACGACGCGCTGCTCAAGCGGCACATCCAGGACACCCTCGACCTCATCGAGTTCGCCAACGGGCCCGTGACGTCGACGTGGGGCAAGGTGCGGGCGCGGATGGGCCACCCCAAGCCCTTCCACCTCACCCACATCGAGGTCGGCAACGAGGAGAACCTGCCGAAGGAGTTCTTCGCCCGCTTCCAGCAGTTCCGCGCCGCCGTCGACGCCAAGTACCCATACATGACGGTGATCTCCAACGCGGGCCCGGACGACTCCGGTTCGACCTTCGACACGGCCTGGCAGCTCAACAAGGACGCCAAGGTCGACATGGTCGACGAGCACTACTACAACAGCCCGCAGTGGTTCCTGCAGAACAACGACCGCTACGACTCCTACGACCGCGGCGGGCCCAAGGTGTTCCTGGGCGAGTACGCCTCCGGCGGCAACGCGTTCAAGAACGGCCTGGCCGAGGCGGCGTACATGACCGGCCTGGAGCGCAACGCGGACGTCGTGAAACTCGCTTCGTACGCACCGCTGTTCGCCAACGAGGACTACGTGCAGTGGCGCCCGGACATGGTCTGGTTCAACAACCACGCCTCCTGGAACTCGGCCGACTACGAGGTCCAGAAGCTGTTCATGAACAACGTCGGCGACCGGGTCGTGCCCTCGACCGCCACCGGCACGCCCTCGCTCCTCGCCCCCATTTCCGGCGCCGTCGGCCTGTCGACATGGGCCACCGGCGCGGCGTACGACGACGTGAAGGTGACGGACGCCGACGGGAACACGCTGCTCGGCGACGACTTCTCCGGTGACGCCTCGAAGTGGACGCACACCGGTGGCGGCAGCTGGAGCGTCCAGGACGGGCAGTACGTGCAGACGGACACCGCCGCCGAGAACACCATGGTCTCGGCCGGCGACCCGTCCTGGCACGACTACGACCTGCACGTGAAGGCCACCAAGAAGGCCGGCAAGGAGGGCTTCCTGGTCGCCTTCGGCGTCAAGGACACCGGCACCTACTACTGGTGGAACATCGGCGGCTGGAACAACACCCAGACCGCCGTCGAACAGGCCGTGGACGGCGGCAAGTCGACGCTGATCGCCGAGCCGGGGTCGGTCGAGACGGGCCGCGCGTACGACGTCGACATCAAGGTGCGCGGCCGCCAGGTCACGCTCTCCCTCGACGGCCGGGAGTGGGGCAGCTTCACCGACGACAAGCCGGCCGAGCCCTTCCGCCAGGTCGTCACCCGGGACGCGCGGACCGGCGACCTGATCGTCAAGGTGGTCAACGCCCAGTCCTCGGCCGCCCGCACGGCCGTCGACCTCGGCGGCGCGAAGGTCGCGCCGAAGGCCCGCGTCACGACGCTGGCCGCCGCACCGGACGCGGTGAACACCGAGACGAGCACGCCCGTCGCCCCGGTGACGTCCACTTTCCCGGGGGTCGCCGGCAGGTTCACCTACACCTTCCCGGCGAACTCGGTCACCTTCCTGCGGATCAGGCAGAAGTAGGCCCCGCACGGCGCGCCTCGACCGAGCAGCGCTCGAGGCGCGCCGAAATTCACGCCGAAACTACGTCACGGGAAAGTTCTGTTTCCCTCTCGTTCACCATTCTATAAATCCCCGCTCGTATTCGGAATTGACGCCACCACTTTTCATGGTCGGCACAACCAATCCGAATGCCGGACCGTCTGAACGGTCGAATCGATAAACCGCGGGGAGTAAACGAGCAATGAAACGCCCGAGCCTGTCCGCGGCCGTTTCGAGTGACCATTTCGCACCGAGGAGGGCCGCGGCGCTGCTCGCGGCCGTCATCACCGTCACCGCGCTCTGCGTCGCCGACACGGCCGCCCGCAGCTATCCGTTCGGCCCCAACACGCGCAGCGTCAACGACCTCGGCAACCAGTACGTGCCGTTCCATGCCCACCTCTGGGACCTGCTGCACGGACGGGCCGGCGGCCTCCTCGTCAACTGGCGATCCGGCTACGGCTCCAGCTTCCTGCCCGACTTCGGCACCTATCTGAGCAGCCCGTTCGCGTTGCTCGTCGGGGTCTTCCCGCGGCACGAGATCGATCTCGCGGTGTACGTGGTCACCGTGCTGAAGACGGCCTGCGCGGGCGCCGCGGCGGCCTGGCTGCTGCCGAGCCTGCGCCGCGGGCCCTGGTGGGCAGCGGGGCTGCTCGGCGCCTCGTACGCCCTGTGCGGCTGGAGCGTCGCGGTCGGCTCCTACAACCCGATGTGGCTCGACGGCCTGATCGCGCTGCCCCTGCTGTGCCTGGTCGCGGAGTGGACGCGGCAGGCCCGGCGCCCCCTGCTCGGCGTCCTGGTGGTCGCGCTCGTCTGGACCGCCAACTTCTACACCGCCTACATGGCCACGCTCGCCGCCGGCCTGGTGCTGCTGCTCCGGCTGTGGCTCGCCGAACTCACGCGTCGGCAGCGGCTGGTGGCCGCGGGCCGCGCCGCCGTCACCGTCCTGCTCGGCGTGGGCCTCGCCGCCCCGCTGCTGACCGTCGTGTACGCCGGCACCGGGCACGCCTACCCCGGCCGGCAGGCGGACTTCCGGCCGGTGGCGACCGAGGACCTGCTGGCCCGGCTGCTGCCGACGACGTACAGCTTCAGCAGCCCGGCCGTCTACGCCGGGACCGCCGCGCTCGTCCTCGCCCTCGCGCTGCCCTTCCACCGGAAGGTGCCGCGCCGGGTGCGCACCGGCTGGACGCTGCTGACCATCGCGGTCGCATTGTCGCTCCAGTGGGGTCCGACCCAGCTGGTCTGGCACGCCTTCGCCACCCCGCAGGGCAGCGCGTACCGCGAGGCCTTCGTGCTGTGCGCGCTGCTGGTGATCGCCGCCTGGCACGCGCTGTCGTACGGGCCGCCGGACGCGCGCGCCCTGGGCGCGGCGGGCGTGCTCCTGGCGGTGATCACCGCCGTCGCGAGCCGCAGCGCCCTGGTGCACCCCGTGACCTGGGCGGTGTTCCTGCTCGCGGCCGTCGGGGCGCTCGGCGGGCTGGCCCTGCTGCGGTACACGGACCCCGGCCGGCGCACGGGCGGCCGCCCCCGCGTGGCCGGCGGACACCGCGTCGTCCTGGCCGGGCTCGCCCTGGCCCTGCTCTTCGGCGGGCAGTTCGGCGAGGCGATGGCCACCTCCGCCGTCGCCACCCGGCTTCGGCTCGGGCACATGGACGACTACGCCCCCTGGGGCGCACGCCGGCAGGCCCAGGCGGAGGTGATCGCACGGGCCGACGGCTGGCCCCGGTACCGCACCGACCCGGGGCGCGAACAGACCGTCGGCAACGACCCGTTGACCGTCGGCGGCGAGGGCGCCCAGTACTACAGCAGCCTCACCTCGGACGTCCTCAGCCGTACGCTCACCGCCCTCGGGGGCGGCTGGAACTCCCGCGGCCGCAGCGTCCAGAGCCTCGACAACGCCGTCACCGACGCGATCTTCTCCGTCGGCGCCCGGGTGCACTCCCCGCCGGACCCGCACCAGAACTGGTTCGAGCAGGACGGCAGCGGGCCGACGGTGACCCGGCAGGACGTGCCGCCCCTGGTCACGGTGCGCCCCTCGGGCGCGTCCGCCGGCGGCTGGGGCCCGTCGCCGTACCGCAACCAGGAACTGCTGCTCGGCGCCCGCGTCTACACCGTCCCCCGCATCACCGTGCGGACCAGCAAGGGCCTGCCGCCGAGCCCCGACCCCAGGCACCCCGGGCTGCTCGTCGGTCTGCCGGACCCCGGCAGCGCGCGGCAGCCGGTAGTCACGGCCTCCTGCCCGGCCGGCAGCGAGGTCTACCTGTGGGCGCCGCACTTCTGGGGGACCGCACAGCTCACCGGCGGCGGTCCCACCGGGCGGTTCCGCTCGGACGTCCGCGACACCAAGATCGCCGCCATGCAGCGGCTCGGCACGGTGCCGGCCTCGGGAAGGGTGCGCATCGACCTGACGCCGAAGGCCACCGGCACCGTCCCGGACGGCGCGGTCGGCTGCCTGGACACCGCCCGGCTGCACACCGCCGTCGCCCGCCTCAAGGCCGCCGGGGCCACCCGGGTGACCGTCTCCGGTGCCTCCGTCAGAGCCGAACTGCCCAGAAGCAGCAGGGGAGTTGCCGTCGTCGCGGCCCCGCGCATCGCCGGCTGGCGCTGCGCCGCGGGCGGGGCGGACGCCCGGCCGGCGGGGGAGTACCACGGCCTGATCGCCGTGCCCCTGGACGGCACCGCCACCACCGTCACCTGCACCTTCCACCCGCCCGGGCTGCGGCTCGGCACGGCCATCGGGGCCGCCTCGCTGCTGACCCTGGCCCTGCTCGGCGTCCTCGCGGCCGTCCGCAAACGGCGCCCCGCCGCACCGCCGCCCACCACGACCACCCGACCGCGCGAGCCCGTGACCGGCGCTCTGTGACCGCGTCCCTGGGAGAACAACCATGCTCATATCGATCGTCGCACCCTGCTACAACGAGGAAGACGTCATCGGGCTCTTCCACGACCAGGTCCAGCGGGTCGCGGACCAACTGCTGCCGCTGGGCCACGACATGGAGTTCGTGTACGTCGACGACGGCAGCCGCGACCGTACGCTCGCGGCCCTCGAGCGGCTCGCCGCACGCGACCCTCGCGTGCGGTACGTGTCCTTCAGCCGCAACTTCGGCAAGGAGGCGGCCCTGCTGGCCGGCCTGCGCCACGCCTCGGGCGACTCCGTGGTCGTCATGGACTCCGACCTGCAGCATCCGCCCGAACTCATCCCGCGCATGGTGGAGTTGCGCGAGGACGGCCACGACCAGGTCATCGCGCGCCGCACCAGGACCGGCGACCGGATGACCCGCACCCTCACCGCCCGCCTCTACTACCGGCTGGTCAACCGCCTCGTCGACGTCGAACTGGTCGACGGCGTGGGCGACTTCAGGATGCTCTCGCGGCGCGTGGTGGACGCGATCGTGGACCTCAGCGAGTACAACCGCTTCTCCAAGGGCCTGTTCGCCTGGGTCGGCTACCCGAGCACCACCTTCGAGTACGAGAACGCCGCCCGCGGGGCCGGCCGCGGCTCCTGGAGCCTGCGCGGTCTGCTCAACTACGGGATCGACGGCCTGCTCTCCTTCAACAACCGGCCGTTGCGCGCCGCCCTGCACCTGGGCACGGTCCTGCTGACGATCGCGGGCCTGTACACCGCATGGATCGTCGGCGCCGCGCTTGTCAACGGCGTCCAGACCCCCGGCTACGTCACGATCATCACGGCCGTCACCGGAGTCGCCGGAGTGCAGATGATCATGCTCGGCGTCATCGGGGAGTACACCGGCCGTATCTACTACGAGGTCAAACGGCGCCCGCACTTCCTGGTGAAGGCGACCAACGTGGACCGGGCGAAGGATCTCATTCCCTGATGACCCGGCAGACGAGCAGGCAGTTGTTCACCTTCGCCGTGATCGGTGTCGTCAACACCGGCACGTATTACTGCGCCTATCTCCCGCTGCTCACCCGAATCCCTTATCTCGTCGCCCATATTCTCGCGACCGCGATCAGTCTCACCGGTTCGTTCTTCCTCAATGCGCGATTCACCTACCGCACCCGCCCGACCCTGCGGAAATTCCTGCTGTTTCCGCTGACGAACGCGGCGAATTTCGTCATCACGACGGCGGGCGTCTACGTACTGGTCGACCTGCTGCACCTGAGCAGCCGCTGGGCGCCCCTGCTCGCCTCCCTGGGGGCGATCCCGGTGACGTTCGTCGTGTCCCGCCGGATCATGCTCCCGAAGGCCGACCGGGCTCAGATTGCATAAACGTGCAGCGAAACGTATAGTCATGCCATCCAGAGGAGGGTGACATGACGGTACGTGTGGCAGTGGCCGGAGCGAGCGGATACGCGGGCGGAGAGCTCCTGCGTCTGCTCCTGGCGCACCCGGAGACCGAGATCGGGGCGCTGACCGGCAACTCCAACGCGGGCCAGCAGCTCGGCGCGCTGCAGCCGCACCTGCTGCCGCTGGCCGGCCGGGTGCTGCAGGAGACCACCGCCGAGGTGCTCGCCGGGCACGACGTCGTCTTCCTCGCCCTGCCCCACGGCCAGTCCGCCGCCGTCGCCGAGCAGCTCGGCCCGGACGTGCTCGTGGTCGACATGGGCGCCGACTTCCGGCTCGAGGACGCGGCCGACTGGGAGCGTTTCTACGGCTCCGCACACGCCGGGACCTGGCCGTACGGCCTCCCCGAACTGCCGGGTGCCCGCGCCGCGCTGGAGGGGTCCAGGCGCATCGCGGTACCCGGTTGCTACCCGACCGCCGCCACCCTCGCGCTCTTCCCGGCCTACGCCGCCGGGCTCGCGCGCAGCGAGGCCGTGATCGTCGCCGCCTCCGGCACCTCCGGCGCGGGCAAGGCGCCCAAGCCGCACCTGCTGGGCAGCGAGGTCATGGGCTCGATGACGCCGTACGGCGTCGGCGGCGGCCACCGGCACACGCCCGAGATGATCCAGAACCTCAGCGGGGTGGCCGGCGAGCGCGTGACCGTCTCCTTCACGCCCACCCTCGCGCCGATGCCCCGCGGCATCCTCGCCACCTGCAGCGCCCCGGCCGTCGCGGGCGTGACCGCCGAGTCCGTCCGCGCCGCGTACGAGAAGGCCTACACCGACGAGCCCTTCGTCCACCTGCTGCCCGAGGGACAGTGGCCCGCCACGGCGTCCGTCTACGGTTCCAACGCCGTTCAGGTGCAGGTCGCGTACGACGAGGCGGCGGACCGCATCATCGCGATCAGCGCCATCGACAACCTCACCAAGGGCACCGCGGGCGGTGCCGTCCAGAGCATGAACCTCGCCCTCGGGCTCGACGAGTCCACGGGGCTGACCACGATCGGAGTTGCGCCGTGAGCGTGACGGCAGCAAAGGGATTCACGGCCGCGGGCATCGCCGCCGGGATCAAGGAGAACGGCAACCCGGACCTGGCCCTCGTGGTCAACAACGGTCCGCGCCGCGCCGCCGCCGGCGTCTTCACCTCCAACCGTGTGAAGGCCGCCCCGGTGCTGTGGTCGGAGCAGGTCCTCAGGAGCGGCCAGGTCTCCGCGGTCGTCCTCAACTCCGGTGGCGCCAACGCCTGTACGGGCCCCAAGGGCTTCCAGGACACCCACGCCACCGCCGAGAAGGCGGCCGAGGTGCTCGGCCGCGGCGCGATCGAGGTCGCCGTCTGCTCGACCGGCCTCATCGGCGTGCTGCTCCCGATGGACAAGCTGCTTGCGGGAGTCGAGACGGCCGCCGCCCAGCTCTCCGAGCACGGCGGCGAGAAGGCCGCCATCGCCATCAAGACCACCGACACCGTCCACAAGACGTCCGTCGTGACCAAGGACGGCTGGACCGTCGGCGGCATGGCCAAGGGGGCGGGCATGCTCGCCCCCGGCCTCGCCACCATGCTGGTCGTGCTCACCACCGACGCCGCGCTCGACGACGACGTGCTCGACAAGGCGCTGCGGGCGGCGACACGCACGACCTTCGACCGCGTCGACTCCGACGGCTGCATGTCCACCAACGACACCGTGCTGCTGCTCGCCTCCGGGTCCTCCGAAGTCACCCCGGAGTACGGGGAGTTCGCGGAGGCCGTGCGTCAGGTCTGCGACGACCTCGGCCAGCAGCTCATCCGGGACGCCGAGGGTGCCGGCAAGGACATCAAGGTCGAGGTGGTCAACGCGGCGAGCGAGGACGACGCCGTCGAGGTGGGCCGCTCCATCGCCCGCAACAACCTCCTCAAGTGCGCCATCCACGGTGAGGACCCCAACTGGGGCCGGGTGCTCTCCGCGATCGGCACCACCAAGGCCGCCTTCGAGCCCGACCGGCTGAACGTCGCCATCAACGGCGTCTGGGTCTGCAAGAACGGCGGCGTGGGCGAGGACCGCGAGAAGGTCGACATGCGCTACCGCGAGGTGCACATCGTCGCCGACCTCGCCGCCGGGTCCGAGACCGCCACGATCTGGACCAACGACCTCACCGCCGACTACGTCCACGAGAACAGCGCCTATTCCTCATGAGCACCACGCGAAAGCACACCGCGCTCCCCAAGGCCCAGATCCTCATCGAGGCGCTGCCCTGGCTGGTCAAGCACAACGGCAGGACGGTCGTCATCAAGTTCGGCGGCAACGCCATGGTCGACGAGGACCTCAAGGCCGCGTTCGCGCAGGACGTCGTGTTCCTGCACCACGCCGGGCTCAAGCCGGTCGTGGTGCACGGCGGCGGCCCGCAGATCAGCGCCGCCCTCGACAGGCACGGCATCGTCAGCGAGTTCAAGGCCGGCCTGCGCGTCACCACCGAGGACGCCATGGACGTCGTACGGATGGTGCTGGCCGGGCAGGTGCAGCGGGAGCTGGTCAACCTGCTCAACGAACACGGGCCGCTGGCCGTCGGGTTGACCGGCGAGGACGCGCACACCATCACCGCCACCAAGCACCAGCCCGAGATCGACGGCGAGTTGGTCGACATCGGGCGGGTGGGCGAGATCACCGAGATCGACACGGGCGCGATCGAGGCCCTGCTCGCCGACGGCCGGATCCCGGTCGTCTCCTCCATCGCCCGCAGTCAGGACGACGGACATGTCTACAACGTCAATGCTGATACGGCGGCTGCGGCACTCGCTGCTGCTCTTGGCGCCGAGACGCTCATGGTCCTCACGGACGTCGAGGGCCTTTACGAGGACTGGCCGCACAGCGACGAGGTGATCAGCCGCCTCACCGCCTCCCAGCTGGAGAAGCTGCTGCCGGACCTGAGCTCCGGCATGGTGCCGAAGATGGAGGGCTGCCTGTACGCCGTGCGCGGCGGTGTGCACACCGCCCGCGTCATCGACGGCCGGGTCCCGCACTCGATCCTGCTGGAGATCTTCACCGACGAGGGCATCGGCACGATGGTCGTGCCCGACGAGCAAGAGGGGGATTCCGAATGACGAGCACGGCGACGAACGCGGAGTTCGGCGAGCGCTGGCAGGGCGCGCTCATGAACAACTACGGCACGCCGCTGCTGCCCCTCGTGCGCGGCGCCGGCACCAAGGTGTGGGACGCCGACGGCACGGAGTACCTCGACTTCGTCGGCG
Source organism: Streptomyces sp. NPDC057616 (assembly GCF_042800575.1). NCBI lineage: Bacteria > Bacillati > Actinomycetota > Actinomycetes > Kitasatosporales > Streptomycetaceae > Streptomyces > Streptomyces sp. NPDC057616. Next base: position 324,106 of record NZ_JBHVGU010000006.1, read on the forward strand.
GCATCGCGGTCAATGCGCTCGGCCACGCCCACCCGGCGATCGTGGACGCCGTCAGCACACAGATCGCCTCCCTCGGCCACATCTCCAACTTCTTCATGGCCGACCCGACGGTCACGCTCGCCGAGCGGCTGCTGCAGCTCTTCGGCCGCGAGGGCCGGGTCTTCTTCTGCAACTCCGGCGCCGAGGCCAACGAGGCCGCCTTCAAGATCGGCCGGCTGACCGGGCGGACACACGTCGTGGCCACCCAGGACGCCTTCCACGGCCGCACCATGGGCGCCCTCGCGATGACCGGCCAGCAGGGCAAGCGGGAGCCGTTCCTGCCGCTGCCGGGCGAGGTCACGCATGTGCCGTTCGGCGACGCGCAGGCCCTCGCGGCCGCCGTCACCGACGAGACCGCGCTGGTCATCCTGGAGCCGGTGCAGGGCGAGATCGGCGTCGTCCCCCCGCCGCCCGGCTACCTCAAGGCCGCCCGCGCGATCACCGCCGCGACCGGCGCGCTGCTCGTCCTCGACGAGGTGCAGACCGGTGTCGGCCGGACCGGGCACTGGTTCGAGTACCAGGCGCACGAGGGCGTCCTGCCCGACGTCGTCACCCTCGCCAAGGGCCTCGGCGGCGGACTGCCGCTCGGCGCCACCGTCGCCTTCGGGCGCGCCGCCGAACTGCTGCGGCCCGGGCACCACGGCACGACCTTCGGCGGCAACCCGGTCGCCTGCGCCGCCGGACTCGCCGTGCTCGACACCATCGAGAACGAGGGGCTGCTGGAGAACGTCAAGCGGCAGAGCGAGAAGTTGCGGGACGGGATCGAGTCCCTGGGCAACCCGTTGATCTCCCATGTCCGGGGAGCGGGCCTCCTCCTGGGTATCGTGCTCACCGAGCCCCTCGCACCCCAGGTGCGCCAGGCGGCTCAGGAGGCCGGAATCCTGGTGAACGCGCCCGCGCCCGACGTCGTACGGCTGATGCCGCCGCTGAACCTCGGCGACGACGAGGTGGACGCGTTCCTCCGGGCACTCCCCGGCGTCCTGGACCAAGCACACGGGGACGGATCCGGAGAATGAGACGACGATGAGCCAGGCGCAGGACGACGCACAGCACGCAGGGCCTGCCGTGCCGCAGACCCGCACCGCACGCCACCGCCGGATCGTGGACATCCTCAACCGGCAACCGGTGCGCTCCCAGAGCCAGTTGGCGAAGCTGCTCGCCGACGACGGGCTGACCGTCACGCAGGCGACGCTCTCCCGGGACCTGGACGAGCTCAACGCGGTGAAGATCCGCAACAACGACGGCGACCTCATCTACGCGGTCCCCAGCGAGGGCGGCTTCCGCACCCCGCGGGCACCGCTCGGCGAGTCGGCGAAGGAGGAGCGGATGCGGCGGCTCTCCCAGGAACTGCTGATCTCCGCGGAGGCCTCGGCGAACCTGGTGGTGCTGCGCACGCCCCCGGGCGCCGCGCAGTTCCTGGCGTCCGCCATCGACCAGGCCGAGCTGCACGACATCCTCGGCACCATCGCCGGCGACGACACGCTGCTGCTCATCAGCCGGGAGCCGACCGGCGGCCAGGCGCTCGCGGAGCACCTGCTGCGGCTCGCGCAGAACGGCCACTGACACCGACGAGTCCGGGGCCCCCGTCCACCCTTTCCCCCCCGGACTCGCATGGGGGTTCCTCCCGGGCCGGGCGGTCCGCCCGGCAGGTCTCAGCCCAGGCGGGCCGCCAGCCCTCCCGTGCAGCGGACCTCGTCGCCCGCCGTGATCAGCAGCGCCTCCACGTCCGGCAGGGACTCCAGCCAGCGCAGCCCGTCCCGCGAACCCATCGCGAACGCGGCCGTCGCCCAGCAGTCCGCCCAGGTCAGCTCGGGGGCCACCACGGTCACCGCCACCAGGTCGGTCACCGCGGAGCGGCCCGTGCGCGGGTCGACGATGTGCGCGCCCCGCTCGGCGGTGCCGGAGGTGGCCACCGCCAGCTCGTCGACGCCCGCCGCGGACACCACGGCCGCGAGGCCGCCCGGGCGCAGCGGGTCGGCCACCCCGACCCGCCAGGGCCGGTGCGGTTCGGGCGAGCCCAGCAACTGGACGTCCCCGCCGCCGTTCATGCTCACCCCGCACACCCCGGGCGTCGCCGCCAGCAGCCGCGCCGCCTGCTCGGCGGCCCAGCCCTTGACGATGCCGGTCGGATCCAGCCGCCCCTCGTAGCGCATGCTGAACCAGCCGTCGCTCACCCGCTCCGCCTCGGCGCCCAGGTCGAGCACCTCGGCGACCTCGGGATCGCAGTCCTCGACGGCCAGTTCGCCCCGCGAGAGGCGGGAGAGCTGGCTGTCCTCGCGGTACATGCTGAACACCTCGTTGACCCGGTGCAGCCCGGCGATCGCCTCCTCCAGCGCCGCCTGCACCGCACCGGGTTCCCCGCCGCGGACGTCGAAGGAGAAGACGGTCCCCATGACCTCCTCCGCATGACGCACCGCGGCGGGAGCCTCTGCCGATTCGGCCACCGTCTCAGCCACCGGCCTGGTCCAGCGCCGACTGGAGCGACTGCTTGTACCCGGTGCTCGTGTACGTGGCCCCCGACACCGAGTCGATCTGCGCGCTGCCGGCCGCGACCGCCTCCTGGTTGAGCTTCGGCACGGCCGCCGCGGTCTTCTGGTCGCTGAGGCCGCCACTGGGCGCCTGCACCGCGTCGGCCTTGGTGATCTTGCCGTTGCTGACGGTGATCCGGACCTGGACCGGCCCGTAGTCGGTCCGGACGAGCTTGCCCGTGACGGTCCTGGCCTGCGTGGAGCCGCCGGAGGCCTGCGAGGAGCCGCTGCCCGAACTGCCGGACGAGCCGCCGCTCTTCGAGGCCCCGGCGCTCGACTTCATCTTGTCGATCGCCGACTGCAGCGACTTCTTGTACCCGGTGCTCGTGTACGTCGCCCCGGACACCGAGTCGATCTGCGCGCTCTGCGCGGCGACCGCCTCCTGGTTGAGCTTGGGCACGGACAGCGCGGTCTTCTGGTCGCTGGTGCCGCCCTTGGGCGCCTGGACGGCGTCGGCCTTGGTGATCTTGCCGTTGCTGACGGTCAGCCGGACCTGGACGTTGCCGTACTGCGTCTGGACGACGTTGCCGTCGACCGTGCCGGACCCGGCCGCGGCGGAACCGCCCTGCGGCGACTCCTGCGCGGCCGCGGTCTGCTGCGCGGCCGCGCCGGCCGCCTCGGCGCCTGGGCCGGACGCCGGCTTCAGCGACAGCAGCAGGACGACGCCCGAGACGGTGGCCGCGGTGGCCAGCACGACACGTCGGAGGGGATGACTCTTCCTCATCGCTTCAAAAGCTCCTGAAGTCCCGTCGCTCACATCTCGAACGACTCGTGATGGATGCGGCGGGCGGGCACTCCCGCGCCGCGCAGTGCTTCGTAGACGGACTGCGCGAACCCGGCCGGGCCGCACATGAAGACGTCGTGGTTGTCGATGTCGGGCAGCTTCTGCCGCAGGCGCTCCGCCGAGATGTCGGGGCGCTCGCCGTCCGGGCTGTTGACCGCGTACATCAGGCGGGCGCCGCGGTCGTCGGCGATGGCCGCGAGCTCGTCCCAAAGGGCCAGATCCTGCGTGGTGTTGGCCCGGTAGAGCAGTGTGATGTCGCCGGCCGCGCCGGGCAGAGTCTCGAACAGCGCCCGCATCGGCGTGATGCCGACCCCGCCCGCGACCAGCAGCACCTTGCCGCGGCTGCGCCGCTGCGCGGTCATCGCGCCGTACGGGCCCTCGGCCCACACCTTGGTGCCGGGCCGCAGCTCGCGCAGCCGGGCGCTGTGGTCGCCGATCGCCTTCACGGTGATCCGCAGCACGTCGGGGCGCGGGGCCGCCGACAGCGAGTACGGGTGGGAGCTGAACCGCATGCCCGGCGCCATGAACCGCCAGCGGAAGAACTGCCCCGCCTCGGCGCCCATCCGGTGCAGCTTGCGCCCGCTGATCAGCACCGAGACGATGCCCGGCGTCTCCTCGATGACCGCCTCGACCCGCATGCGGTGGCGCAGATTGAGCCGGATCGGGGTGAGGATGCGGTACCAGACCACCAGCGCGGTGACGACGCCGTACAGGGCGTACCAGAAGGTCTTCGCCATCGGCTCGACCGCGAAGTCGTTGCCGGTGGTGATCTGGTGCCAGAACGTCAGGAACACCGCCGCGTACGTCAGCAGGTGGACGTGGTACCAGGTGTCGTACGGCAGCCGGCGGCGGACCGGGCCGATCGAGGTCAGCCCGATGAGCACGAACAGGCCCATGCCGATGGCCGCCTTGCCCATGTCCGGCAGCTGGTTGATGGAGTCGATCGTCTGCTGGACGATGTCGCCGAGCGACTTGCCGGCCTGGAGGGCGTAGCCCCACATGGTGAGGAAGACGTGCGCGAGGATGAGGCTGAGCGTGTAGCGGCCGCTCATCGCGTGCCAGCGCGCCACCCGGTCGGAGCCGACGCGCCGCTCCAGCGCCGGCACCCGCGCCATCTGGAGCACCACGAGCGCCATCAGATAGCCCGCGAGCAGCCCGGTGATCCGGCCCGCGTTGAGGATCTTGCCGTTCTGGTCGGCGATGGACGGCGTGTTGTGCCACCACAGCCACAGCACACCGACCGCACCGGCTCCTACGGCCAGCAGCAGGACGGTCGCCGGGGAGCGGCGCGGGCGGATGCGGCGCATCGTCTGGCGGCGGGCGGCGCGGCCGCCTGCGAGCGTGGTGGTCACTGTTCCTCCGGGGCGGGGGCAAGGGGGGTGGGCGTGGTCCCTTGGCCCTGAGATACGTGCCACGACGCTCGTGCGTTCAGCTGCGCGCCGAGTCCAGTGCGGACTGAAGTGACTGGCGGTAACCGTCACTTGTGTACGTGGCCCCCGACACGGTGTCGATGTCCGCGCTCTGGGCCTGGAGCGCCTCACTGCGCAGCCGCGGCAGGGCGAAGCTGTTGATCTCCTGGTCCCGCGGGTTGTCCGTCGGATAACTGACGGCGGTGACGTCGGTGAGCTTCCCGTTCTTGACCGTGATGCGGACCTGGACGGGACCCCATCGGGTCTGCACCGTGTCGCCGGTGACCTTCTTGGTGCCGGTGACGGCGCCTCCGGAGGTTCCCCCGGACGTGCTCCCGGACGAGCTGCTGGACGGGCCGGGCACCGCCAGGCCCACGTTCGGCGTCGAGTGCGGCTTCAGCGACAGCAGCAGCACCATCCCGGAGACGGTGGCGGCGCTCGCCAGCACGATCCGGCGCAGTGGGCGGTTCTTCTTCAACGCGTGCACTTCTACGGCCTCGCTGCTCTCAGAGTTCGAAGGACTCGTGGTGGATACGGCGGTCGGGGACCCCGGCGGCGCGCAGCGCCTCGTACAGCTCGCGGGCGAAGCCGTGCGGCCCGCAGATGTACACGTCGTGTCCGGCCAGGTCCGGGAAGGTCGCGCGCAGCGACTGCGGGGTGAGGCTGGGGCGCCGGCCGTCCGCCCCGTTCAGGGCGTAGAGCACCTTGGCGCCGCGCCAGCGCGCGATGGCCTCCAACTCCCCGCCCAGCGCCAGGTCCTCGGCCGTGCGCGCCCGGTAGAGGAGGGTCACCTCGCCGGGCAGCGTCTCGAACAGGGCCCGCAGCGGGGTGATGCCGACGCCGCCCGCGATCAGCAGCGACTTCGGCGCGGTCCGCCGGTCCGCGGTCAGCGAGCCGTACGGACCCTCCGCCCACACGCGCGTGCCCGGCCGCAGCAGGGAGACGGCCGCGCTGTGGTCGCCGAGCGCCTTGACCGTGATCCGCATCAGGTCCTGGCGCGGCGGCGCCGACAGCGAGTACGGCGTCGACGTCCAGCCCAGGCCCTCGCCGAAGAACCGCCAGCGGAAGAACTGCCCCGCCTGCACGTCGAGTTCGTCCAGCCTGCGGCCGCGTACGACGACCGAGAACACGCCCGGCGCCTCCCGGTGCACCGAGTCGACCCGCAGCCGGTGCCGCAGGTTCAGCCGCACCGGCTCCAGGACCCGGAACCACACCGCCAGGGCCGCGACACCGAGGTACAGCGCGTACCAGGCGGCCGTGGCGACGGTGTGGCCGTTGAACTCGTTGCCCAGCGTCAGCTGATGGAAGAAGGCCAGGAAGACCGCGAGGTAGGTGAGCAGGTGGACGTAGTACCAGAACTCGTGGCTGATGCGGCGGCGCGCGGCCCGGGCCGAGGTGATGCCGACCGCGAACAGGATCAGCGTGCCGAAGGTCGCCTTCAGCATGTCCGGGTAGTCCAGGACCACGGTGGTGGTCTCGTGCCAGAGCGAGGCGCCGTCCTGGGCGGCGTACCCGAGGAGGATCAGCACGATGTGCGCCACCAGCAGGCAGACGGTGTAGCGGCCGGCCATCGCGTGCCAGCGGGCCACCCGGTCGGAGCCGATGCGCCGCTCCAGCAGCGGCACCCGCGCCATCAGGCCGACCAGCACCGCGCAGGCGTACCCGCACAGCAGCCCGGCGATCCGCCCGGCCCCGGTCAGCCAGCCGGCCGCGCCGACCACCGACGTGGTGTCCGCCCACCACATCGCGACCACGGCGGCCGCGCCGGCCCACAGCAGCGCCAGTACGGCGGCCGCGGGGGAGCGCCGCGCGGGCGGCGCCAGGGCCGGAGCCGCCCGCCGCTCGTACACCGTGGTCATATGTGCGTCCTTTCGCCTGTTCCGGACGCAACTGTGCCGGGCGAACCTCTCAGCAGCCTCTGAACAGGACCCCACCGAGCGCACTCAGAGGAAACTCAGAGCGTCGCCCGGCGCCCGCCGCCGCCGCGAGGGGGGATGCTGGAAGGGCGATGAACACCACCCGCTCCGGCCGCCCCGCCCTGACCCGCCCCGACGGCACACCGCTGCGCGTCCTGGTCGTCGACGACGACCCGGACCTCGCCGAGGTGCTCTCCGGCGCCCTGCGCTACGAGGGCTGGCGGGTGCACTCGGCCGGCGACGGCGCCTCCGCCCTCACCGAGGCGAGGGAGCTGATGCCGGACGCGGTCGTCCTGGACGTGATGCTCCCGGACACCGACGGCTTCTCCGTGCTGCGCTCCCTGCACGCCGTGAAACCGGACGTCTGCGTGCTGTTCCTGACCGCGCGGGACGCGGTCGAGGACCGGATCGCGGGCATCACCGCGGGCGGCGACGACTACGTCACCAAGCCCTTCAGCCTGGAGGAGGTCGTCGCCCGGGTCCGCGGCCTGCTGCGCCGCGCCGGCATGGCCCGCCAGCAGGAGGACGGGCCCCGCCTGATCGTCGGTGACCTCGTCATGGACGAGGAGGCCCGCGAGGTGACCCGGGCGGGCGACCTGATCGAGCTGTCCCCGACCGAGTTCGAGCTGCTCCGCTTCCTGATGCGCAACCCCCGCCGGGTCATGAGCAAGACGCAGATCCTCGACCGGGTGTGGTCCTACGACTTCGGCGGCCGGGCCCACGTCGTCGAGCTGTACATCTCGTATCTGCGCAAGAAGGTGGACGCGGGCCGGGAGCCGATGATCCACACGGTGCGCGGGGCCGGGTACGTCCTCAAGCCGGTGAGCCCGTGAGGCTTCTGCGGCGCCTGCCCCGCCCGCGCACGCTGCGGGCGCGGCTCACCTTCGGTCTGGTGGTGCTGCTGGCGATCAGCTGCGCCGCGGTCGGGCTCGCCGCCGTGTTCGAGCTCAACGGCTTCCTCACCAGCCGCCTCGACCAGCAGGTGGCCCAGACCGGCCCCCGCTTCGCGGCGAGCCTGGAACACCCCGGCACCCTGCCCGACGACCACGACGGCGACGAGCACGGCGACGACCGCCGGCAGTCCACCGGCACCTTCGGCGCCCGCGTGGCCGACGGCACGGTCACCCACGCGGCGGTCATCCGCCCCTCCGGTGTCGAGAACGTCGACCTCTCCCGCCACGACCAGAAGCGGTTGCTCGGCGTCCCGGCCGACGGCAGGGGCCACAGCGTCGAGCTCTCCGCCCTGGACGACTACCGGGTCATCGCCTCGCCGGGCAAGGACGGCGACGTCCTGCTCACCGGGCTGCCCCTGGAGCCCGTGCAGGCCACCGTCTACCGCCTCGAGCTGGTCGCCGGGATCGTCTTCGGCGCCGCCCTCACCCTCACCGGCGTCGCGGGCGCGCTGTGGGTGCGCTGGTCGCTCAGGCCGCTGAGCCGGGTCGCGGCGACCGCCACCCGGGTCAGCGAACTCCCGCTGGCCAGCGGCGAGGTGGCGCTGCCCCCGCGCGCCCCGGAGGCCGACCCGCGCAGCGAGGTGGGCCAGGTCGCCGGCGCCTTCAACCGGATGCTCGGCCATGTCGAGGACGCGCTGACCAAACGGCACGCCAGCGAGGAGCGGCTGCGCAGCTTCGCCGCCGACGCGAGCCACGAGCTGCGCACTCCGGTCGCCACGGTGCGCGGGCACGCGGAACTCGCCCTGCTGCACCCGGGCCCCGTCCCGGCGCCGATCACCCGCGCCCTGGAACGCATCGCCGCAGAGTCCGGCCGCATGGGATCGATGGTGGACGACCTGCTGCTCCTGGCCCGCCTGGACGCCGGCCGCCCCCTGGAGCGCCGTCCCGTCGACCTGACCCGGCTGATCCTCGACGCGGTCACGGACGCCCGGGCCACCGGCCCCGGTCACCGCTTCACGCTGGAACTCCCGGAGGAGCCGGTCACCGTCACCGGCGACGAGCACCGCCTGCACCAGGTGCTGGCCAACCTGCTGGCCAACGTGCGGGTGCACACGCCCGCCGGCACCAAGGTCACGGTGTCCCTGGAGACCGAGGGCGCCACGGCCGTCCTCTCGGTGCACGACGACGGCCCGGGCGTCCCCGAGGACATCCGGCCCGGGGTCTTCGAGCGCTTCACCCGGGCCGACCGCCGCCGCACCGAGGCCCCCGGCGCCGGAGCCGGCCTCGGCCTGTCGATCGTGGCGGCCGTGGTGGAGGCCCACGGCGGCAGCGTCGGCCTGGAGAGCCGGCCGGGTTCGACCACGTTCACCGTGCGGCTCAGTACCGCGTGATCGCCGTACGCCCGCCCGTCGTGCCGATCGCGATGTGCGGGCCGCGGCCCGGCCGCGCCCAGGTGAGGATCCGCCGCATCGCGCCGGCCGGCACGGACACGCAGCCGGCCGTCGCCCCGCGCCCGTCGACGTGCAGGAAGATCCCGGCCCCGCGGCCGTGCACCCGGGAGTGGTAGTTGAAGCCGACGACGAGCGCGTACGCGTACTGGGTCGGGTACGCCACCAGATGCTCCGACTCGGAGGCCCGGCAGTCGGCCGGACGCGGCTCGGTCCAGCGGTTGTAGGAGCGCGAGGCGTTGTCCTCGCACCACCACGACGCCTGGTGCACCGGACGGTACGGGTAGACCGTCCCGCTCGGTGCGGGCTTGATGCCGAAGGCGAAGGGCAGGTCGTACAGACCGGTGGGCGTGGTGCTGGTGTTCTGCTTCCGGGAGGCGCCCTCGACCAGCCCCTTCGCCCCGAACCGGGCGGCCGCGGAACCGGTCTTGACCCAGCTCCCGCCCCGCCGGTCCCACCAGGTGACCGTGCCGGTCGCCGAGCTCGTGCCGGCCGCCACGGCGGTGATCAGCTGCGTGCCGCCCCCGGTGTCGGCCATGCGCGCGGGCAGCGGCGGGCCCGCGGGGGGAGCGGCCGGGGCGGCGCCGAGCAGCAGGACGGCGGCGGACACCAGGGCGCCCGCGGCCGGAGCGGTTCGCATGGCTCAGACCGTAGACGGGGGCAGCGGCAACGGCAGCCCGGGTAGGCCGTCCAGGCTGGTGGCGATGTGCTCCTTACGGGCGAAGTACTCGCCGAGCGAGGCGTCGTCCTCGCGCGCGAAGCGCCGGGCGTGCAGGTCGCGGTCCTCGTCGTACGTCATGAAGGGCACCGCGTAGCCGCACGTGTCGCGGACGAGTTCGGCCGTCACGACGATGATCGCGCGCAGTCCGTGCCGGAACCCGTCGATGTCGGGGAAGCGGGTGAGCAGTTCCTTGAAGCGCGGGTCGTCGCGGAAGACCGGCTCGCCCCGGCCGTGCACGCGCACGATGTTCGGCGGGCCCTGGAAGGCGCACCACATCAGCGTGATGCGGCCGTTCTCCCGCAGGTGCGCGATCGTCTCCGCGTTGGAACCCGCGAAGTCCAGATAGGCCACGGTGTGCTCGTCGAGCACGGCGAAGGAGCCCTTGAGGCCCTTGGGGGAGAGGTTGAGCGTGCCGTCGCCGGACAGGGGCGCGGTCGCGGTGAAGAAGAGGGGCTGCTCCTCGATGAAGGTCCGCAGCCTGCCGTCGATACCCTCGTAAGTTTTTCCCACGCTTCATGATTATGCGCGCAGGTCTTTCGTTTGTCTAAGGAATTACGCCGTCCAGTTCGCGCCCACCGGCCGTGGCCGCCCCGGCCGGCGCTGCATCGGGGCGGCCACAGCGCCTGTCACGTCACTTCGTGAGCGTGCAGGCGGCCAGGGAGTCGAGGCCGGTGGGCTTGTCGGCGGTGCGGCCGATGGCGATGGCGATGCGGTCGACGGTGGACTTCCGCTTGTCGGCGAGGGGGCCGAGGATGGCGTTCTGGACGAGGTCGGGTCCGCCTTGGCCGACGGCGGCGGCGAGGCGCTTGTCGGCCTCGTCGATCTGGGTGGTGAGCAGGGCGAGGTTGCGGTCGACCTCGGCCTGCGCGGAGGCGGGGATCGCGGGGA
>NZ_JBHVGU010000007.1:0-115830 GCF_042800575.1 Streptomyces sp. NPDC057616
GGCCGGGCCCCGCGGACGGCCGACGACCCACTGACCGGTCCCGTTCGCGTACACCACCGTGAAGGGGTGGTGCCCGGGCGGCGGACGCACGAGGAGTTGTGCGATGGCGAAGGCATATCTGGTGGGCAGTGGCATCGCGGCGCTCGCCGCGGCCACCTTCCTGATCCGCGACGGCGGGTTCGAGGGAGCCGACATCCATCTCTTCGAGGAACAGCGCACCGTCGGAGGCAGCCTGGACGCGGGCGGCACCCCGGACGCCGGGTACACCATGCGCGGCGGGCGGATGTTCGAGGCCGAGTTCCGCTGCACCTACGACCTGCTCTCCGGCATCCCCACGCTCGACGACCCCTCGGTGTCCGTGACCGAGGAGATCCTCGCCGGGCACGAGGAGTTCGCCTGGGACGACATCGCGCGGCTGGTGGACGGCGACGGGAAGATCGTCGACACCGCCTCGATGGGGTTCTCCGAGCGCGACCGCCTGGACCTGGTGCGCCGTCTGCTGACCCCCGAGGGGCACCTGGACGGGATGCGCATCACGGACTGCTTCGGCGAGCACTTCTTCACCACGAACTTCTGGTTCATGTGGTGCACCACGTTCGCCTTCCAGCCCTGGCACAGCGCGATCGAGTTCCGCCGCTATCTGCGCAGGTTCATCCATCTCTTCCCCGAGTTCGCGTCGATGTCGGGCATCCACCGCACGCGCTACAACCAGTACGACTCGATCGTGCGGCCCCTGACGGCCTGGCTGCGCGAGCGCGGCGTCACCGTGCACACCGGCACCCGTGTCACCGACCTCGGGTTCGCGCCGGGGCAGCACAGCGGCACGGTCGAGACGCTGCACCTCTACCGGGGCGGCCGGGGCGAGAAGATCGCCGTCGCTCCCGAGGACCTGGTCCTGGTCACCAACGGCTCCATGACCGACGCCTCCAGCCTCGGCACGCACACCTCGGCGCCGCCCCCGGCCGGCTCCCGCTCGGATGCCTGGCTGCTGTGGCACCGCATCGCCCGCGGGCGCGAGGAGTTCGGCAACCCGGCCGCCTTCGACAAGCACGTCAAGGAGTCCCGCTGGGAGTCGTTCACGGTCACCGCCAAGGATCCCGCCTTCCTGGACGCGCTGGCCGAGTTCGGCGGTCGCGAGACGGGCCGGGGCGGGCTGATGACCTTCACCGCCTCCAACTGGCTGCTCACCATCGTCGCCAACCGCCAGCCGGTCTACCGCGATCAGCCCGAGGGCGTCTCGGTGTGGTGGGGCTACGGCCTCCACCCCGGCCGCCCGGGCAACCGCACGGGCAAGCCGATGACGATGTGCTCGGGCCGCGAGATCCTCGAAGAGGTCCTGCACCACCTGCGCCTCGACGAGGCGCTCACCGCCCGTGTCCTGGAGACCTCCACCGTCGTGCCGTGCGTGATGCCGTACATCACCAGCCAGTTCCTGGTCCGCCGGCGCGAGGACCGTCCCGCCGTGGTGCCCGCCGGCTCGAGGAACCTCGCCTTCATCGGGCAGTTCGCCGAGGTGCCCGACGACGTCGTCTTCACCGTCGAGTACTCGGTGCGCACCGCCTGGACGGCGGTGGCCCGGCTCCTGCGCCTGGAGAAGCAGCCGCCCACCGTCCACAAGGGCCACCACGACCCGCACGTGCTGGCGGCGGCGCTGGAAACCATGCACCGTCGCTGACACGCACGACGGCCCGGGACCGAGGAGAAGGTCCCGGGCCGTCGTGCGTCCGGGTGTTCAGCCGGGCTGCGACGCGCGACCGTCTTACGGACAACCGGTACCGGTGAAAAAGCCAACGGCGGCACGCGGTCGCAGAAGTCCGGCCCCGGAACCGGAGGAGAAGGTCCCGGGCCGGCGTGCGTCCCGCGGTTCAGCCGGCCTGCGCCGCCGGGCTGCGCCGCGCGACCGTCCTGCGGACGCCGGTGCCGGTGAAGGCCAGCGCCGCCGCTGCCACGATCGCGAGAAGGACCAGGCCCAGTCCGTACGAGCCCAGGGCGCCGTAGACCGAACCCATCACCAGTGGCGGCACGAAGCCGCCCAGGCCGCCCGCGGCGCCGACGACGCCGGTGACGGAGCCGACCTTGCCCTCGGGAGCGAGGAGCGCGACGAGCGCGAACACCGCTCCGCTGGCCGCGCCGAGCGCGGCGGCCATGAGCAGGCAGGCGACGGTGCCCAGGGGTGCGAGCTGCGGGGTGAAGGACTGCAGCACCGCACCGGCGACGACGGTCGACAGGGCGACGCTCAGCACCCGTACGGGACCGATCCGGTCCGCCAGCCAGCCGCCCACCGGGCGCATCGCCACCGCGAGCAGCACGAACCCGGCCATCCGGTTCGCGGCGTCGGCCTGTGTGAGGCCGTAGCCGGTCTTGAGATAGGTCGGCAGGTAGACCGAGAAGGCGACGTAACCGCCGAAGGCCACCGCGTACAGGGCGGACGCCTGCCAGGTGATGCCGAGGCGCAGCGTGTCCGCCAGCCGGCGCGACAGCGGCCCATCGGGCACCGTGCGGCCCGGGGCGTCGCGCAGGAAGAGGGCCGCGACGAGCGCGTACGCGGCGAGCACGGCGGCGGTGATCAGGAAGGGGTCGGCCATGCCGTGGGCCTTCACCAGCCGCACGGTGGTCAGCGCGCTGATCGCGGTGCCGCCCATGCCCATCCCGAAGATGCCGATGGCCAGCCCGCGCCGCTCGGGCGGGAACCAGGCGTTGACGAAGGGCACGCCCACGGCGAAGGCGGTGCCGCCGATGCCGAGGAAGAACCCGCCGGCCAGCAGCGCGCCGAGCGAGGAGTGCCCGGCGAGTCCCAGGTAGAGCACCGGAACCACGGTCGCGACGGAGACCAGCGGGAACATCGTGCGCCCGCCGTAGCGGTCGGTCAGCGCGCCGACCGGGATGCGGCCCAGGGAGCCGACCACGACCGGTACGGCCACCAGCAGCGACTGCTGGAAGGAGCTGAGCTCCAGGGTGTCCTTGAAGCGGGGGCCCAGCGGGCTGAGCAGCGCCCACGCCCAGAAGTTGACGGCGAATCCGATGGTGGCGAGAGCCAGCATCAGCCAGGCCCTGCCGGGCACGGCGGCCTGCTCGGCCCCGGTGCCGCTTCTCCTCGTCGACGGCTCGAACATGCCGCCTTCCTTCCGCTCGCGGTGGTGCGCCCCCGACGTGGGCACGGGGTCACAGGCTCCGGGTGCGCGCGCCGCGCCCCGGTGGTCCACCATCACTGTCGGCGCAAGGCACCCGCCGCCTCGCTGGGCCGACCGTCCTCCCCAGGGGGTCCGGCAGTCCCCGCTCCACGGCCTCATGGCACCGGGACAGAGCCGTTCGGCCTCTGCGGGGCGAGGACGCGTGCGTCGATGCTGGATGGTGAGCCCGGCGCGCGGCGGGTGCGAACTGCCCTGCCGCCGCGAGGGGTTCGCCGACGCCGGGCAGGCGCGGCTCGGAACGTTGCCACGGGTGGGCGGCGACAGCGCCCCCCCGGGGCCCGATCGCAGGCCGAGGCGGGTGTGAAGGCATGGGACATGACGATTCGGCACGGCTGCTGCACCGGTTCGACCGGTGGATGTACCGCCGGGGCCGCCCCAACCGGCTGGCCCGGGTGATGAACCGGCAGACGGTGCTCACGGCTTCGGCCGGGCTGGGACCGAGGCGTCTGGTCACCCTGGAGGTGACCGGGCGCCGGACGGGACGCCGCCGTTCGCTGCCGCTGGTGGTCGCGGACCTGGAGGGCGAGCGCTACCTGGTGGCGATGCTCGGCCGGGACACGAACTGGGTGCGCAACGTCCGCGCGGCCGGCGGGCGGGCGGTGCTGCGGCACGGCCGCCGTACCGCCGTACGACTGGAGGAGGTCGACGCCGCCGACCGCGCGCCGGTCCTGCGCCGCTATCTCGCGCTGGCTCCTGGGGCGCGGCCGCATCTGCCCGTGGACCCGCACGCTCCCCTGGAGGAGTTCGAGCGGATCGCCGGGCAGGTCCCCGTCTTCCGCATCCGGCCCGACCGGCCCGAACCGCGGGAGGGGAGCGCGCCGTGACCGCTCCGTCCACCGCCGCCGAGACCCCCGCCGCCGGCGGGCCCGACGTCGCGATCTCGGTCGCGGGCCTGGTGAAGACGTTCGGCGCCACCAGGGCGCTGGACGGGCTGGACTTGACCGTGACCACCGGTGAGGTGCACGGCTTCCTCGGGCCCAACGGCGCGGGGAAGACCACCACGATCCGGGCGCTGCTCGGCCTGCTGCGCCCGGACGCCGGGACGGCCGTTGTGCTCGGCGGTGATCCATGGCGGAGCGCGGTCGCCCTGCACCGGCGGCTGGCGTACGTACCCGGCGACGTCTCCCTGTGGCCGAAGCTGAGCGGCGGAGAGATCATCGACGTCTTCGGGCGGCTGCGCGGTGACCTGGACGCGGCCCGGCGGGACGAGCTGCTGGAGCGGTTCGAACTGGATCCGACCAAGAAGGCCCGCACCTACTCCAAGGGCAACCGGCAGAAGGTCGGCCTGGTCGCCGCCCTTGCCTCCCGCGCGGAGCTGCTGATCCT
The DNA here is from genome assembly GCF_042800575.1 of Streptomyces sp. NPDC057616. Lineage (NCBI taxonomy): Bacteria > Bacillati > Actinomycetota > Actinomycetes > Kitasatosporales > Streptomycetaceae > Streptomyces > Streptomyces sp. NPDC057616. Next base: position 4,518 of record NZ_JBHVGU010000007.1, read on the forward strand.
CGACGAGCCGACGTCCGGACTCGACCCGCTGATGGAGACCGTCTTCCAGGACTGCATCCGCGAGGTCAAGGCCGAGGGCCGCACCGTGCTGCTCTCCAGCCACATCCTGGCCGAGGTGGAGGCCCTGTGCGACCGGGTCGACATCATCCGGGCCGGGCGGACCGTGGAGAGCGGCACGCTGACCGAACTGCGCCATCTGACCCGCACGTCCGTCGACGTCCACACCGCCCGCCCGGCGACCGGTCTCGACGCCCTGCCCGGCGTGCACGACCTGCGCACCGACGGGCGCCGCGCCCGCTTCGACGTCGACACCGACCACCTCGACGAGGCCGTACGCCGGCTCAGCGGCTTCGGCATCCGGACGCTCACCAGCCAACCGCCCACCCTGGAGGAGCTGTTCCTGCGCCACTACGGCGACGAACTGGCCGGGGAACGCCGGATGTCGGACGGCCGCCTGGGCGAGGCCGGGCGCAACGGCGGCCGGCCGTGAACGCCAGGGCGGTGGAGCTGACGGGCACCGGCACGCTCACCCGTTTCCTGCTGCGCCGCGAGCGGGTCCGTATCGCCCTGTGGGTCGTGGCGGTCCCGCTGCTGGTGCTGCTCACCGCGGCGAGCGTCAAAGGGCTCTACCCCACCCAGCACGATCTCGACGTGGCGGCCCGCGGCAGCGAGGGCAACGCCGCGGCCATCGCCTTCAACGGGCCGGCCCTCGCCCTCGACACGATGGGCGGTGAGGTGGCCTTCCAGACGGGCACGATCGGGCTCGTCGTGGTCGCCCTGATGAGCATCTTCATGGTGGGGCGGCAGACCCGCGGCGAGGAGGAGGCCGGGCGCGCCGAGCTGGTGCGCGCCCTGCCGACCGGGCGGCACGCGGGCGTCGCCGCCGCGCTCATCGTGGTCGCCGGCATGAACACGGCCGTCGCCGCCGCGGTGACACTCGGTCTGCTCGCGCTCGGCCTGCCGGCGACGGGCTCGCTCTTCTTCGGCGTGTCCTTCCTCGCCCTCGGACTGGTCTTCGCCGCGTTCACCACCGTGGCCGCCCAAGTCAGCGAGAACACGCGGGTGGTGCACGGCTGCACCGGCGCGGTGCTGGGTCTCGCCTTCGTGCTGCGCGCCGTCGGGGACATCGGCGACGGCGCCGCGTCCTGGTTCTCCCCCATCGGCTGGGTGCAGAAGACCCGGCCCTTCGCCGGCGAGCGCTGGTGGCCGCTGGTCCTGGCGGCCGGTGGCGCGGCCGCCGCACTCGCGCTCGCGTCGGCCCTCGCGACCCGCCGCGACCTCGGCGCCGGGCTCGTGCCGCCGCGCCCGGGGCCCTCGCGCGCCACGCCGCGCCTCGGCCGGCCGCTCGGACTCGCCCTGCGCCTGCAGCGCGGCAGCCTCATCGGCTGGAGCTCCGCCGTGTTCCTGGCCGGAATCGCCTACGGCTGGGTCGCGGACGACGTCCAGGACCTCGTCGGCGACAACGACACCATGCGCAAGGTGATCGCCAGTTTCGGCGGAACGAGCATCACCGACGCCTACCTCACGCGCTCGCTGCTCACCGTCGCCCTGGTGGGCGCGGGCTTCGCCGTCCAGTCCGCCCTGCGCCCGCGCGGCGAGGAGACCGCGCTGCGCGCCGACCCGGTGCTGGCCACGCCCGTCTCCCGGCTGCGCTGGGCCGGCAGCCATCTCGCCGTCGCCGTCGTGGGCAGTGTGGTGGTCCTCGGCGCGGCGGGCCTGGGCACCGGCCTCACCTACGCCCTCGTCAGCCACGACGCCGGGCAGATCCTCCGCCTGCTCGGCGCCGCCCTCGTCTACGCGCCGGCCCTCTGGGTCCTCGCGGGGGTGGCGACCGCCCTGACCGGACTGGTGCCGCGTGCCGTGGGCGCCGCGTGGGCCGTCCTCGGCCTGTGCCTGGTCGCCGGCGTGCTCGGCGACGTCCTCGGCCTCCCCGGCTGGCTGCTCGACCTGTCCCCGTTCCAGCACCTCCCCCAACTCCCCGCCGGCAACTGGACGACCGGCGCCCCCACGGCCGTCACGGCGATCGCGGTGGCCCTGGTGGCTACGGGCCTGGGGACTTTGCGGCATCGGGACGTCGGGTGAGGGCTGTCCGCCGACGGGGCGAGGTGCAGCAACGGCAGGTCCACCGAGGGGCGACGTCGGACAACGGCCGCCGTCGGGACGTCGGGTCACGGTTTCCGCCCACGGGACGCGGGACACGCGGCCGGCGCCGGACGGTCGACGGCCGCCGCACGCGGGAACACCGCGACCCGCCGCCGTCACGGCGATCGCGGTGGCCCGGGTCACGACCGGCCCGAGGACTTGCGCCGTCGGGATGTCGCTTACGTGGCCGTCCGCCGCCGCGACGCAGCACACGCGACCGGCGCCGCCGGGACCGCCGGCCTCCGCCGCACACAGACACGTCTCCGCGCAGGGGCCATAAGGACCCATGGCCGGGACCGCCGGCCCCTCCGGCGGGCCGGACTCCCGGACCACGATGGGAACTGGACCGGGACTGCCGGGCGGAGGAGACCGCGGAGGTGTCTGCCATGTCACGACCGATCGTCGTCGGGGTCGACGGATCCCCCGAGAGCCTGGCCGCCGCCGAGTGGGCGGCACGGGAGGCGCTGCGCCGCGATCGCCCCCTGCATCTGGTGCATGCCTCCGAGTGGACCCCGGAGCGGGAGTCCTCCGACGCGGCGAGCGTGGTGCGCGACCATGTGGGCCAGGGCATCCTGCACCGGGCCGAGGACCGCGTCGCACGGATCTGCCCGGACATGTGGGTCACCCTCGAAAACGTCGAGGCGCTGGCCCTTACGGCCCTCAACGACGCGGCGCGCCGGGCCGAGTTGCTGGTCGTGGGCTCGCGCGGGCTGAGCGGCTTCACCGGATTCCTCGTCGGGTCCGTGGCGCAGGCCCTCACGGCGCGAACGGTCCGGCCGGTCGTCCTGATCGAGGCCGGCGAGCAGCCCGAGGACGAGCATCTGCCGGACGAGGACGGCACCCCCTCGCTCCGCACGCAGTACCGCGACGTCGTCGTCGGCATCGACGTGCGTACGGCCTGCGACGAGGTCATCGACTTCGCGTTCGAGGCGGCCCGCCTCCGTGGCGCGCGGCTGCACGCCCTGTACGCGTGGAGCGACGCGGACAGCGTCGCGCTCGCCCCCGGTGAACCCGCCGTCGGCGAGGGCCCGGAGCGCGAGGAGGACTGGCGCGGGTTCCTCGGCATGGTGCTGCAGAACTGGCGCGACAAGTACCCGGACGTCGACGTCGTCGAGACGGTCGTCAAGGGCGCGGCCGGAACCCATCTGGTCCGCGCCGGCTCGAGCGCCGGACTGCTCGTCGTCGGCCGGCGTGTCCACGAGAGCCGCGTCGGACCGCACACCGGCCCGGTCACCCGCACGGTGATCCACCACGCGCGCTGCCCCGTCGCCGTCGTACCGCACGCGTGAACGCCCGCGAGAGACCGGACGACGAGCCGGGCGACCAACCGGGCGGCGAAGAAGGGCGGCCCGTCATGGAGGCGGCGAACCCGCAGGTCGACCACGCGGCCCGTCACGTGGTGCGCGCGGCCGTCGCCGCGCCCTCGGTCCACAACACCCAGCCCTGGCTGTTCACCCACGGGGACGACGGGCTGGACCTGTACGCCGACGACCGGCGCCGGCTGCCGCTCTGCGACCCGGACGGGCGCGAGCAGTTGATCAGCTGCGGCGCGGCCCTGTTCAACGCCCGTGTGGCCATGCGGCACCTGGGCCACCGGCCGGTCGTCCGGCTGCTCCCCGATCCACGGGACCCGGCCCGTCTCGCCCGGGCCGGCTGGGGCGCGTACGCCCCGCCCGGCGCCGGCGAGAACCTGATGTACCGGGCCCTGTGGCAGCGCCACACGTACCGCGGCCCGTTCCGGCCCACCCCGCTGCCGCGCCGGCTGATCGCGGAACTCCGCGCGCACGCACGCGCGGAGGGCGCGGAGCTGTACACGGTGCAGGCCCCGCACGCACGGCGACACCTGGCGGAGCTGGTCCGCACCGCCGAAGCGGTCCAGCGCGACGATCCCGCCCAGCGCGCCGAGCTCGCTCACTGGACACACCCCGGCCGGGACGGCTTCGCGGACGGTGTTCCGCTCACCTCGTGCTACGGACCTGCCGACCGCACCGGTCTCGTCGGACGGGACTTCCGCCACGTCGCGGGCGCCCTGCCCGCCGTGCCGCCGGTCTGGCCCGCCGGCACGGGGCTGGTCGTCCTCCTCACCACCCCGCACGACACGCGCGAGGACTGGCTGCGTGCCGGACAGGCCCTGCAACGCGTCCTGCTGCACGCGACCGTCCGCTGGACCGTGGCGGCCTTCCACACACAGCCGCTCGAAGTCCCCTGGCTGCGCGAGCAGTTGCGTACGAAGCTCGCGCGCGGCGAGTTCCCCCAGATGATCCTGCGCCTCGGCCACGTCCCCCGCGGCCACGCGACCCCGAGACGACCGCCGGACGCGGTCCTCACCGCCGAGTGACGGACGCGGTCCTCACCGCCGAGTGACGGACGCGGTCACCACCGCCGAGTGACGCCGCTCGGCTCCCGCAATACGCCACGGCAGCGACCCGCTCACCACCGCAACCCCGCCCACCGCCGCCAACGCCGCATCCCCAGACCCCGTCGTGCCTGTCCGCCGTGCCGGATCCACGACCGGCGGCCCCTGCGCGCCAGCCCCGGCCAGGAGCGCGCGAAGCCTGCGAGCCGGCGCATGCGGCGGATCGCCACGCGCTGGGCGCGGCGCACGGCGCGGCCGACGTGCCCACCACCGCGCGCGGACCGGCGACCCTCGTCCCGCGGCACCGCCACGACCGGACAGCGGGCCCGGTCGAGCACACCCTGCACGACCGAGCCGAGCAGCACCCCGGTGGGGCCGGCGCCGCGGACGCCCACGACGAGCCCGAGCGCGTGCGCGGACTCCCGGGCCAGGACCTGCGCCGGCCGGCCGCGGATCACCTCGTGGTGCACCTCCACGTCGGGGTGGGCCGCCCGGCGCTTCTCCACCAGCTCCGACAGCAGGTCGCGGCACTCGCGCAGGGCGGCGTGCTCGTCCAGCACGCCGAGCAGCGGCGGATGCCACACGTACAACACGCGCAGCACTGCGCGGTGCAGGGCCGCTTCCGCGAAGGCGTGATCGACGGCGGCCGCGGAGTGGCGGCGGCCGTCCGCCCCGACGTCCACCCCGGCGACGAAGTACGGCGACGATCCGGCGACTTGATCGCAGTCCCGTACGACCACCACGGGGCACCCGGCGTGCGCGATGACCGGCAGCGCGACGGACGCCGAGGTGAACAGCCCCTCCCGGGTGCGCAGCCGGTGCGAGCCGAGCACCACGGCACCGGCGGTGCGTGCGTGCCTGCGCAGGAGCGGCACGGGGTCGTCCGCGGCGAGCAGCGTCGAGACCTCCAGGCAGGGATGGCGGTCGGCGACGAAGGCGGCCGCGTCGAGCAGGGTGTGCTCCGCGAGGCTGCGCCGGTCACGGGCCGGTCCGTCCCCGAAGCGATGCCCGGGGCCGTCCCCGTAGGGCGATCTTCCCTGGGCGTGGACCAGTTGGAGCGGTACCCGGCGCCGGTCCGCCTCGTCGGCGCCCCAGGCGAGGACGAGGCGGTGGGACGGGCCGGGATCGATGCCGACCACGATCGGTGCACGCGCCGGTGTCACCATCGTCCGCTCCGTACGTCTGGGCGCGCCGTCCGTAAGAGGTCCGCCCCTTTCGCCTCGGGCCGGTGCCGTCTCCCCTGGGCACGCGCATCGCGGGTGCTGCTGCGACCGAGTCTTCTCACGCGGCCCGGCGCCGGTAGGGCCGTTCGGCCCCCAGGCCGTGCCGATCGGTTCCCTCTCGCGTCCCGGGCAACGGGCCGGACGGCCCTGCTCGCAGGTCACCCGGCCTCGGGTGCCGCCGCCGGCAGACCCCTACTGTCCGAGCCATGGAGAACGGAGACACGGCGCGGCGCTCCGGCCTGCGCGCCGACGAGGGCTGGCCCCTGTCGGCCCGGCGACTGCTCACCCGGCGCGAGGTGTCCGCCGACGGCCGGGCCGTGTTCGGCGAGGCCGGCGGCGAGTGGGAGGGCTTCTACCGGGAGCGCTGGGCGCACGACAAGGTGGTGCGCTCCACCCACGGCGTCAACTGCACCGGTTCCTGCTCCTGGATGGTGTACGTCAAGGACGGCATCATCACCTGGGAGCACCAGGCCACGGACTACCCGTCCATCGGCGCCGACTGCCCCGAGTACGAGCCGCGCGGCTGCCCGCGCGGGGCGTCGTTCTCCTGGTACACCTACTCCCCCAGCCGGGTCCGCTACCCGTATGTGCGGGGTGAGTTGCTCAAGGTGTGGCGCGAGGCGCGCCGGCGCCTGGGCGATCCGGTGGCGGCCTGGGCGGAGATCACCTCCGACCCGGCGAAGGCCCGCGCCTACAAGCGCGCCCGCGGCAAGGGCGGACTGGTCCGCGCCGACTGGGACGAGGTGAGCGAACTCGTCGCCGCCGCGCACGTCCACACCGTCAAGGCGTACGGACCCGACCGCGTCGCCGGCTTCTCGCCGATCCCGGCGATGTCCATGGCCTCCTTCGCGGCCGGCGCTCGCTTCATGTCGCTGATCGGCGGCACCCTGCTCTCCTTCTACGACTGGTACGCCGACCTGCCGATCGCCTCGCCGCAGGTCTTCGGCGACCAGACGGACGTGCCGGAGGCGGCGGACTGGTGGAACGCCGGCTACCTGGTGATGTGGGGCTCCAACATCCCCGTCACCCGCACGCCCGACGCGCACTTCCTCACCGAGACCCGCTACAACGGCACCAAGGTCGTCGCGGTCAGCCCCGACTACGCGGACAACGTCAAGCACGCCGACGAGTGGCTGGCCCCGCACCCCGGTACGGACGGGGCGCTGGCGATGGCCATGGGCCACGTGATCCTTCGCGAGTTCCTGGTCGACCGCGAAGTGCCGTACTTCCAGGAGTACCTGAGGACCTTCACCGACGCCCCGTTCCTGGTCGCGCTGCGCGAGCACGAGAAGGGTCTCGTGCCGGACGGGTTCCTGACCGCCGAGGACCTCGGCCGTGACGAGGAGCACGCCGAGTTCAAGACGGTCCTCCTGGATCGGGCCACCGGCGAGCCGGTGGTCCCGGGCGGCTCGCTCGGCTTCCGGTGGGGGGAAGCCGAGCGGGGCCGCTGGAATCTCGACCTGGGCGATGTGGTCCCGGAGTTGAGCCTGCTGGAGCGGGCCGAGGAGACGGTCGAGATCGCCCTGCCCCGGTTCGACGAGGGCACCACCGAGGGCGGCTCGGTCATGGTGCGCGGGGTGCCGGTCCGGCGGATCGGCGGCCGGCTGGTCACCACGGTCTTCGATCTGATGCTCGCCCAGTACGGGGTCGGGCGCCCCGGCCTGCCGGGCAGCTGGCCGGCGTCGTACGAGGACGCCGGAGAGCCCTGCACCCCGGCCTGGCAGGAGACGATCACCTCCGTGCCGGCCGAGCAGGCGGCCCGGATCGCCCGGGAGTTCGCGCGCAACGCCGAACGCACCCGCGGCCGTTCGATGATCGCGATGGGAGCGGGCACCAACCACTGGTTCCACTCCGACACCATCTACCGCGCCTTCCTCGCGCTGACCACGATGACCGGCTGCCAGGGCGTCAACGGCGGCGGCTGGGCCCACTACGTCGGCCAGGAGAAGATCCGCCCCGTCACCGGCCTGCAGCACCTGGCCTTCGCCTTCGACTGGCAGCGCCCGACCCGGCACATGGCGGGCACCTCGTACTGGTACCTCAACACCGACCAGTGGCGCTACGAGGCGTTCGGGCCGGAGGAGTTGTCCTCGCCTCTGGGCGAAGGCCGCTTCAAGGGGCAGGCGTTCGCCGACTGTCTCGCCCAGGCCGTCCGCCTCGGCTGGACACCCGGCCATCCCGGCTTCAACCGCAACCCGCTCGACCTCGCCGACGAGGCGGCGGCGGCCGGGCGGCCCGTGGCGGAGCACGTCGTCGATCAACTCACCTCGGGTCGGCTGCGGTTCGCCGCCGAGGACCCCGACGACCCGGCCAACTTCCCGCGCGTGCTCACCGTCTGGCGGGCCAACCTGCTCGGCTCCTCCGGCAAGGGCAACGAGTACTTCCTGCGCCATCTGCTGGGCACGGACAGCGCGGTGCGCAGCCAGGAGGCGCCGCCCGAGGCCCGCCCGAAGGACGTGGTCTGGCAGGACGAGGCCCCCGAGGGCAAGCTCGACCTGCTGGTCGCGATGGACTTCCGGATGACCTCGACCGGCCTGCTCGCCGACGTGGTCCTGCCGGCCGCGACCTGGTACGAGAAGGACGACCTGTCCAGCACGGACATGCACCCCTTCGTGCATGCCTTCACCCCGGCCATCGCCCCGCCGTGGCAGGCCCGTACGGACTACGACGCGTTCCTGACGATCGCCGACCGGTTCAGCGAGCTGGCGGCGGAGCACCTCGGCACCCGCACCGACGTCCTGGCGGTGCCCCTCCAGCACGACACCCCGGACGAACTCGCCCAGCCCGGTGGGGTGGTTCGGGACTGGAAGACGGGCGAGTGCGAGCCGGTCCCCGGCCGCACGATGCCCAAGCTGGCCACGATCGAGCGCGACTACGCCGCCGTCGCCGAGAAGATGCGCGCCATCGGCCCGCTGCTCGACAAGCTGGGTACGACGACCAAGGGCGTCACCGTCAAGCCGGACCGGGAGCTGGCCGAACTGCGCCGCCGATGCGGCACCGTCCGCGAGGGCGTGGCCGCCGGCCGCCCGTCGCTGGCCACCGCCTCCGACATGTGCGAGGCGATCCTCGCCCTGTCCGGCACCACCAACGGCCGCCTGGCCACCGAGGGCTTCCGCGCGCTGGAGCGGCAGACGGGCAGCGAGGGGCTGGTGGAGCTGTCCGCCGAGCGCGAGGCCGAGCGGATCACCTTCGCCGACACCCGCACCCAGCCCCGCGCGGTCATCACCTCGTACGAGTGGTCGGGAAGCGAGACCGGCGGGCGCCGCTACTCGCCGTTCGTCATCAACACCGAGCACAAGAAGCCCTGGCACACGCTCACCGGCCGGCAGCACTTCTTCGTCGACCACGACTGGATCGCCGAACTGGGCGAGCAACTGCCCGTCTACCGGCCACCGTTGGACGCACGCCGCCACTACGGCGACGAGGAACTGCACGATGGCGGGGCAGAGGTGACGGTCCGTTACCTCACGCCCCACTCCAAGTGGTCCATCCACTCCGAGTACCAGGACAACGCCTTCATGCTGGCGCTGTCCCGCGGCGGCCCGGTGATCTGGATGTCCACCGCCGACGCCGAGAGGATCGGTGTCAAGGACAACGAGTGGATCGAGGCGTACAACCGCAACGGCGTCGTCGCCGCGCGGGCCGTGGTCACCCACCGGATGCCGGAGGGCACGGTGTACATGTACCACGCCAAGGACCGCACGGTGAACGTGCCGAAGACCGAGGTCAGCGGCCGGCGCGGCGGTATCCACAACTCGCTCACGCGGCTGCTGCTCAAGCCCACCCATCTCGCGGGCGGCTACGCGCAGTTCACGTACGCCTTCAACTACTACGGCCCGACCGGCAACCAGCGCGACGAGGTCACCGTCATCCGCCGTCGCTCACAGGACGTGGAGTACTGACATGCGCGTCATGGCCCAGGTGGCGATGGTGATGAACCTCGACAAGTGCATCGGCTGCCACACCTGCTCGGTCACCTGCAAGCAGACGTGGACCAACCGCACCGGCGTCGAGTACGCCTGGTTCAACAACGTCGAGACCAAGCCCGGCGTCGGCTATCCGCGCCGCTACGAGGACCAGGAGCAGTGGAAGGGCGGCTGGATGCTCGACGGGCGGGGCCGACTGGTCCTGCGGTCGGGCGGCCGCGTCAAGCGCCTGCTCTCGCTGTTCTCCAACCCGGACCTGCCGTCCATCGAGGACTACTACGAGCCGATCACCTACGACTACGACAACCTCGTCAGCGCCCCGGCCGGCCAGGACATCCCGGTCGCCCGTCCGCGCTCCGTCCTCACCGGCAGACCCACCACCATCACCTGGGGCGCCAACTGGGAGGACGGCCTCGGCGGCGCGCCCGAGCACGCCGGCGCCGACCCCAACCTCACCGGGGAGTGGGCGGAGAAGGTCCGGTTCGAGTTCGAGCAGACCTTCCTCTTCCACCTGCCCCGCCTGTGCGAGCACTGCCTCAACCCGGCCTGTGTGTCGGCCTGTCCGTCGGGCGCGCTGTACAAGCGTGTCGAGGACGGCATCGTGCTGGTCGACCAGAACCGCTGCCGCGGCTGGCGGATGTGCGTGACGGCGTGCCCGTACAAGAAGGTGTACGTCAACCACGCCACCGGCAAGGCCGAGAAGTGCACCTTCTGCTTCCCGCGCATCGAGGCCGGCCAGCCCACGGTCTGCTCGGAGACCTGCGTGGGCCGGCTGCGCTACCTCGGCCTGCTGCTGTACGACGCCGACCGCGTCGGCGAGGCCGCGTCGACCCCGGACGAGCACGACCTGCTGGACGCCCAGCGCGCCGTCTTCCTCGACCCCGCCGACCCCGAAGTGATCGCGGCGGCACGGGAGTCGGGCATCCCCGAGGACTGGCTGGCCGCGGCCGGCCGCTCCCCGGTGTACGACCTGGTCATGCGGTACAAGGTCGCCCTCCCGCTGCACCCGGAGTACCGGACGCTCCCGATGGTCTGGTACGTGCCGCCCCTCTCCCCCGTCCTCGACGCCGTCACCGAGGCGGGCGGCAATCAGGACGACCCCGACCACGTCTTCGCCGCCGTCACCCGGCTGCGCATTCCGCTGGACTACCTGGCGAGCCTGTTCACGGCGGGCGACACGGACGTCGTCGCGGGGGTGCTGATGAAACTCACCGCGCTGCGCTCGTACATGCGCGCCCGCACCCTCGGCGAGGACGGGAACGAGGCGGCTGTGAAGGCCGTCGGCCTGACCGGGCGCGAGGCGGAGGACCTGCACCGGCTGCTCGCCGTCGCCAAGTACGCCGACCGCTATGTCGTCCCGGCCGCCCACAACGAGGACGCCGCCGCGCTGAGCGCGATGGAGAACCGCTGCCCGGTGGAGTCCTCCGACGAGCCGTCCGGCCGCCGGGTCATGCTCGGCCTGCCCACCCTGCGCCGCAACACCCCCGGAGGCCACGCGTGAGCCCGCTCCCCGCCACCTTGCCGGCCATCGCCCGCGCCCGCGTCCGCGCGGCCGTCCGGCGCCGCTCGTCGATGACGGCCTCGGAGGCCGCCGACCGGGCCCTGCTGCTGCGCCTGCTGTCGCTGCTCCTGCAGTATCCGGACGCCGAACTCACCGGCGCACGGCCCGCGTTGGCGGCCGCCGTGGCCGCGTTGCCGCCCTCCCCGGCGGCCGCCGAACTGACCGCGTTCACCGACTGGTTCGGCGGCCAGGACCCCGACGCACTGGCCCGGCACTACGTCGAGATGTTCGACCTGCGCCGCAGGAGCAGCCTCTACCTCACCTACTACCTGCACGGCGACACCCGCCGCCGGGGCATGGCGCTGCTCGCGCTGGCCCAGCGCTACCGGGCGGCCGGCTGGGAGATCGACGGCGGCGAACTGCCCGACCACCTGCCGGTGGTACTGGAGTTCGCCGCGCTGGGCGGACCCGGCCGGGGCGAGGCCCCGCTGCGCCGGCACCGGCGCGGCCTGGAGCTGATCCAGCACGCCCTGACGGACGCCGGCTCGCCCTACCGGCATCTGCTGACCGCCCTGTGCGGTCTGCTGCCGCCGCCCACGGAGGCCGACCTGGCCGCGGTCGCACGGCTCGCCGCCGAGGGGCCGCCTGCCGAGGAGGTGGGCCTGGACCCGTACGGCCACGGCGAGTTCGCCCCGCCGGGCACCTTCACCCCGCCCGCGCAGGCCGCGCCGACGCAGGCCGCGCCGCCCCGTCAGGACGATGCCGGATGACCGTCTCGACCGCCGATCTGCTGCTGTGGGTCGCCTTCCCCTACGTCTGCCTCGCCGTGTTCGCCGTCGGCCACGTCTGGCGCTACCGGCACGACCAGTTCGGCTGGACCACCCACACCAGCCAGCTCCTGGAGCGCCGCTGGCTGCGCTGGGGCAGCCCGTTGTTCCACCTCGGCGCGTTCGCGGTGATCGCCGGGCACGTGGTCGGTCTCGCCGTACCGGCTTCCTGGACCGAGGCCGCCGGCGTCTCCGAGCACGCGTACCACACCGTGGCCGTCTGGCTGGGCTCGGTGGCGGGCGTCGCCATGGTCACCGGCCTCGGCCTGCTGTGCGCCAGGCGGCTGCTGACGCGCCGGATCAGGCTCACCACCGACCGCAGCGACAAGGTGCTGTTCCCGCTGCTGGCGGCCACCGTCCTGCTCGGCATCACCGCGACCGCCGCGCACAACGTCTTCGGCGGGGGCTACGACTACCGCGAGACGGTCTCCGTGTGGTTCCAGAGCGTGTTCACCCTCCAGCCGCAGCCCGACGCCATCAGCGGCGCCCCGCTGCTGTTCCAGTTGCACGCCCTGACCGCGTGCCTCCTCTTCGCCGCCTGGCCCTTCACCCGGCTAGTCCATGTGTGGAGCGTCCCGGTCGGCTATCTGTTCCGGCCCTGTCTGGTCTACCGCCGGCGCCCCGTGCCGGCCCCTCTGCCGGCCCGCAGGGCGAGTTCGGGCCGGCCCTAGCGGACCCGGGAGGTCGTGAAGGATGCCGTTCCCCCGAAGCTTGGCGCCGGTGCACACCCGCGTCATCAACAAGGTCGCGCTCCGCCTCGCCGGTGTGGCGGCCGTCGCCGACCTGGAGCACGTCGGCCGGCGGACCGGCCGGACACACCACACCCCCGTACGCGCCTACCGCAGCGACGACCTGGTGGTGATCGGCGTCAACTTCGGGCGTGAGTCGGACTGGTTGAAGAACATCCTGGCCGCCCAGGGGTGCCGGATGCGACTGGGCGACGAAGTACTGGAGCTCGCCCGGCCCGAGCTGGTCCCGGTCGCGCGGGGAACGCGGCACATGCCGCGCGTCGTCGGCCTCGTCCTCCGCCACGTGGTCCGCACGCGCGACTGTGTGCAGCTGTCGGTCGTCGGCAGCGTCCCCGCCCATCCCGCTCGTCCCGCGCAGGGCGGCCAAGGGGGCCAAGTGGCCCCGGACGCGCGGCGGTCGGACCCGCGCACGGGCCGACCGTCACCTCCTCACACCGGTGACGACGGCGCACGCTGACAGCATGACCACCAACCAGATTCCCCAGGGCAGCAACGGCCCGAGGCACCTCAAGGACTTCATGATCCTCATCCCGGCGCGGATCGAGGTCGCGGCCGGCGAGGCGTTCCGCTCGTGCGTGACCGTGTGGCCGGCCGGGCCGCGGCACGTCGTCAGCGCGTCCGCGTCCGCCGGTGCGCCCGTACGGGTCGAGGTGAACGGCCACAAGGTGACCGTCACCGGACGTCTCGCACGCGCGGGCGAGCAGCTCATCGTCCACGTGACCGTCCGCGACCACACGGACGTCGCCCACGACACCCTGACCATCGAGGCCACCGCGGCACGGCGGCAGCCGACCTAGCCGCCCGGCACAGCCACCGGGCAGCGATGCGGGCGTGGACGCCGACGACGGCGCCACGCCCGCTTTCCCGGCCCCGCGCGGTGCGGAAGCCCCCGCCCGGCCCTCACACCGGCAGCCGCACGCCGTACAGGCTGCGTCCGGGGGCCAGTTCGCGGCCGCTGACCAGTTCGGGTTCTATGCGGACGAAGACCTCCTGGGGCGACGGCACCCAGGAGCGCGGTCCGGTGCGCAGCAGGCGGTCGTGCTCGACCGGGTCGGTCACCACGCCGGCCGCCCCGGTGACGACGACGCTCCAGCCGGACTGGGTGGCCGCGTCGACCTCGTCGGCCTCGAAGGCGACCACCACTCCGTCGACGGCACGGGCCAGCTCCGAGGCCGCCGAGGTGCGCAGGACCACCGCGCCGTCGTCGTCGAGACCGAAGTTGACGGGCAGGACGGCCGGCAGCGCCTGACGCGTGTGGACGATACGGCCGACCGGGACCTTCGCCAGAAGACGCAGGCACTCCTGCCGGTCGAGTTCGCGGAAACCGTCGTTCGGATACATGGGCCAGTCCGTCTCTCAGGTGAGCTCGACTATGGAGCGTTGCCTCCATCGTCCGCGGGAGCGGGGCCCGGGGTGAGGGACCATCGGCCCCGGACCCGGCGGAAAACGTCCCGCTTCACACCGTGATGCGGCGGCCCGTGATCACGGTCGGGTCGATGCGCACCCAGGTGTCGCGCCGGCCGCCCGCCCAGGGCGCGCTGCGGGCCCGCTCGGCGAGCGTGCGCGTCTCGTCGGGGTCCGTCACGGTGCGGGCGTGGCCGCGCACCAGCACGCTCCAGCCCTTGCTGAAGGCGTCGTCGATGCGGTCGACCTCGAAGGCCACCTGGCAGCCGGACGCCTCGGCGGGCGTGCTGCCGGGCTCGGTCCGGAACACGATGCCGCCGTCCACGAGGCTGTAGTTGACGGGCACCACGACGGGCCCGGAGGCGGTGGGCACGGCGATCCGCCCCACCCCGTGGGTGCCGAGCAGGGCGCGGCACTCCGGAACGCTCAGTTCGACCAGCTCGGCGCCGCGGGCGGGCCGCCCGAGCCCCTGCGGCACGTCGGTGTCGCCGCCGGTGAGCTCGCGCACGGTGGTCCCCAGGACCTCGGCCAGCCTGAGCAGGACGCCGGAGCCGGGTGCGGCGCCGGGGTACTCCTCCAGGTACTGGAGGTATCCGGGCGCCATCCGGGCCTTCGCGGCCGTCTCCGCCCTGGTCAGTCCGAGTTCCGTGCGGCGTGCCGCGAGACGGCGGCCGAGATCGCCCAGCGCCCGGTCTTCCACCGCCCGGGACGGTGCCTGCTCCGCCATGGCCCGTCACTTCCTCTCGTCCGACCGGGCCCGCGCCCGGTGCCGGGGTCGCCCCGTGCCTTCAGCTTGTCCGGGTTCGGGTGGTGCGCGCTTGGGCCGGTCGGTCCCTCCCCGCGCGGCTGGACGGGACCGGGCGCACGAAAGGGCACCGCCGTAGCGCTACGGCGGTGCCCTGGTGCGGGACGCTCAGGACTCGTCGGCCGGTCGCCGGCCGCCGAGGTCAGAGCAGCCAGCGGTTGCGGCTGACGAAGGGCAGTCGCGCCCAGACCTTGCCGAGCCCCCAGGTGGCGCCGGCGCCCGCGGCCGCGAGGGCGATCAGGACGACGGCGTAGACGAGGTGGTAGTCGGCGAAGGGGTTGGTCGACATGCTCAGCGAGCCGTCGGACAGGTGCTTGGCGGGCGGCCACTCGGCCAGCCACATCAGCGCCATCATGGCGGTGCCGGCGACGGCCGCGAGCCGCAGTCCGACGCCCACGATGAGGGCGACGCCGATGCCCAGCAGGCCGAGCATGAACAGCCAGTCCGCCCAGCCGGCCCCGGCCCAGTCGTGGAAGGTCGACTCCATCGGGCCGGCGGCGACCGAGCTGAGGAAGCCCTTGGTGGGCGAGCCGCCGTCGATCCAGCCCTTGCCGGACGCGGTGGCGTAGCCGAAGCCGAAGGTCTTGTCCAGGAAGGCCCACAGGAAGACGAACCCGGTCAGCACGCGGAGCCCGGCGAGGACGTGCGCGGCGGTCGCCGAGAGGACGACGGTGTTCGTCTCGCCGGCGGGACGCGAAGTCGTCTCGGACCGGCGCATGGACGGGAGGTGGAACCGCACGTTCCGGTGCGGGGTTTCGTGGACTGCCATGGTGCTCATCCCTCTCTAGGGGTGACGCGCGGGTTGTTGACGTCTCTCGTTGCGCCTTCAATGTCCCGCTTCCGCAACCGCTCGCGGAGGGGCTACGCGGCCCGCCGTGCAGGGCCGAACGACCCTGCTGCGAGGGTCTGTTCAGCCGGACGCGGCCGTTGCGGCGGGCACGACGGCCACGGGGCAGTGCGAGCGGTGCAGCAGGGTGTGGGCGACCGAGCCCGGGCGCGTGAGGTGCCGTTCGGCGTGGGGGTGCACGCCGATGACGACGACGCCGGCCTCCCGGGTGGCCTCCAGCAGCGCGTGCGCCGGTGCCGTGCGCACCGTGTGCGACTCGACGCCGACGCCCGGGTGACGCTCGCGCAGCTCGGCCATGCTGAAGCGCGGCACGGCCTCCTCGTCGGCGTCACGGCGGGCGAGTGCGCGCTGTCCGGGGCTCGTCGCGGGGATCA
Source organism: Streptomyces sp. NPDC057616 (assembly GCF_042800575.1). NCBI lineage: Bacteria > Bacillati > Actinomycetota > Actinomycetes > Kitasatosporales > Streptomycetaceae > Streptomyces > Streptomyces sp. NPDC057616. The sequence goes on from NZ_JBHVGU010000007.1 coordinate 20,672, forward strand.
CGGACGGCAGTTCGGGGCCTACGTGGCGGTGGGACCAGGAGTGCAGGACGCGAAGCCGGACGCCGCGCCGCTCCGCCTCCTGGAAGGCGTAGGCCGCCGCGTCGGTGTCGGCGTCGCCGCCCAGGCCCAGCAGCACCTCGCGGTCGCCGTCGCAGCGGTGGTCACCGCGCACCACCAGCAGGGGTCCGTAGGTGCGCCCGGTCAGGCGCTGGCCGACCGAGCCGAAGACCGCTCCGGTGATCCCGCCCAGCCCGCGGTTTCCCACGACGGTGAGGACCGCGTCCTTGCTCTCCCGGAGCAGGACCTCCACCGCGCCGCCCACCACCGGCTCCGCCGTCACGGGCAGCCCGGGATGGTGGGTCTCGATCCGCGAGACGGCCGACGCCAGGACCGGCCCGGCCTCGTCCACATCGGCGACGGCGTGCACGACGCGCAGGCCGGCGCCGCGGTGCAGCGCCTCCTGCGCCGCCCAGTCCAGGGCACGGACGGCGGTCAGCGAGCCGTCCACTCCGACGGTCACGTGCGGGGATGTCATGGCGGGATTCCCTCCTGTGCCTCCGTACGGCCGATCCGCACGGAGCGGCCCGGCACGGGCCCACCTCTCAGCGTCCGGCGGGCGGCCGCCCGGGGAACGGGGCCATCGGTCCCTGCCCCGCCCGAGAGCGACCCTGAGCGCCGGGGCGCGCGGCGCGCAGGGGGCAGGTCGGCCCGCGGTGATCTCCGACTGGGGCCGACCGGCCCTTCCGCCTCGTCCGTCTCGCGGCTTTGCTCTGCATATGGACACGAACCACGCCAGGCTCGCTCCGTTTCACACGGAACGCGTCGTGGGCGGCACGACCGTCGTGGAAGTCCGCGGCGAGATCGACGTCTTCACCGCGCAGCCGCTCTCGGCGCGCCTCGACAGCCTGACGGCGGGCAGCCGGCCCGACGTGGTGCTGGACCTTCGTCCCGTGATCTTCATCGACTGCAGCGGGCTGCGGATGCTGTGCCGGACACGCAACCGCGTGCTGGCCCAGCGGGGCAGGCTCCGTCTGGTCACCGGCGACGGCTGCTTCCTGCGGATCCTGCGCGCCGCCCGCCTGGCCGACGTCTTCGAGATCCACCCCGACCTGCCCACGGCCCTGTTCGGCGTTGTCCCGCAGGACGAGGTCTCCGCCGCGGCGGGCTGACCCCGCCGATCCCGGTCCCCACGACGCCGGCAGCGTGACGTGTCCCTACGTCTGCCGGCGTCGTGGCCGTCCGCCCTGCCGGCGCTATCGGCGTGAGGTGTCCGCGTCGAGCACGGCGTGCGGGGTGCGCCGCGGGGTGGCGGGGCCCTCCGGGCCGTAGCCGAGACGGATCAGCATCTGGGCGTGACCGGTGTGGTCGGGGTCCGGGCTGAGGCTGCGGCGCAGGTCCGGCCACTCCATCGGCTGATGCAGCAGCGAGGCGCGCAGGCCGAGGGCCGTGGCGACCAGCAGGACGTGCTCGAGGGCCTCCCCCGCGCGCAGCCAGTCCGTGCGCCGGTCGTGGACCGTCCTCAGGAGGGCGATGACCGGGGAGATCTCGAAGTCCTGGGAGGACAGCCTCTCGGCGTGCCGCGCGGCGGTGAAGTCCCGCATCGGAACGCCCTCCCGCGCGTCCTGCGGGCCCAGGACGTTCTGCGGCAGACCGGTGTCGTGCGGGTCGTCCAGGTCGCGGTGCACCCATCGGCGGCTCTCCGTGCCGCGCTCGGCATCGTGGCGGTTGCGCAGCTCCGCCTCCGCGGTCACCCGCAGCAGCCGGGTCACCTCACCCGCCTCGACGAAGCTCAGCGAGGCGCCCTCCCGGTGCGCGGACTCGGCCAGCTCGGCGCGCGCCTGGGGCGGTACCGGCCGGTCGGAGAACGGGAAGCGGCTGCTGTGCCGGCGCCAGATCGCGCCGTAGAGGTCGTCCCGGTGCTCCCCGCCGTGCCGTGCCGCACTGCCCGTGAGCCGTACGGTCGCGAGCAGGCCGGGCTCCTCGGGGCGCGGCAGCAGCCGTACGACGGGTGCCCAGCCGAAGTGGGAGACGGCCACGCGCAGGTTGAAGACGGAGGCGCCCACGGACAGGTGGAGGGCGCGGCCGACCGGGTCCGCGTGGCGCAGGCTCCGCTCAGGGTCCGCGCGCACCTCGAAGGCCACGTTGTCGGGGTCCAGCCGGAAGCGCCACGGCTGGGTGTTGAAGAACGAGGGCGCGGCCACGGCCGCGGCGACGCACTTTTCCAGGGTCTGTGCGTCGAGAGGCGCTGATCGCATGGTGCCCTCCTCCCACACGGTTCGGGAACGGCAGCTGAGACCTTCGAGAGTGGTCGCGGCGGCGGCCCCGGGTCAGAGGCCGTTGGTCCCTCGTGGGTGGCCGTCAGGGCCCTGTCGCCGGCTGCGACGACCGTGCGGGGGCGCGGCCCGCGCACCGGGGCCGAACGGCTCAACGTCGCCCTCCGCAGGGTCCCGGTCGGCCCCACGACTTCCCCTGTCCGGCCCATCCCGCGCCCCGCGCCTTCGCTGTCACGTTGGACACGTCGAGACGACGAGGAGGTGCAGACCGATGCGTGCTGGCGGGCGGACGACGAAGTGGCTGTGGCGGTGGCGGTCCAACCCGCTGCGCCGTCGCGAGGACGTTCTGGAGGCCTGGCTCGTGCTGGCCGTCTGGGCGATCGTCGCCGTGGGCGGCACGCTCGCCGGCGTGATCACGGCCCATGCCGCCGACGCCGTCTTCGCGCAGCAGCGTGCCGAGCGCATCCCGGTGGCGGCCGTCCTCGTCTCGGACACGACGCAACCAGGGGCGAAGAGCTACTACCGGGCGCTGGCCAAGGTCCGCTGGACCCTTCCGGACGGCTCGACCCGCACCGGGAACACCCTGGTCGACACGGGGCTGAAGGCCGGATCGCACATCGTCGTCTACACGGACCCGCGGGGCGAGCTGTCCACCCGGCCGCCGAGCCGGTCCGCGGCGGACCTCGAGTCGGCCGTGCTGGGCACCGCCGCCGGGATCGGCACGACGGGCCTGGTGCTCGGCGCGGGCGGCCTGGCCCGCCTGCGGCTGGACCGGCGGCGTTCGCGCCTGTGGGGCACGGAGTGGGCCATGGTCGGCCCGAAGTGGGGGCACAAGACCGGCTGACGGCGGCAGGGGGCCGGTCCGCGCGGTGACGGGAGATTCCGTCACCGCGCGTCGCGCTGTGCCGACCCGCAGCACGCCCGGTTGTGCCGTACAGGTGACCGGCGCCGCCGAAGCACCGATACTGCCGACAATGGCTGTACGGACAGAGGATCGAACGCGTCTCACCAGGAGGATCCCGTGAAGATGTTGATCAACGTTCCGGAAACCGTGGTCGCGGACGCGCTGCGCGGCATGGCGGCCGCCCACCCGGAGCTGGCCGTGGACGTGGAGAACCGGGTGATCGTACGGCGGGACGCCCCCGTGGCCGGAAAGGTCGCCCTGATCTCGGGCGGCGGCTCGGGGCACGAGCCGCTGCACGGCGGATTCGTGGGCCCCGGCATGCTGACGGGCGCCTGCCCGGGCGAGGTGTTCACCTCCCCGGTCCCCGACCAGATGGTGCGCGCGGCGGCCGCCGTCGACAGCGGCGCCGGCGTGCTGTTCATCGTGAAGAACTACACCGGTGACGTGCTCAATTTCGACATGGCCGCCGAGCTCGCAGAGGACGAGGGCGTCCAGGTCGCCAAGGTGCTCGTCAACGACGACGTGGCGGTCACCGACAGCCTCTACACGGCCGGGCGCCGGGGCACGGGCGCGACGCTGTTCGTGGAGAAGATCGCGGGCGCGGCGGCCGAGGAGGGACAGCCGCTGGAGCGGGTGGCGGCCATCGCCCGGCAGGTCAACGAGAACTCCCGCAGCTTCGGTGTGGCGCTCAGCGCCTGCACCACGCCGGCCAAGGGCACACCCACCTTCGACCTGCCGGCCGGCGAGCTGGAGCTGGGCGTCGGCATCCACGGCGAGCCCGGCCGGGAGCGGCGGGCGATGATGACCTCCGGCGAGATCGCCGAGTTCGCGCTGGACGCGATCGTCGAGGACATGCCCCCGCGCAACCCCGTGCTCGTGCTCGTCAACGGCATGGGCGCGACGCCGCTGCTGGAGCTGTACGGCTTCAACGCCGAGGTGCAGCGGGTGCTCACCGCGCGCGGCGTCGCCGTCGCCCGCACCCTGGTGGGCAACTACGTCACCTCGCTCGACATGGCCGGCGCCTCCGTCACGCTGTGCCAGATCGACGAGGACCTGCTGCGCCTGTGGGACGCGCCGGTGAAGACGCCGGGGCTGCGCTGGGGCATGTAGCCCGGCGGGCCGGGGTGTCAACGTACCTACCACGCAAGGAGATCCAGTGCTCGACGCCGATTTCTTCCGCCGTTGGATGAAGGCGACCGCCGCGTCCGTGGACCGCGAGGCGGAACGGCTCACCGCTCTCGACTCGCCCATCGGGGACGCCGACCACGGCAGCAATCTGCAGCGCGGGTTCCGTGCCGTGGTCGCGGCGCTGGAGAAGGAGGCACCTGGTACGCCCGGTGCGGTCCTGGTGCTCGCCGGGCGGCAGCTGATCTCGACCGTCGGCGGCGCGTCGGGCCCGCTCTACGGCACGCTGCTGCGCCGTACGGGCAAGGCGCTCGGCGACGACGCCGAGGTCGGTGAGGCGCAGCTGACCGAGGCGCTGCGGACCGGGGTGGATGCGGTCATGACGCTCGGCGGGGCCGCGCCGGGCGACAAGACCATGATCGACGCACTGGTGCCGGCCGTGGACGCGCTCGGCGAGGGGGACTTCGCCGCCGCGCGGACCGCGGCCGAGCAGGGCGCGCTGGCGACGGTGCCCCTGCAGGCCCGCAAGGGCCGCGCCAGCTATCTCGGCGAGCGCAGCATCGGTCACCAGGACCCGGGCGCAACCTCGTCGTCGCTGCTGATCGCCGCTCTCGAGGAGGCCGGCGGTGAGTGACGAGAAGCAGGTCGGGATCGTGCTGGTGTCGCACAGCGCCGAGGTGGCCGCGTCCGTGGCGGAGCTGGCCAAGGGCCTTGCGGGCGGCGGGACTTCGGTGCCCGTCGCCGCCGCGGGCGGCACCGAGGGCGGCGGGCTCGGCACGAGTGCGGAGCTGATCGCCGCCGCGGCCGCGTCCGTCGACCGGGGCGCCGGGGTCGCCGTCCTCACCGATCTCGGCAGCGCCGTCCTCACGGTGAAGGCGCTGCTCGCCGAGGGCGACGAACTCCCGGGCAACACCCGGCTGGTGGACGCCCCGTTCGTCGAAGGGGCGGTGGCCGCGGTGGTCACCGCGGCGGCGGGCGCCGATCTCGCGGCGGTCGAGGCGGCGGCCGCGGAGGCGTACACCTACCGGAAGGTCTGACCTCCCCTGCCCCGAGCCCTTCCGCCGCGACGGCGAGGTCCGAGCACATGGCCGCCGTGAGCTCGGCCTGCGCCGCCGCGCCGTCGCGCCGCGGATCGTCCGCCGGTCGCCGGTCGCCGGTCGCCGGGGGGCCTACTCGCCCTGGACGAAGCGCCACGCCAGCCGCCGTCCCGCCGTGACGGCGGCGGTGTGGCTCTCGATCGGCCTGGCCTGGGAGTTCTTGAACACGATGTAGGTGACGCCCGAGGCCACGCCGCCGCGGCGCGGGTCCGGGTTGATGCCGAGGCCCTTGGCGGCGGCGTAGGACGCCTCACCGATGAGGCCGCGCGGGCCGACGTCCCCCACCACCGCGTACTGCACGCGGTCGCGGTACACGACGGCCGCGACGGCGCCGCCGCGCACTCCGTCGTCGGCGGGGTTCCAGACGGAGCCGGCCGCCGGTACGACGACATAGGGAAGGCGTTCGGCGTTCAACGGCCGTCCGTCGGACTGCTGGTAGGCCGTGGCGGCCGAGAACAGCGGATCGGTGCGGCGGTTGCAGCGCGGGCCGGACTGCCCGTCGCAGTCGATGTCCATGTCGGTCTTCCAGAAGACGGCGTGCCGGGTGCCGCACACGGCCACGTTCGCCCGCTTCCCGTGGTCGGCGCGGAAGCGGCCGTGGGAGATCCGGGTGCAGTCACGCACCCTGGCCAGCAGGTCGGAGGCGCGGACGTCGCCCTCGCGCCGGGCGGTCGACTCCGCCGGCACTCGGGTCTCGGCGGCTGCCGCCATCGACGGGGCGAGCAGGGCGACGCCGGCCACGGCCAGGGTCAGCGACTGGACACGCACGATGAAGGGCCCTTTCCTGAAGGGGCACTGGCGGGCATTTTGCCCGTTTTGCCCCGTTAGCGATGATGCGGCCACCGTAGGCGGCCGAACCGGCGCACAGGCTTCAGGCGACTCACGGCGTGGCGCGTCCTCGGACGAGCGGCGGGGGCCGGGCGCCCGAGCCTGTGTCGGCTCCGGCCGCCCGGCCACCCGCTTCGGGCGCGGGAACAGCGACGACAGCGGTCCGCGCCACCGGCATAACTCACCAGCCCTCATGGAGAGTTCAGCCGTGAGGTGGTTCAGCATACGTAACTTCCCCGAGCGGTCACCAACACCCACCCGCGAAGGCCGCCACCTGCACCCGCATGCACGACTCCGCCCCGCGACCGCCCTCTTGATGCGCTCACGCCAGCACGTCAGTATTGGTCCGGACCATTTCCGCCGCCCGGGGAGGCAGAGCCATGCGTCGTCACCTCCTGCTGGTGCACCGATCCCTCGCCCTGTGTGCGGCGTTGACCCTCGCCGCGTCCTGCGGCCGGGGCGGAACCGGCGACGACGACGGACGGCTGCCGGCGGCGCCCACCGGCATGACCGCGGCGGCGGGCAGCGCGACCAGCGTGCACGTGATGTGGAACGCCGTGGCGGCGAACCCGCGCGTGAAGGTCTACGAGGTGTACCGCGGCACCAGGAAGGTCACCGAAGTGCCCGCTTCGGAGCACATGGTGGACGTCACCAGGCTCGCGCCCTCCACGTCGTACGTCTTCACCGTGCGGGCGCGGGACACCGCGGGCCGGCTCGGACCGGCCGGGCAGTCCGTGCGCGCGCGGACACCGGCGGCCGTGGCGGCGGACGGCTCGGCCCCGACCCGCCCGGGCAGGGCGCGGGGCCGGGTGGTGGGCAGCCGGGAGGTCGAACTCTCCTGGTCCGCCTCGACGGACGACCGCGCCGTGGTGTCGTACGACGTCTACCAGGGCTCCTCGAAGATCCACAGCGTGGGCGCGGCCCAGACGGCCACCGTGGTCACCGGGCTGCGGCCGGGCACGGCCTACGCGTTCACCGTCCGGGCCCGCGACGCGGCCGACAACGTCTCGGCGCCCGGCGGCACCGTCCGCCTCACCACGCCGGGCTCCGACGACGGGCGGAACACGGCGCCCACGGCCTTCCGCGCGGCGAGCCACCGGGCCGGCGGCGCGTACTACCTCGACCTCTCCTGGGTTCCGCCCCGCGTGGAAGGGATGGTCACGGAATACCGAATCCGGCTCGACGGACAGGCGGCCACCTCCCTGGTGTACGGCGGGGACGCGCCGCGCGAGAAGGCCTCGTACTCCTTCTACGCCGGCCGCGACGCGGGCGTCACCCACCGCCTGCGGATCCGGGCCAAGCTGCCCGACGGCACCTGGGGCGGCTGGTCGGCGGAGCGGACGGTCACGACCGGGACGCAGGGTGGCTCACGGCCCTGACGGCGCCCGCGGCATCGGCCGGACGAACGAACCCGTCACCTGCCCGGGGGCGCTCCGCATGCGGGAGGGGCCGCGGGGGCTTTGGCTGCCTCTGAGGCAGCACGGGCGTTCCCCCACCCTCGGCGGCGCAAGGGATGTACCGCCGACCGTGCCGTCGGAGGGCAGACCCATGCGCAACTCCCAGCCACTCGCCCGCGCGGCCCTGACCGCCGCGGCCGCCGCCGTGCTGCCGCTCGCCCTCGCCGCCACGCCGGCCGGGGCGCAGGGCTCGGGCATCTCGGTGAGCACCAGCGGGTCCACCGTGTCGGTGACGACGACCCAGTGCTCCCGGACCAGCAGCAGCGGCAGCTGGGGCACCGCCTCGCTGCTGAGCAGCAGCCAGTCGAGCTTCGCCCAGGGACGTCAGGTGTCGCTGTCGGGCACCACCGCGCTGCAGTCGGCGGCCTGGTCGAACGTGAGCCCCGGCACGTACACCGTGATCGTGCAGTGCTCGGCCAGCGGCACCACCGCGGGCACCCAGTCGATCGTCGTCTCCCCCGCCTCCCGGCCCACCATCTCCGCCACCGCCCGGCCCTCGGCCTCGCCCTCCGCCTCCCTCGGTGTGGCGGGCGGTCTGGGCGGTGCCGTGAAGGACTACGGCCCGGTCACGCTGGGCGTGGGCGCGGCCCTGGTGGGCACGGGTGTCATCGCGACGGGGTGGTACCTGCGCAAGCGCGCCAAGCCCAACCGCCTCTGACCGCCACGGAGTTCACGCCGTCTCGGAGCCGGGCAGCTCGTCGGGCAGCTCGGCGAACTCCTCCAGGGCGTGCGTGAGCCACTGCGTCCAGAAGGTCTCCAGGTCGATCCCGGCCCGCAGCACCAGGTGCTGGAGCCGGTCGTGCGGAGCGTCCTTGCCGGGCGGGAAGTCGCGCTGCTCGATCTTCTCGTACTGGGCCAACTGGTGCCTGTGCAGCTCCAGATGGCGGCGCAGGTCGGCCTCCAGGCCGGCCGTGCCCACCACCGCCGCCGCGCGCAGGCGCAGCAGCAGCGGGTCGCGGTGCGGCCTCGGGTCCTGGGACACGGCGGTCCAGCGGGCCAGTTCGGCACGGCCCGCGGGCAGGACCTCGTAGTTCTTCTTCTGCCCACGGGCCGGCTGATCCGACGGCAGGGCCCGGATGTGCCCGTCGGCCTCCAGTCTTCCCAGCTCGCGATAGATCTGCTGGTGCGTCGCCGACCAGAAGTAGCCGATCGACTTGTCGAACCTGCGGGTCAGCTCCAGCCCCGAGGACGGCTTTTCCAGCAGGGCGGTCAGGATCGCGTGCGGGAGTGACATGGAGTCATCCTAAGGACGGTCCCACGGCCCCCTAGAGGGCCGCCGCCAGCTCCGTGCCCTGCTTGATGGCGCGCTTGGCGTCCAGCTCGGCGGCCACGTCGGCACCGCCGATCAGGTGCACGGCCGCGCCCGCCGCGAGCAGTTCCTCGTAGAGGTCGCGGCGCGGCTCCTGCCCGGTGCACAGCACGATCGTGTCGACGGGGAGGACCGTGCTCTCCTCACCGACGGTGACGTGCAGTCCGGCGTCGTCGATACGGTCGTAGCGGACGCCCGGGACCATGGTGACGCCGCGGTGCTTGAGCTCGGTGCGGTGGATCCAGCCGGTGGTCTTGCCGAGGCCCGCGCCGACCTTGGTCGCCTTGCGCTGGAGCAGGTGGACGCTGCGTGGCGGGGCGGAGCGCTCGGGGGCCGCGAGTCCGCCGGGGCCGCGGTAGTCCATGTCCACGCCCCACTGGCGGAAGTAGGTCTCCGGGTCCTCGCTCGCCTTGTCGCCACCGTCCGTCAGGAACTCGGCGACGTCGAAGCCGATGCCGCCCGCACCGAGGATCGCGACGCGGTCGCCGACGGCGGCCTCGCCCCGCAGGACGTCGAGGTAGCCGACGACGCTGGGGTGGTCCACGCCCGGGATGTCGGGGGTGCGCGGGGTGACGCCGGTGGCGACGACGACCTCGTCGTGGTCCGCCAAGTCAGCTGCGGTGACAGGGGTGTTGAGGCGTACGTCCACGCCGTGGGCGTCGAGCTGGTGGCGGAAGTAGCGCAGGGTCTCGTCGAACTCCTGCTTGCCGGGGACCTTGCGGGCGACGTTGAGCTGGCCGCCGACCTCGCTCGCGGCGTCGTAGAGGGTGACCTCGTGGCCGCGCTCGGCGGCGGACACGGCGCAGGCGAGTCCGGCCGGTCCGGCGCCGACGACGGCGACGCGCTTCCTCAACCGGGTCGGGGAGAGGACGAGTTCGGTCTCGTGGCAGGCGCGCGGGTTGACCAGGCAGGAGGTGATCTTGCCGCTGAAGGTGTGGTCGAGGCATGCCTGGTTGCAGCCGATGCAGGTGTTGATGGCCTGCGGCCTGCCCTGCGCGGCCTTGGCGACGAAGTCGGGGTCGGCGAGCATCGGGCGGGCCATGGAGACCATGTCCGCGCGGCCGGTGGCGAGCAACTCCTCGGCCAGCTCCGGGGTGTTGATGCGGTTGGTGGTGACGAGCGGGACCGACACCTCGCCCATGAGCTTCTTGGTGACCCAGGTGTAGGCGCCGCGCGGCACGGAGGTCGCGATGGTGGGGATGCGGGCCTCGTGCCAGCCGATGCCGGTGTTGATGATCGTCGCCCCGGCGGCCTCGACCGCCTTGGCCAGGGTGATCACCTCGTCGAGCGTCGAGCCGCCGGGGACCAGGTCCAGCATGGACAGGCGGTAGATGACGATGAAGTCCTCGCCGACGGCCTCACGGACCCGCCGGACGATCTCGACCGGGAAGCGCATGCGGTTCTCGTACGAGCCGCCCCAGCGGTCGGTGCGGTGGTTGGTCTGCGCGGCGATGAACTCGTTGATGAGGTACCCCTCGGAGCCCATGATCTCCACGCCGTCGTAGCCGGCCTGCTTCGCGAGGCGGGCGGCGCGGGCGTAGTCGTCGATCGTGCGCTCGACGTCGGCGTCGGTGAGCTCGCGGGGCGGGAAGGGGCTGATCGGGGCCTGGAGCGGGCTCGGCGCGACGAGGTCCTGGTGGTAGGCGTACCGGCCGAAGTGCAGGATCTGCATCGCGATCCGGCCGCCCTCGCGGTGCACGGCGTCGGTGATCTCGCGGTGCTGACCGGCCTCCTCGTCGGTGGTGAGCTTGGCGCCGCCCTCGTACGGGCGGCCCTCGTCGTTGGGCGCGATGCCGCCGGTGACGATCAGGCCCACTCCGCCGCGGGCCCGGGCGGCGTAGAACTCCGCCATGCGCTCGAAGCCGCGCTCGGCCTCCTCCAGGCCCACGTGCATGGAGCCCATCAGGACGCGGTTGGGCAGCGTGGTGAAGCCCAGGTCCAGCGGGCTCAGCAGGTGCGGGTAACGGCTCATCGGGCCCCTCCGTGCGCGGTGTCGTGCTCACTGTTGTAGAGGCTCCGGGAGCCTTTTGCAACTAGTTGCATAACCGGAGAGGGGTGATCCGGGCCACCCCGGGGCAGCAAGGCTCCATGAGCCCCGAAGACGCCGAGGTGGTCGCCCTCGCCCAGCGGCTGATCCGCCGCCCGAGCCGGGCGGGTGTCGACGACTACGAGCCCGTGCTCGACCTGCTCGAGGACCATCTCGGCACCCGCGACCTGCCGTTCCGCCGTCTCCACGACGCCGCCGGGCGCCCGGTCGCGCTGCTGGTGGAGGTGGCCGCCGCCCGGCCGGGACCGTGGTGGGCGCTCGACGCCTGCGTGGACACCGCGCCCTACGGCGACGAGGACGCCTGGACGTTCGCGCCGGACTGCGGGGACGTCGTGGACGGATGGCTGCGGGGCCGGGGAGCCGCCGACTCCAAACTGGCGGCGGCGATGTTCTGCCGTGTCGCGGCGGAGGTGCGCGACCGGGCGGACGCGCTGCGCGGCGGCCTCGCGGTCCTGCTGGACGCGGACGAGCACACCGGCGGCTTCGGGGGCGCCCGCGCCTACCTTGCGGACGCGGCGGCGGTGCGGCCGGCCGGGGTCATGATCGGCTACCCCGGCCGGGAGGAGGTGGTGGTCGGCGGGCGGGGCCTGTGGCGGGCGACGATCGCGGTGCACGCGGACACGGGCCACTCGGGGGCGCGGCGTACGACGCCGGGCGCCGTCTCACGCGCGGCGCTGCTGGTCCGGCTGCTGGAGGAGGCGGAACTCCCGCCCGCGGAGGGGGACTTCCCGCTGCCGCCGAAGCTGACGGTGACGTCGTGCCACGGCGGCGAGGGCTTCTCGACGGTTCCCGGCCTGTGCGAGGTGGGCGTCGACATCCGCACGACGCCGGCCTTCGACGCCCGCGCGGCACAGGCCCTGGTCGGCACGGCGACCGCGGAACTCGACCGGCGCGTACCCCCTCCCCGCCCCACCACGCTCACCCAGGTGGCCGAGTGGCCGCCGTTCCGCCTGACGGAAACCGAGCAGCCCGCGGCAGCCCTGCTCACGGCCGCGACCCAGGAAGGTCTGCGCGTCCGCCCGAAGACCGCGGGCCCGTCGAACATCGGCAACCTGCTGGCCGCGGAGGGCATCCCGGCCACAGCAGGCTTCGGCGTCCACCACGAGGGCCTCCACGCCCTCAACGAACGCGCCTACCTGCCGGACCTCCCGAGGGTTCACGCGGTGTACCGCCGGGCGGTACTGAACCTGCTGACGTGAGCCTGGAGCCTCCGGGCAGGACCCGATCACCACCTGAGGCACACGCCGGCATCCAAGGCCCGCTCCGGCGACGGTCCAGCCCACCCACTGCGGCGCGCTCCGGCCTCAGGGCCCCAACGCGGGCGCCCGAAAGTCGGAGGGCCGGCGCGCACGGCCGTCACCGAGCCGCCCGTCTCCCGCTCCACCCTCCGCAGCGCATCTGCGCACCGCGCTCCGGCCGGGCCACCTCTGCGCGATCCGGCCCGCAGGGCTCAACTCCAGCCTCCGGCCCGTCGGGAGCCGGCACGCACGGCCGCCGTCGGCCCGCTCTCGCCACGGCCGATCTTTCCGCACCACGGCAGCAGCGAACCGTCAGCTCGCCCGCCCCCGAACACGTCACGTCCGCCCGCGCCCCCGCACCCCATCCCGCCGAACCGGCGCAGTCACCGGCTTTCGAGGCGTACGTGCAGTTCCCGTTCCTGGTCGCCCGAGGCCGACATGAGGTCGCGGACCGTGAACAGGGGGTCGAGGGTCGAGCGGAGGCGTTCGATCGCCCAGTAGCCGCCCTGTGCGTCCACCTCGACCGAGGAGGCCAGACGGGCGGGCGGCGGGCACTCGTGGGCGTCGGTGACCTCGAAGGTCCCGAGCCAGACCATCGGGCGGGTCTCGTGGAGCTGCTGCGGTACCTCGTCGGGACCCCGGTCGGACTCGAAACAGGCGCACAGCGTGTCGAAGACGATCCGGGCGTCCTCCTTGCTGCATCCACTGATCTCGAGGGATACGGGCTCCTCGTGCGGTCGCACACGGTCCATCGTGATCGCTCCTCTCGCGGATGTGGCGCGGCACCGCGAGTTCCCCGCGAACCGCGCCACATCCCCAGAAAAGCACCACTGCCCGGGCCGGACCAGCGCTCGGCTCAGCTCCGTGTGAAGCGGTACGTCTTGCTGTCCGTCAGCACGCAGAACCCCGGCGACACGACGATCACCCGCAGGGTGCCGCTACGGCGGTCGTAGTCGATGCCCTCCGCCTCGAACGTGCCCGAGCAGGAGCTGCGCAGCGGCAGCTGGCGCAGCGCCGTGACGTGGCCGGACACGTCCGACGTGCCGTTCGGGGCGGCGGACAGGTCGACCTGGAGCAGCGGCTTCGTCATGCCGAACAGCGAGCCGTCCGGGTCGTCCGAGGAGCACAGCAGCGTCGCAGGACCGGAGAAGTCGCAGCCCTGCACATCGCGTACCGCATGGTCGAGGGTGACCGTCGCGACCTGCGGGAGGTTCGCGGACGGCGAGGTGGCCGCGTTGACGCCCGGCGTCGGGAAGACCAGGAAGCGGTTCATCGTGCCGTACTCTCCGGACAGCATCCACTGTCCGTCCGGCGAGATCGCGACCCAGGAGTTGTTGAGCGCCTCGCCGGCGCCGAGCGTGTGGACGTACTCCGACCAGCTGCCGTCGGGCGCCTGGACGCGGTACATCTTCGCGTTGCCCGAGTCCGCCTGGTACGGCTCGACGACGTGGCCGTCGTAGGAGGCGTCGGGGTCGCCGACGTGGTTCCAGCCCCGGCTGCTCACGCTCGCCGGGATGGTGCCGATGCCGGTGTAGTGGTTGGGGCTGCCGGCCGGCACCTCGACGGAGGCCAGGCCCTGGCTCTCGGTCAGCGGGTCGGCCCGGTCGGAGCCCACCTCGTTCCAGGTGTCGGCGGCCGACGCGGGCGGAGCCGCGGACAGGACGGCGGCGGCCGCGAGGGCGAGGGCCGCGGTCACCGCGGCGTGACAACGTTGCCGGGCGCGCAGGGGCATGGGAGGGCTCCTCCGTGGGGGGTGGGGGCTGGCTCGGCGGACAGTCTGGCCCCACCAGGTGGTCATGTACAGACCACATCGGTAACGGAGGTTGTCCGTTCGGCGACGCTGCGTGCCAGGTAGTGTCGTCAGGGCTCCGGGGGACGGCCCTGGCCGTGTTGAGGGATGGTGGAGGTGGGCGACAGGGTCGTCACAGCGACGGTTGGGCGCGGTAGAACTTGGGGAGTCGGCACGGGGGAACGACGTGCCGCGTGAACGGGCGAAGGCGGTGCGTGGAATGAGTGCACCTGGGTTTCCCATGGCCGACGGCGAGCAGTCGGTACGGCCGAGCGGGCTGCTCGACGTGCTCGGCATGGCCTCGGTGGTCCTGGATGCCGAGGGACGCATCGTCCTGTGGAGCCCGCAGGCCGAGGAGCTGTTCGGCTACCCGGCCCAGGAGGCCCTCGGCGAGTACGCGGCGCGGATCATGGTGCACGAGCAGCATCTCGACCTGGTGATCAAACTCTTCGCCGACGTGATGCTCACCGGCCAGAGCTGGGCCGGCGCCTTCCCCATCCGGCGCAAGGACGGCACCACGCGGCTGGTGGAGTTCCGCAACATGCGCCTGCTGGACGACCACGGCGACGTCTACGCACTGGGCCTGTGCGCCGACCGCACCACCGTGCGGCGGCTGGAGCGGGACGTGGCGCTGTCCAACCGCATGATCGCCCAGTCCCCCATCGGCCTGGCCGTCCTGGACACCGACCTGCGCTACGTCTCGGTCAACCCGGCGCTGGAGCAGATCAACGGCGTCCCGGCCAAGGACCACGTCGGCCGGTCGATCCGCGAGGTCCTGCCCCATCTCGACGTCGACATGATCGAGGCGGCGGCGCGGCAGGTGCTGGAGACCGGGCAGCCCCTGGTGGACCGGCAGACCACCGGCCGGACCGCGGCGGACCCGGACGACGAGCGGGCCTGGTCGATGTCGCTGTACCGGCTGGACGACGCGGTCGGCACCGTGCTCGGGCTGGCCGGTTCGGTCGTGGACGTCACCGAGCAGCACCGGGCGAGCGTCGAGGCGGAGTCCGCCCGGCGCCGGCTGCAGGTCATCGCGGACGCCTCGGCCCGTATCGGCACCACGCTGGAGCTGGAGCGCACCGCGCACGAACTGGCCGACGTCGCCGTGCCGGAGCTCGCCGACATAGCGGCCGTGGACCTGCTCGACGCGGTGGTGCTGGGCAGGCGCAGCAGTCTCGGTCCCGCCGAGGCCGCGGTGATCCGGGCGCTCGCCGTGCACGCGGACGACGCCCCGGAGGCTCTGCGGGCGGCCGACCAGCCCGGGCAGGTGGCGCGGTACGGACCCGACCGCCTGGTCACCGAGTGCGTGCGTACCGGTCAGCCGGTCATGGTGCCGCAGGTCGAGCCCGGCCATCTGCCTCGTATCGCCCGCTCCCCCGAGGCCGCGGAACTGCTGGCCCGCGCGGGTGTCCACTCCTATCTCGCGGTCCCGCTGATCGCACGCGGCGAGGTGCTGGGCGCGCTCGACCTCAAGCGCACGAGCAACCCGCTGCCGTTCAGCGAGGACGATCTGCTGCTCGCCCGCGAACTGGCCGCCCGCGCGGCCGTGCAGATCGACAACGCGCGCTGGTACCAGAACGCCCGCGACACCGCCCTCACCCTGCAGCGCAGCCTGCTGCCCAGCCATCCGTCGGTGACCGGCGGCCTCGAGGTCGCCTCCCGCTACCAGCCGGCGGGCGCCACCACCGAGGTCGGCGGCGACTGGTTCGACGTGATCCCGCTGGAGGGCGGCAAGACGGCGCTGGTGGTGGGCGACGTGATGGGCAGCGGCATCAACGCCGCCGCGACCATGGGCCGGCTGCGCACCGCGACCAACACCCTCGCCTCCCTCGATCTCGATCCGGCCCGGGTCCTGGAGCACCTCGACCGGATCACCGAGGACCTCGACCACTCCATCGCCACCTGCGTCTACGCCGTCCACGACCCCGAGCTGCGGCAGTGCCGGATCGCCAACGCGGGCCATCTGCCGCCGGCCCGGCTGCGCGCCGGGCACGCGCCCGAGCTGCTCGAACTGCCCACCGGGGTGCCGCTGGGCGTGGGCGGCGTCGCCTTCTCCACGACCACCGTCGACCTGGAGCCGGGCGACCGTCTCGTGTTCTACACGGACGGTCTGGTCGAGACGCGGCAGCATCCGCTCGACGAGCGCCTGGACGCGCTCCTGGCCCTCCTCGAAGGACCCGACCGTCCGCTGGAGGAGGTCGCGGACCTGCTGCTGCGCACGCTGCACCAGCCCGACAACTCCGACGACGTGGCGCTGCTCATCGCGCGCGTGCAGAAGACGTGCTGATCAGCGGGGTCCACGGGCCGCCGGGTTCACAGAGTCGGCCAGGTTCACAGGTAATGATTACTCGCTCCTTATCGGCCTCATTCGACAATCACAGAGAGGCGTGGCACGTAGCTGCCTAGGGCCGTGACCGATGGGAGCGAGCCGTGATGCACGAGCCGGAGCAGGAACCCACCGCGGACATGGAAGTGATGACGGGCCCGGGCGGGCCGGATCGCGGGCCCGGGCCGTGGCGCCGGCGATCCCGCCGCGCGCGTGCCGTGACGGCGGCGGCCACGGTCGTCCTCCTGGCCCTCGGGGGCACGGTCGCCTACGCGGCGACGTCGGGCGGCTCGGGCCAGGGGGCCACGCCCTCCGCGTCCGGATCCGCGGCGCCGTCGCCCGGCGGATCCGACGGTCCCGGCGGCCCCGGTGACCGGCACGGCGGCGGCCGCTGGTTCGGCGCCGGCGGCATGGGCGTGCACGGCGAGGCGACCGTCAAGGACCAGGACACCGGCAAGTGGATCACCCGGACCTGGCAGCGCGGCACCGTCGAGAAGATCGACGGCGACCAGGTCACCGTCAAGAGCGAGGACGGCGCCTCGTGGACCTGGACCGTGAACTCCGGCACCGCTGTCCTGCGCGACGGCACGAAGGGCTCCGGTGCCGGTGACCTCAAGAAGGGCGACACGGTCTTCCTCATCGGCACCCGTGACTCCGGCGGCACCAGGACCGCGACGCACGCCGTCGAAGGAAACTGGAACGACATGGGCCCCGGCGGCGACGGCCACGGCAAGTTCCCCGGCCACCGGAACTGGCGCATGCCGGCCCCGTCGACGAGCCCGTCGGGCGGCGGGGCCACGACCTGACCCCGCCGACGGCACGGCGCGCACGTCTAGTCCAGGACGCCGACGACCACGGTGGCGTACAGCTCCTCCGAGACCGCCAGGCGTGACGTCAACCCGCTTGCGGTGAAGGCCTCCAGGGCCGCCGCGGCCTGGCGTTCGCTCGTCTCGACCAGGACGCAGCCGCCGGGGGCGAGCCAGTCGGGGGCCCCGGCGGCCACACGGCGCAGGACGTCGAGGCCGTCGCTGCCGCCGTCGAGGGCGGTGAGGGGTTCGTGGTCGCGGGCCTCCGCGGGCAGCAGGCTCACCTCGTCCGTGGGGACGTAGGGGACGTTGGCCGCGAGGATGTCGATCCGGCCGCGCAGGCCGCGTGGCAGGGCCGTGAACAGGTCACCCTGGTGGACGCGGCCGTCGACGTTGCGGCGGGCGCAGCGCACCGCGGCCGGGTCGAGGTCCGCGGCGTGCAGTTCCACGGGGCCGAGCGAGGAGGCGAGCGCCGCGCCCACCGCGCCCGAACCGCAGCAGAGGTCGACCACGACGGACGCGCCGGGGACCTGGGCGAGGGCCTGCTCGACGAGGAACTCGGTACGGCGGCGGGGCACGAAGACGCCGGGTTCGACGGCGATCCGCAGGCCGCGGAACTGCGCCCAGCCGACGACGAGTTCGAGGGGCAGCCCGGCGACCCTGCGTTCGACGAGGACGGCGAGTTCGTCCGGCGTACCGGCGGTGGCGAGGATCAACTCCGCCTCGTCCTCGGCGAAGACGCAGCCCGCGGCGCGGAGCGCGGCGACGACCGAGTCACGGGTGGCCGGTGACGGCGGAAAGGAGGGAGACAGTGGGGGCATGGAGGCCGAGAGCCTTTCGGTGAGTCGAAGGGCGCTCTCGCGACCGCCTAGCGGCGGCGGCCCGTGTGCTGCGGGAGGAGAGCGCCCGATCTGCGTCCTGCGGAAATGGGTCTCACCTCCTTCGTCTCCGGCGGCCGGGGCGTTCCCGTGCCGGACGGCCAGACTACCCCAACGCTCAGACGCCGACGCTCTCCTCGGCCTCTTCCTCCGCCGCCTCGGCAAGGGCCTTCGCGTCCGGCTTCGAGGGCTCGGGGACCGGCGCCGCGGAGGCCGCCGGCGCCTTCGAGCGCTCGTGCACGGCCGCGATCGCCGTGACGGCGAGGCCGAGCAGCAGCCAGACCGCCAGCGTCCCTACGTTGCGGGAGAGGCCGTCGCTGCCGAAGTAGAGGAGGCTGCGGGCGCCCTCGACGAATCCGGCGCCGTTCCAGAAGGCGTGCAGAGTGCCGAAGAAGCCGTTCTGGAGGTCGGGGCGGAACAGACCGCCGGAGCTGGTGAAGTTGAGCATCACGAACAGGACCATCATGGCGAGCGTGGTCCAGCGCTTGAGGAAGGTGTGCAGGCCCACGCCGACGAAGAGGATGCCGGCGGAGTAGAGCCAGGCCATGCCCCACAGGGTGGCCAGGTCGTGGTGGGCGAGGTGGAAGACGGGTCCGGCGAGCAGCGCGCCGATGCCGCTGACGACGGCCGAGACGCCGAGCGCCAGCAGGGCACGGACCCGCATCCGCAGGGCACCGCCGGCGGCTCCGAGCGCGGCGACCGAGGCGTAGGAGCCGATGCTCAGTGCGATGAGCAGGAAGAACAGTCCCTGTCCGGTGGGGTCGTCGGAGACCGGTGCGGCGACGTCGGTGACCTTCAGCGTGCTGCCCTGCTC
Organism: Streptomyces sp. NPDC057616; assembly: GCF_042800575.1. Taxonomy (NCBI): domain Bacteria; kingdom Bacillati; phylum Actinomycetota; class Actinomycetes; order Kitasatosporales; family Streptomycetaceae; genus Streptomyces; species Streptomyces sp. NPDC057616. The sequence continues at coordinate 39,563 of NZ_JBHVGU010000007.1, forward strand.
GGCGGCGACGGGCGTGAAGACCTTCTCGACGGCCGTCGCGTCCATGTCGGAGGCGGCGGAGGCGACGACGAGCTCCGGCGTCTGCCGGCCGGGCACGAACGCCCCCGTGATGTCACGGGAGGTGAGCAGGTCGACGGCCGCGGCGCGGGTGGGGACCGTGCGGACGTCGAGCTTGTCGCCCGCCGCGTCCTTGACGGTCTGTGCGAACACCTTGACCTGCGGACCGGAACCGACGACGGCGACGGGCAGGTGGTGGGGCTCCGGCGCCACGAACGCCCCCATGTACGCGAGTCCCATGCCGATGCACATCAGCAGCGGGGTGATCAGGTGCGTGATCACATGACGCAGGCCCGGCGACCTCATCGCTCACCACCTCCAGATGGTTGGCTTATACAACTCTCAGGCAAGTTGTACTATACAACAAAGAGGGGCGGGGTGATGTTCCGAGGCGGGTTCCTCGGCGAGTGAGGGAGGTCCGGTGGAAGCAGACGAGGCCGTGGAGACCATCCAGCGGGAGATGACCGCCTTCGCCCGCCGCGCCCGTGCGTCGGCGGGCCGTATGCACCCCGAGCTGTCGCTGGTCTCGTACACGCTGCTCGGGCATCTGGAGGAGAGCGGCGGCTGCCGGGCCACCGACCTGGCGGCGCACTACGCCCTCGACAAGTCGACGGTGAGCCGTCAGGTCTCCGCGCTGGAGCGGGCGGGTCTCATCGAGCGGCGGGTGGACCCGGACGACCATCGCGTCCAGCTCCTGCACCTGACCGAGGCGGGCACGCGGATCCTCGCCCAGGTCACCGACAGCCGCCGGGCGGCCTTCCGGGAGCGGCTCGCGGACTGGCCCGCGCAGGATCTGGAGCGGTTCGCCGCCTACCTGGTGCGCTACAACGCCTGGGCCCATCCCGATCACGAGGCGTGAGCACGCCTCAGGAAACGGCCACCACCCGCTCGTCCGCGAGGTGTTCGGGGGCGCGGGCCGACATGAACGCCGTGGTCCGGCGCAGCCGGAAGCCGAGTGACTCGTAGAGCCGGATGGCGTTCGTGTTGCCGGCGCCGGTGTGCAGGAACGGCGTCTCGCCACGTTCCCGGATGCCGTGGGCGACGGCCAGGATCAGCCGGGTCGCCAGGCCCTCGCCACGCACGGACGGGTCGGTGCAGACGGCGCTGATCTCGGTCCAGCCGGGCGGGTGCAGCCGCTCCCCCGCCATCGCGACGAGGGCGCCGCCGCGGCGGATGCCCAGGTAGGTGCCGAGTTCGATGGTGCGCGGCAGGAAGGGCCCTGGCCGGGTGCGTGCGACGAGGTCGAGCATCTCGGGGACGTCGGCGGGACCGAGCAGCACGGCCTCCGGCTCGGGGGCGGCGGCCAGCCCGTCGTCGACGTACTGCACGCCCTCGATCCGGAACGTGATCTCCCAGTCGGCCGGGACCTCGCCGCGGAAGCCGAGCAGCGGGACCTCGGCGCCGGGTCCCGCGAGCGCAGCGAGGTCGGCCCAGTCCTGGGCGTCGGGCTCGGCGGGCAGGGCCTGCCAGGGCGTCACGTCGACGGGATAGCGCAGCACCCGGCCGCGCCGCTCGGCGAAGTGGGCGTGCGGGCCGGTCAGCGCGGCCAGGGCGGGGTGGTCGAGGACGTGGCTCATCCGGCGTTCTCCGTCGGGACGATCACGATCTTGCCGCGGGCGTGGCCCTCCTCGACGGTACGCAGCGCCTCCCCGGCGCGGTCGAGGGGGAAGGTCTGCGTCACGTGCGGGTCCAGGCTGCCGTCGACGACGAGGCCCGCCACCTCGGCCAGCCGGGCCGGGGTGCGGACCCGGGCGACGCGGGCACCGCCGAGTTCCCGCACCGCCTCGGGAGTGGCCCCGGCCGTGACCAGCTTCGTGCGGTCGGCGAGCAGGGTCGCGGCCTCGGTGAGGACGGTGCCGCCGACGAGGTCGTAGACGCCGTCGACCTCGCCCGGCACGCGCCCGGTCCAGCCCTCGCCGGAGGGGACGTGCACGGCGCCGAGGGATTCGATCAGGTCCTTCTTGGCCTCGCTCGCCACGCCCACGACGCGCAGTCCGAGCGCGCGGGCGATCTGCACGGCCGCGACGCCGACCCCGCCGCCCGCGCCGGTGACCAGCAGGGTGGCACCGGCCGGCAGGCCGAGCTGGTCGACGCCGTCGTACGCCGTGGCGGCCGCGACGGGCAGGGTCGCCGCGTCGGTGAAGGACAGGGCCGCGGGCTTCCGCGCGCTGAACGCGGTCGTCAGCAGCGCGTACTCGGAGTACCCGCCGACGACCGGCTGGCCGAAGACCTCGTCCCCGACGGCGAGCCCCTCGACCCCCTCGCCGACCTCCTCGACGACGCCCGAGACCTCGCTGCCCAGGAAGGCGGGGAAGACGCGCTCGCCGTCGCCGGGGCGCCGGAAGCCGGTGCGCAGCTTCCAGTCCACGGGGTTCACGCCCGCCGCCCGTACGGCGACCAGCACCTGGCCGGCGCCGGGGACGGGCCGGTCCACCTCGATCAGGGCCTCCACCTCGGGCCCGCCGTTGCGCGTGAAGACGTACGCCTTCGGCATGTGCTCCCACTCCTTCGCTGTCGACGACGGCAACAGTCAGCAAGAGTGATCGGCGGGCTGCTATTCCCGGGGCGCCGGAAGCTTCATACGGCCTTAATGATCGCGGGCCCGGGGCGGGAGCACCTGTGGCGAGCACGTACGGTTGAACAGGTAATCGATCGCTTCCGTCCCGCTGGAACCGCATGAACGTCACCCGAGGCTTCACCGGACGCCCGCGCGTCCACAACCCCGGCCTGCCGCCGGGCCAGTACGACGCCGGCGACGACTGGCCCGTCCTGTCCGCCGAGGTCACCCCCGACCTGGCGCCCGCGGACTGGACCTTCCGCGTGGACGGGCTCGTGGAGCGGCCGCAGAGCTGGGACTGGGAGCAGGCGCACGCCCTCCCGGCGTCGGCGTACGAGGGCGACATCCACTGCGTGACGAGCTGGTCGAAGTTCGGCGTGCGGTTCGGGGGCGTGTCCCTGGACTCCTTCCTCGATGTGGTGCGGCCACATGCGTCGGCCACCCACGTCGTGGCGTACTCCCACACCGGGTACACCTCGAACCTGCCGCTCGCGGACCTGACCGGCGGGCGGGCCTGGATCGCCTGGGAGTACGACGGGCAGCCGCTCGCCCCCGAGCACGGCGGGCCCGCCCGGCTGCTCGTGCCCCACCTGTACTTCTGGAAGAGCGCCAAGTGGATCGCGGGCCTCACCCTCCTCGACCACGACGAGCCGGGCTTCTGGGAGCAGAACGGCTACCACGCGCGCGGCAACCCCTGGCAGGAGCAGCGGTACTCCGGTGACTGAGACGTCCATGTCCCCCGCCTTCGCTCCGCCGACCCGTTTCGCCGTGCCCGGCCGTATCGGCGTCGGCGAGGAGACCGCCGCGGTGTGGCACACGGCCACGGTCACGGAGATCCGCCGTGAGACGCCCCGCGCCGCCACCTTCCGGTTCGCGGTGCCCGGCTGGACGGGGCATCTGCCCGGTCAGCACCTGCTGGTGCGGCTGACCGCCGAGGACGGTTACGCGGCCCAGCGCCACTACTCGATCGCGTCGCCTCCCGACGACACCGGGCACGTCGAACTGACCTTGGACCACGTGGCGGACGGCGAGGTCTCGGGCTGGTTCCACACGGTGGCCGAGCCCGGCGACCAGGTCGCGATGCGCGGCCCGCTGAGCGGCTTCTTCGCCTGGCCCGGCGACCGGCCCGCGCTGCTGGTCGGGGCCGGCTCCGGGGTCGTGCCCCTGATGTCGATGGTGCGGCACCACCGGGCACGCGGCCTGGACGTACCGCTGCGGCTGCTGGTGTCCGCGCGCAGTCCCGAGGAGCTCATCTACGCGCGGGAGTTCGGCGCGGAGACGACGCCCGTGTTCACACGCAGCGCGCCGATGGGCGCGCCGGTCGGACGTATGGCCGCCGCACATGTGGCGCCGCTCCTGGCCGAGCAGCCTGCCGGTGGGTGGGAGGCCTATGTGTGCGGTTCCAACGCCTTCGCCGAGCACGCCTCCCGGCTGCTGGTCGAGGCCGGCCAGCCGGTGGACCGGATCCGTATCGAGCGCTTCGGGTGACGTGGCGCGATCCACTGCGTCCGCTCGGCCCTCCCTGAACGAACCCGTGGTCGCGGGGTACCCGGTTTCGAGGGCACTCGCGCGCGCACGCCGCGATACGGAGGGACCATGGGAACCGGCCACGAAACGGCCCCTCCGGCTTCGGTGACGGGGAGGAGGTCCACATGCGGACCCGGGTGCGTGGCTGGCGCTGGCGGCGCAATCCGCTGCGGCGCCGGTCGGACGTGATCGAGGCGTGGACGGCGCTGGTCGTCGCCGCTCTGCTGCTGGTGGGCGCGCCCCTCGCGGGGGCGCTGGCGGGCTGGTGGGCCCACGACGAGGCGCGGGGCATCGCCGCGGCGCAGCGCGCCGAACGCCACCGGGTGCGGGCCGAGGTCGTCGGCAAGGCGCCCACCCAGCTGCCCACCGTGCAGGGGGGCCGGGAGCACTCGTACCGCGTGCGGGTGCGCTGGACGGACACGGCCACCGGGACGCACACCACGACGGCCCGGGTACCGGCCGGCACCCGGCACGGCGACCAGGTCGCGCTCTGGTTCGACGCCCGGGGCCGCAACGTTCCCCCGCCGCCCGGCAGCACCGCGATCTGGCAGCACACCCTGACCGTCGGCGCGATGGCCGCGGGCGCCGTCGCCGCGGCGGTCCTCCTCGCGCGTGCCGTCGTGCGCCGCGTCTCCACCGGCCACCGGCTCGCCGAGTGGGAGCGGGCGTGGGCGCGGACCGAGCCGGACTGGACCCGGCGCCGGGCGTGACCTGCCCGACGGGGTGACACGAGCATCCACAACGCCCTGGCGGGTAGTTGGACCACCCACGTACGGTGTGATCATCCGCACCGGCCCTTCACAAAGGCGGTCCCATGGCCCTGTTCGACCTCCCCCTCGACGAGCTCCACGAGTACCGGAGCGTGTCCACCGAGCCCGAGGACTTCGACGGGTTCTGGTCCAAGACCCTCGAGGAGGCCCGCGAGCACGACCTGGACGCCCGCTTCGAACCGGTCGACACGGGCCTTGCGACGGTCCAGGTGTACGACGTGACCTTCGCGGGATTCGGCGGGCACCCGGTCAAGGGCTGGCTGACGCTGCCCGCCGGGGCCGCGGAACCGCTGCCGCTGGTGGTGGAGTTCATCGGCTACGGCGGCGGGCGCGGCCTGCCGCACGAGCACCTGCTGTGGGCGTCCACGGGCCGCGCGCACTTCGTGATGGACACGCGCGGGCAGGGCAGCGCGTGGGGCGGGGGCGGCGGCACCCCGGACCCGGTGGGCGGCGCGCCGGCCTATCCCGGTTTCATGACCCGCGGCATCGACGACCCCGGGAACTACTACTACCGCCGGGTGTTCACGGACGCGGTGCGTGCCGTGGAGGCGGCCCGCTCGCACCCGCTGGCCGACGCGTCCCGCACGGTCGCCGTCGGCGCGAGCCAGGGCGGCGGGATCACCATCGCGGTGGGCGGTCTGGTCCCGGACCTGATGGCGATCGCGCCGGACGTGCCGTTCCTGTGCGACTACCCGCGCGCGGCCACGCTGACGGATCGTCACCCCTACCGCGAGATCGGTCTGTTCCTCAAGACGCACCGCGGCCGTACCGAGGACGCCCTGCGCACCCTGTCGTACTTCGACGGTGTGCACTTCGCCGCCCGCGGCCGCTGCGCCGCCCTGTTCTCGGCGGCCCTGGAGGACCAGACGTGCCCGCCCTCCACCGTCTTCGCGGCCTTCAACGCCTGGGCGCACGAGGACAAGACGATCGAGGTCTACGACTTCAACGACCACGAGGGCGGCGGGCCCTTCCAGGACGCGGCCAAGCTCCGGTGGCTGCGGACGTACGCCTGAGGACGCGGCATGGACACACGTGAGGCCGCCGAGCGCTTCGTCCGCGTCTGGGAGCGTGCCTGGGCCGCGCACGATGTGGACGCGCTGCTCAAGCTGTACGCCGAGCGGTGCGTCCACCGCTCGATGCCGTTCCGGGAGCCGCATCGCGGGCGGGACGAGCTGGCCGCCTATCTGCGCCGGTCGTTCGTCCACGAGCGGGTGACGGACGTGCGGTTCTCGCCACCGCTCGTCGGCCCGGACGGCGTCGCCGTGGCCGAGTTCCGCGTGCTGGCCGAGGAGGACGGCATCGCGTCCGCCCTCGCGGGCTGCGTCTTCGCGCGGTTCGACGAGGCGGGTCTGGCGGTCGAGACCCGGGACTACTGGCACACGGCCGACGGCCATCGCGAGCCCACGGAGAAGCTCTTCTTCTTCTGACCTTCCCTCCAATCCGACCAGTCGGTACGTTCTCCAGCAACCCGGGCCGCAGGGTCGCGGCCCGGGTTTCCGGCGGACGACGGAGGGCCCCATGACGGAGCACGAGCCGGTGGTGCACGGCTACTGCGACGAGCGGTTCGCGGCAGTGCGTGCGGCACTGGAGGAGAATTTCCGGGACCGCGCGGAGCTCGGCGCCGCGGTCGCCGTCAGCGTCGGCGGCGAGGTCGTGGTGGACCTGTGGGGCGGCTGGGCCGACGCGGCCCGCACCCGGCCCTGGGAGCACGACACCCTGGTCAACGTCTGGTCGACGACGAAGGGACCGGTCGCGCTGTGCGCGCACATCCTGGCCGACCGGGGACTGCTGGACTTCGACGCGCCGGTGGCCATGTACTGGCCCGAGTTCGCCGCGGCCGGCAAGGACAAGATCCTCGTACGCCATCTCCTGTCGCACCGCGCCGGCCTGTCCGGCCTGCGCGAGCCGCACTCGCTGGAGCAGCTCTACGACTGGGAGTTGACGACGCGGCGGCTCGCGGCGACGGAGCCCTGGTGGGAGCCCGGCACACGCTCCGGGTACCACGCGCTGACCTACGGCTTCCTGGTCGGGGAGGTCGTACGGCGCGTCTCGGGGCTGCGGCCGGGGGCTCTCCTGGAGCGGGAGGTGACCGGGCCGCTCGGGATCGACTTCCGGATCGGACTGCCCGAGAAGGAGTACGGGCGGGCCGCCGAGCTGGTGCACCCGCCGACCGCCTCCAGCAGCGAACAGGCGGCGATCTTCAGCCAGTTGGCGCCGGCGGCGCTGGCCGCACTGGCCAACCCGGTGGTGGGCGCCACCGAGGCCAACACGCCCGGGTGGCGGGCCGCCGAGATCCCGGCCGCGAACGGGCACGGCACCGCACGGGCGGTCGCCGCGCTCTACGGGATCTTCGCCGGCCGCGGATCCCACGACGGCCACCGCGTCCTGTCGGCCGAGGCGGCCGAGCGGGTGCGTGAGGGCCAGGGCAGCTGTCGCGACCTGGTGCTCGGCGCCGGGTTCGAGGGCGAGACGGAGGTCGGACTCGGACTGTGGCTGAGCGGCACCAACGGCTCCTACGGCCCCAACCCGCGCGCTTTCGGACACGACGGCTTCGGCGGCTCGTGCGGTCTCGCCGACCCGGAGGCAGGGGTGTCGCTGGGGTACGTGATGAACCGGATGGGGCCTCATATCGCCGACGACCCACGGAAGACGGCCCTGGTCGACGCCCTCTACAGCGCCCTGTGAGAGGCCCCGCGCGCGGACCGGTTTCGGCCGAACCGGCAGGCTGCTCTTCCTTCCTGGTTTAGACCAATGCTAGATCTGGTGGCGCACTGAGTCCGCACGGCTACGGCATGTCACCAACAGGAGGCGCGGCATGGCCCGCACCACCCCGCACGACCCTCCCCTGCCCGAGAAGGAGCCGCTGTACTGGCGCGTCGCGGCGCGGCTGCTCGGCGAGCTGCGCGACGGCGGCATCCCGCCCGGCGAACGCCTGCCGGGCGAACGGCATCTGGCCGAGCGCTTCGGCGTCAGCCGTGTGACGATCCGGCAGGCGCTGGAGGTGCTGCGCCGGGACGGCGTGGTCGCCACCGACCGGCGCGGCAGCTATGCCACCCTGCCCGGGCTGCCGGTGGAGAGCCCCTCCTCGCTGGCCTTCCCGGTCGGCGCCCGGGCGGCCGACCCCGGCGCCCTCGACCGGGCCAGGGTCACCTGGGAGGCGCCCCCGCCGGAGCACGCCGCGGCCCTGGGGCTCGCCCCGCACCGGCCGACCCTCGTACACCGCTACGAGTCGGCCGGCGCGGACGGCCGCGGCCGCCGCACGGCCATGACCTCGTTCTCCGCCGTGGCCCTGTCCGAGGTCGAGGAGCTGGGCCGCTACCGCGGCCGCGCCGACGGCGCCTGTGCGGCCCAGCTGCGCCGCGCCTACGACTGGATGCGCAGGGCGGGCCTGGCCCTGCACCACCGGGACACGATCACCCCGCTCGCGGACACGCCCTCGGTACGGGTCACCCGGCGCGTGCACGACCAGTACGCGCGGCCGCTGGAGATCACCGACCTGGTGGTGGACGCCCAACCGGACGCCCTGATCTACGAGTTCACCCTTCCCGCGGCGGGCTGACCGCGGCCCGGGCGCCGGAAGTACAGCCGTACGACGGAGCCGTCGGGGTCGAGGCAGTCGTCGACCAGATCGCTCAACTGCCGCACCAGCCACATGCCGTGCCCTGCGGGTGCGCCCTGCTCGGGCGGCAGATGGCCGGGGAAGGGCGGCCAGGCGACCCGCGCGTGCGCGCCCACGTCGGAGATCTCGCAGATCACGTGGTCACGGTCGCTGTGCAGGCGTACCACACCCTGCCCACCGCCGTACCGCACGGCGTTGACCATCGTCTCGTGCACCGCCGCCACCAGGTCGTACGCCCGCTGCTCGGACAGGCCCAGGCGGCGGGCGTACACCTTCAGGGCGCGGCGGACGGCAGCCGTCCGGCCGCGGGTGAAGCGGATGCCGTCCGCTCCCCCGGGCAGCCGGGCGAGGCCCTGCTCGTCGCACTCCGCCGAGAAGTCCGCCGGGTCGGCGTAGTCGACCGCGGTGTGGCCCTCGTGGACGAGCTCGGGATGGGTGCGGGCGGCGCTGCACACGACGCTCTCGGGCAGCGCCCGGATGTCGTACGGGCACAGGATCCAGTGGCCCGAGCCGGCGAAGGCGACGTTCACCAGCGACTCGTAGCGCATCCACTCCCGGGTCTCCAGGTCCGTACGGCCCTCCCAGACCGGCTCGCCGACGACGCGGACGCGGCCGCCGGCGCCGTGCCGGTCGCAGTAGGAGTGGTAGCGGCCCAGGGTGCGCGAGGGGTAGTCGTACCAGTCGAGTGCGTCGTGGGACTCCAGGTCGCGGAAGCGGCTGCCGAGCGCCTCGCCGAGCAGGGTGATGTTGCGGACGCTCACCACCACCAGCAGTGTGTCGCCGGCGTCGAGCCCGTCGCGGACGAAGCGGGAGACCGTGTCGAGGAACTGGTCCTCCGACCGGTAGCGCAGGGCCTGGTGGACGAAGCCGGTCACGGTCCCCCTCCGTTCGGTGCACTTGCGCCCGCAGGTTCGATGTACAGGCCCGGGACGCGGTCCCAGCCGGTCACCCGCATCACCCGCTGCACATGCGGCGCGACACCCGACAGTTCGAGGGTGCGACCCGCCGAGTACAGGCCGAGCGCCGTGAACACCAGCAGGCGCAGCGCCCCTACGTCGATGAAGCGCAGGCCGCGCAGGTCGACATGGGTGCGGGAGGCGGCGCGGCCCTGGGCGCGGTCGGTCTCGGCGCGCAGGGCCCGGGCGACGGCGGTGACGTTCGAGTCGTCGACCTCACCGGTCAGGGCGAGGCCCGGGGGTGCGAACGTGCGGCTGATGACGAGGAGTTCGTCGCGCCACACGTCGTCGGCGCCGACCCGGCCGTGGTGCAGCCCTGCGATCGGGTCGAGCTCGGAGTCGCCGAAGATCCGGCGGTCGTACTGGCAGATGCCCAGGACCGGCAGCGAGGAGAACACGGGGTCGAGCAGCAGCTCGCTGTCGTGGAGCGTCTTGAGCTCCTTGCCGGCCAGCGAGCGCGGGCTCTCCGTGCACACACGCAGGCCGAGGAACCCGTCGCCGACGGCCCGGCGGGCCTCGCGGCGGATCATCTCGTCCAGGTCCCACAGGCCCTCGGGGCCGGCCAGGTGCGGGTCGACGCAGAGCCGGCCGTCGGCGAGTTCCTTCTCGACCGGGCAGCCGTGCGCCTCCAGGAAGGACAGGGCGACCCCGCCGGGGACGTCCACGGGCGGCAGCAGGAGCCCGCGCTGACCGCTGGCCAGACCGTCCAGCAGGAACACCGCGAGGACGGCCTCGCGCTCTTCGTCCGTGTCGTAGCCGAGGAGAAAATGGTCTCCCTGGCGCATCTGTCCCACAGTTTTCTGGGTGGGTATGACGGCCATCCCCGTACCTCCCTCGGTGGACGGGCCGCTTCCAAGTTACGCCGGAAGCGGCCCTCCCGTGAGGGGTTATCGTGTGCGCCATCGGTTCCGGTGATGGGGGGACGATGGCGGCCTCTGTGCAGGGCGGCAGGATCGGCAACCTTCCCGCCGAGGCGAACGTCTTCGTCGGCCGCAGGCGCGAACTCACCCGGATCGCGGGGCTGTTGGGGAACGAGCGGCTGGTGACACTGACGGGTCCGGGCGGAGTCGGCAAGTCCCGGCTGGCGCTGCGGGCCGCGCACGCCGCGAAGGCCGGGTTCCCGGGCGGCGCCTGGCTGGTGGAGCTGTCGGAGCTGAGGGACCCGGAGCTGCTGACGAACATCGTGGCCCAGGCGACCCGCCTGACCGAGCAGACACTGCGGCCCCTCCTGCAGGCCGTCTGCGAACACCTCGCGGGCGCGCCCGTCCTGCTGGTTCTGGACACCTGTGAGCACGTTCTGGACGAATGCGCGCGCGTCGTGCAGGAACTTCTGGCGAACGTTCCGGAGCTACGTGTTCTGGCCACCAGCCGGCAGCCCCTGGGAGTGCCCGGCGAGCAGCTGCTGACCGTGGCGCCGCTGCCGCTGGGTGAACGCGACGACGCGGTGGCCCTGTTCGCGGCACGGGCCGCGGCGGCGCTGCCGGCGTTCACGCTCACCGACGACAACCGGTCCGACGTCGCCGCCGTCTGCGCCCGGCTGGACGGGATCCCGCTGGCCCTGGAACTGGCCGCGGTACGGCTGCGCGGCTTTCCGCTGCACCGACTGCTGGAGGGGCTGGACTCCCGCTTCGACCTGCTGGTCTCCCCCGCCCGGCCGCGGCTGGCCCGGCATCAGACGCTGCGTACCGCGATCGGCTGGAGCCATGAGCTGTGCACCCCGCTGGAGCGGCTGCTGTGGGCGCGGCTGTCGGTGTTCGCGGGCGGCTGGGACGTGGAGGCGGCCGAATTCGTGTGCCACGGCGGCCCCTTGGACCCGGAGGAGATCCTCGCCCTGCTCGCCTCGCTCACCGAGAAGTCCATCATCACCCGGGACGGCGAGGGCTCGGCGCTGCGCTACCGGATGCTGGACACCGTCCGCTCCTTCGGCGCCGAGTGGCTGAGCGGGCTCGGCGAGGTGGAGGCGGTGCGCGCGCGCCACCGTGACTACTTCCGGTGGATCGCCCGCCAGGGCGAGGCGGAGTGGCTCGGGCCCGGCCAGTGGATGTGGTCCGAGCGGCTGACCGTGGAGCACGCGAATCTGCGGCTGGCGATCGAGGAGTGCCTGACCGCCCCTGAGCCCGAGACGGCGCTGGAACTCACCGGATCACTCTGGTTCTTCTGGTTCGCGTGCGGTTTCGCCGAGGAAGGGCGCACCTATCTGGAGCGGGCCCTGCGCCGCACCCCCGAGGACGGGGGGCCCGAGCACACGCTCGCCGTCTGGGCGCACCGGCTGGTCACGGTCGTCCCGGACGACCTGGAGGCGGCCGAGTCGGTGAGCGCCGCCTACGTGTGGCTCGCGGAGGAGCGCCGGCTGCCGGTGCCCGCGCTGCCGCTGACGGGTGCGAGTCTCGCCGTACGGGGCGAGTCGGCGCGGTCGGCGGTGCTGTACGGCAGCGTGCGGCAGGCGCCGGCGGGGGACGGCGGCGCCGAGTTCTTCCAGCTCCTGACGCTGGCCGTGCAGGCGTATCTGCTCGCGAGCCAGGCCGCGTTCGAGCGGTGCGCTGCGGTCGCCGAGCGGCTGCGCGCGGAGTGCGCCAAGCGCGGTGAGCTGTGGATGCGGGCCTGGGGCGACTTCTTCGTGGCGCTCGCCGGGATCGGTCTCGGCCATCCCGACGACGCGGTGCGCTCGGCACGCGACGCGCTGTCCGCGAAGTGGCGGGTGCACGACCGGATCGGCGCCGCAGCGATCGCCGACCTCCTGGTGGTCGCGCAGGCGGCGCGGGGCGAGGACGAACTGGCCGCGCGGCTGCTGGGCATCAGCAGACGCCTGTGGCACGCGGCGGGCCTGCCCCAACTGGGCCGCCCGGACCGCACGATCTTCCACCGCGAATACGAACGCCGCCTGCGGGCCGCCCTCGGCGACGACCACTTCACGGCGGCGGTGTCCGCCGGCCGAAACCTGGAACCCAAGGAGGCGATCGAGCTGGCGCTGGGCGGGGCGCTGGACGGGTTCGAGGTGTGAGGGTTCGAGGTGTGAGGGGGGAGGGCGGTGCGGCTGGAGAAGGTCCGGCCTCGGGCGGATCCGGTCAGGCAGGAAGTGGCCGGGATCCTTCTCTCACGGCGACGATCATCCGTGCGCGTGGGCTGTTGTCGTCGCGGTGGCCGAATTCCGGGAGTGTGTGGAGGTGGACGGTGAATCCGGCTCGTCGCAGTTCTCGGCGTACGTCGGCGAGGCGGAAGGAGCGGTAGTACATGACGAACGGGGGGCGCCACACCGCGTTGCGGACCCGCATGACCAGGTCGAAGCCCAGCAGCATCCAGTACGCGGGGGACGTGGGCCGGGGCGGGGCCAGTACCGGGAAGGCGAAGCTGCCGCCCGGCCGGAGCACGGAGTGCACCTGAGCGAACAGGCCCGGCAGTTCGCGGGGCAGGAAGTGCCCGAACGCCCCGTAACTCACCACCAGGTCGAACGCGCCGGGCGCGAACGGCAGCGCGCGGACGTCGCCGCGGACCCAGGAGACCGCGGGCTCCGGCGGCCGTACCGTCCGCCGCGCCACGTCGAGCATGCCCGCGCTGAAGTCGATCCCGGTGACACTGCGCCGGCACACCCGCGCGAGGACGTCGACCCCCGCGCCGGTGCCGCAGGCCAGGTCGAGACCGGCGTCGAAGGGTCCGGTCCTGGCCAGTGCCGAGGCGCACGCGTCGAGCACCGATTCCGGGGTCCGGAAGGGGGTGTGGTCGAACTTCGGCGCGAGCAGGTCGTAGCCGTGCTCGACGGACGACAGCGCCTGGACGGCGAGCTCGCGCAGGCTGGGGCCCTCGGGACTGAACATCGCCGTCAGCTTAGCCAGCGAGGCGGCCCGGGCGGTGGACACCCTGCCGCCCACTGATTAGTCTCATCGACACCTACTCCACTAATTGACTAATGAGGTGATCCGATGCGAGCGTTCCGTGAGGCGGTCGAGGCCGGGGACATGGACGCCGTGGAGGCCCTGCTGGCCGAGGACGTCGTCTTCACCAGCCCGGTGGTCTTCAAGCCGTACCCGGGCAAGGCGATCACCGCCGCGATCCTGCGCGCGGTCTCGACGGTGTTCCAGGACTTCCGCTACGACCGTGAGCTCGCCGGGAACGACGGCCGCGACCATGCCCTGGTCTTCACCGCACGGGTCGGCGGCCGCGAGCTGACGGGCTGCGACTTCATCCGCCTGAACGAGGACGGCCTGATCTCCGAACTCATGGTCATGGTCCGGCCGTTGTCGGGCGCGCAGGCGCTGGCCGCCGAGATGGGGGCGCGGTTCGACCAGATCGTCAAGGAGGCGGAGGCCCGATCCGCCTCCGCCTCCTGAACGTCACCGCCCGGACGTCACCACCCTCGCCTCACGCCACGACGCCCGCGCCGAACCCCGCGGCCAGGGGACAGCTCACTTGGCGGCGCGGAACTCCTGCGGCAGACGGTCGTCGAGAGTCTGCCCCCGGTGTCCCGGCCCTTGATTCCTGGCCGGGCGCAGCAGGAGCAGCGCGCAGGCCAGACCCGTCACGGCGAGGGCGACGCAGGCGGTGAAGCCGGCGCGGTAGCCCGTCGTCAGGGCGGTCAGGGGGTCCGGGCCGTGGGTCCTGGAGAGCGCGACGGAGGTGACGACCGCGACGCCGAAGGCCCCGCCGATCTGGAAGGCCGCGGTGTTGATGCCGGAGGCGACGCCCGAGTCCTCCTCGCGTACGCCGGTCAGGGCGGCGATGGCACCGGCGACGGCGCAGGCGCCCAGGCCCGGGCCGAAGAGCAGCAGACCGGGCAGGAGGTCGCGGAGGAATCCGCCGTCGACCGGGACCCGGGCCAGCAGCGCGCTGCCCGCGCCGACCAGTGCGAGTCCGCCCGCGGCGACCGGGCGCGCGCCGAGCCGGGTCACCAGGGCCTGGCCGACGGAGGAGCCGACGACGGCGCCCATGGGCATGACGACGTTGCAGAGGCCGAAGCGCAGCGGCGAGTAGCCGAGGACGCCCTGCCCGTACTGGGACAGCGTGTACGACATCCCGAAGGCGCTCGCGCCGAGCAGGAACACGACCAGGTTGCCGCCGCTCACGCTCCGCGCGCGCAGCAGCCGCAGCGGCACGAGAGGGGCCGCGGCGCGGGACTCGATGCGGACGAAGACCGCCGCGAGCAGCACGGACGCCACCAGGAGCCCGGTCGTGCGCGGCGACAGCCAGCCCGCGCGGGGCGCGTCGACGACGCCGTACACGCAGGCGACCAGTGCGACCGTGACGGCGAGGGCGCCGGCCGGGTCGTAGGAGCGGGCCCGGCTCTTGGTGCGGCTCTCGCCCAGCAGGACCGGGGTGAGGGCCAGCAGGGCCGCGGCGACGGGGACGTTGAGGAAGAAGACCCACTCCCAGCCGAACGCGCCGGTGAGGGGCCCGCCGATCAGGAGGGCGGCGGTGGCGCCGAAGCCGCCGCTGCCGGACCAGATGGCGAGGGCCTTGTTGCGTTCGTGGTCCTCCTCGAAGGTGCTCACCAGCAGCGAGAGCGCGCTCGGCGCCATGAGCGCGGCCGACAGGCCCTGCACGGCGCGGGCCGCGACCAGCACACCGGCCGTCCAGGCGAGTCCGCACAGCAGCGAGGACAGCCCGAACAACAGCGTGCCGGCCATGAAGACGCGGCGGCGGCCCAGCAGGTCGGCCGTCCGGCCGCCGAGGAGCAGCAGCCCGCCGAAGCTCAACAGATAGGCGCTCATGACCCATTGGGCGCCGTCCGCGGACAGGCCGAGGCCGTCCGCGACGGAGGGCAGGGCGAGCAGGACGATCTGCGCGTCGAGGATCACCATGAACCCGGCGACGCAGAGCACGGCGAGGGCGTACCAGCGGCGGGGATCGGTGGCGGTCATGGTCAGCCTCCCAGGCGAAGGCCGGCCGGCCACACTTCCGGTGTCCCGGGGGTGCGGGGTTCGCGCAGGAGCGCGGCGAGGGCCCTGCGGAGCCTGGTGACGGGACGCGTGGGCAGGTGGGTGGTCATGGGAGCCTCCGGTGTCGTACGGGCGGTTTCACCCCACCGACGAACGGCCCCTACGCCGATCGACACTCCGCGAGCCTTTTCCGCAGGAATCTGCGCTCGGCGTCGTTCTCGACCAGCTCCAGCGCCCGTTCGTACGCCGCGGCCGCCTCCTTCGTCCGTCCGCCGCGGCGCAGCAGGTCGGCGCGGGTGGCGGGCAGCAGGTGGTAGCCGGCCAGGTCGCCCTCCCGCTCGAGCTCCGCGACCAGGGCCAGCCCCGCCTCCGGGCCCTCGGACATGCCGACGGCCACCGCGCGGTTGAGGCGGACCACCGGCGAGGGCACGAAGCGGGTCAACTCGCCGTAGAGCGCGGCGATGTCGGCCCAGTCGGTGGTCTCGGCGGTCGCCGCGGTGGTGTGGCAGGCGGCGATGGCGGCCTGGATCTGGTAGGCGCCGGGCCGGCCGCGCCGCAGTGCCGTCTCCAGCAGCGCCGCGCCCTCGTCGATCGCCGCGCGGTCCCACGCGGTGCGGTCCTGGTCCTCCAGGGTGATCAGTTCACCGGCCGCGTCCACGCGCGTGTGCCGGCGCGCGTCGTGCAGGAGGAGCAGTGCGAGCAGGCCGAGCGTCTCGGGCTCGTCCGGCATCAGGCGGGCCAGCAGGCGGGTGAGGCGGACGGCCTCCGCGCACAGGTCGGTGCGGACGAGATCGGCGCCGGACGAGGCGGCGTACCCCTCGTTGAACAGCAGGTAGAGCACGCCGAGCACGCCCGTGGTGCGTTCGGGCAGGAGGTGCGCGGGCGGCACCCGGTAGGGGATGCCCGCGTTGCGGATCTTCTTCTTGGCGCGCACCAGGCGCTGCGCCATCGTCGCCTCGGGGACGAGGAAGGCGCGGGCGATCTCGGGGGTGGTCAGGCCCGCGAGGGTGCGCAGGGTGAGCGCGACACGGGCCTCGATGGGCAGGGCGGGATGGCAGCAAGTGAAGATCAGCCGCAGCCGGTCGTCCTGGACGCCGCTGTCGTCGCCGTCGTACTCCGGGTCGTACGGTCCCTCGTCGCGCGCCAGCACGGCCGCCTCCCGCAGTTTGGCCGCCCCCACCGCCTCCCGGCGCAGCACGTCGAGAGCGCGGTGGCGGGCGGTCGTGGTCAGCCAGGCGCCGGGGCGGCGTGGGACGCCGTCGCGCCGCCACCGGTCCAGGGCCTGCGCGAAGGCGTCCTGCGCGCACTCCTCGGCGAGGTCCCAGTCGCCGGTCACCCGGATCAGGGTGGCGACGACCTGGCCCCACTCCTCCCGGAAGGCGGCGGCGACGGCGGCCTCGACGTCGTCCGTGGCGCTCACTCCCAGACCGGCCGCACCTCGACCGAGCCGCCGTCGCGGGCGGCCGGATGCGTGGCGGCGAGGGCGATGGCCTCGTCGAGGTCGGCGACGTCGATGAAGGAGATGCCGGCGAGGTACTCCTTCGTCTCCGCGAACGGCCCGTCGCTGAGCAGGACTTCGTCGCCCCGGACGCGCACCGTGGTGGCGTCGCCGGGCGGCCGCAGCCGTGCCCCGCCGGTGACCCGGCCCTCCCGCGCCGCCGCGAGGTAGGCGGCGAAGCGCGGGTCGGCGGCATGCTCCGCCGGGCTCTGCTCCTCGGCTCCGACCGGGGTGCAGAACAGCAGGGCGTACCTCATCACGCCTCCTTCAGGGACACGGCCTGCTCGTGGGTGATCACGCGGCGCAGGCCGATGTCGCGGTAGCCGGTGCTGATGCGCAGGGTCTCGTCGAGCCGGGTGCCGTCGGTGCGGGTGGCGGTCAGCCGGACCAGGGACCGGGCGAAGCCGACCCCCTCGTCGACCTCGATCTTCAGCTCCCGCACCTCGCGTGTGACCGGGCCCGTGACCTGCGCGAACAGGTTCTGGACGGCCGTGCGGTGGGCGTCCAGGCCCTGCCGCTCGCGGCCGTCGGCGAAGTGGAAGATCTCCGCGTCCGGCGCGTAGCAGGCCAGCACGCGCTCGGCGTCGCGTTCCCGGTGGGCCTCGGTGAGTTCCGCGTCGACGGCCCGCAGAGCGGCTTCGGGGTCCTCCCCCTCCCACATGGGCCAGAAGGGGCGGACCTCCATGGCGCCGATGGTGGCGACGGGGTGCCGGGAGGCGGCCTCGACGGCCTCCTCCAGGCTGTCGCACTCCAGGATGTCGAAGCCGGCCACGTACTCCTTGGTCTCGGCGAACGGGCCGTCGGTGCGCAGCACTTCGCCGCCCCGGACGCGCACGGTGACCGCCTCGGAGGGCAGGGCCAGCCGGTGCCCGTGCAGCCGCACGCTCCGCTCGCCGAGCTCCTCCACCCAGGGTTCGACGGGCGCCATGCCCGAGGCGTCGTTGGTGTCGTCACCGCAGACGAGCAGCATGTACTTCATGGGTCCTCCCGGTCGTCATGAGCTTCCTACACCCCACCGACGAACGGGGGCCCGCCCGATCGACACTCTGCCGGACGAGTCTTTGGGACGGGCCTACGACGCGCTGCCGGCCTCCCGTACGAGCTCGATGGCCCGGCCGAGCGTGGCGAGCCGCTCGTCCAGGGTCTGCCCGGCCGGATACAGCCGTACGGTGTCCACGCCGGCGTCGCGCCACACCCGCAGCCGCTCCCGCACCATGGGCTCCGTGCCGATCAGCGTCGTCCCGAGCACCATCTCGTCGGTGACCAGTCCGGCCGCGCCGTCCCGGTCGCCCGCCTGCCAGCGCTCGCGGACCTCGGCGGCCACCTCGGCCCAACCCTGGCGGCTGTAGGCGTTGTTGTAGAAGTTGGTGGACGCGGAGCCCATGCCGCCGAGGCTGAAGGCCAGTTCCTTCTTGCGGCCCGCGACCATCGCGGCGAGCGCCTCCTCGTCGGCCGCGAAGGCGACTTCGGCGCCCTGGCAGACGTCCAGGTCGCCGCGGCCGCGTCCGCTGCGGGCCAGTCCCTCGTCGAGGTGGGCGAAGTAGGCCCCTGCTGCCCCCTCCGGCACGAAGCTGGTGCCGAGCCAGCCGTCGGCGACCTCGCCGGTCAGCCGCAGCATGGCGGGCGACAGAGCGGCGAGATAGACGGGGACCGCGTGCTCCGCCTTCGCCGACAGCCGCATCGGGACGGCCTCGCCGCCGGGCAGCGGGATGGTGAACTCCTGTCCCGCGTACGAGAGTTTGCCGCCGTCGAGCACCCGGCGCACGATCTCCACGGTCTCCCTCATACGGGCGAGCGGCCGGGCGAACGGCACGCCGTGCAGGCCCTCCATCACCTGCGGGCCGGAGGCCCCGAGGCCCAGCAGGAAGCGTCCGCCGGAGAGGTTGGACAGCGTGATCGCGGTCTGGGCGACGGCGACCGGGGTGCGGGTGCCGACCTGGATGATGCCGGATCCGAGCAGCATCCGGTCGGTGCGGGCCGCGTAGTAGCCGAGGGCGGAGGGGGCGTCGGAGCCCCAGGCCTCCGCGACCCAGCAGATGTCGAGGCCCAGTTTCTCGGCCTCCACGACGAAGTCGGCCGATTCGGGCCAGTGCTGGACGCCGGAGGCCTCGATCGTGGTCGCGGTGCGCATCAGCCGGCCTCCGCCAGTCGCTTGATCTGCTCCAGGGTGGCCGTCATGTTCCGCTCGAACTCCCGCATCCGCACGAACACGATCTTCTGCTCCTTCTCCGGCATGCGGTCGATCGCCGACGACAGCCCGGAGCGGCCGGGGCCCATCTGCATCCACTCCGACAGGTCGGTGCCGCCGTCGCCGGCGTGGAGCCGGAAGCGCCAGACCGCCGTCGGGTTGGCGGGGTCCTCCACCGCCCAGGCGAAGACATGGCCGGGCTCGTACTCGATGACGTACGAGGTGGTGGACCACTCGCCGAGCGCCTCGTGCCTGCTGCGGCCGAGGAAGCGGGCGCCGACCGACGGTCCGGTGGCGCCGTCGAGCCAGGCGACCGACTGGAGCTCGTCACTCAGGCTCGGCATCAGCGCGACGTCCGAGACCAGCGGCCACACCCGGTCGGGCGGGGCGTCGATCCAGGTCCGCACCTCGACGGTGGGCTTGTCCGTGTAGCGTGCGCCGGTCCATTTCACCCTGGTCGGCCTCCTCGACGAAAGGGTTTTGATCACCAGAGTTGCTTTATGAGACTCACCCTGTCAAGGGTTGCCGGCCCGCCGCGGGGGGCTTCACGCCACGCCGAAACGGCGCTGCACGTCGGGCCGCCGCCTGAGCCGCTCCGGATAGCCGGGGCCCATCCGCATCGAGGTGTCCTCGGCCCGCAGCGGCTCCCGGCAGACCGCGCAGACCACCTCGGCCTCGGTGTCGTGGCCGCAGGTGTCGTGACGGAAGACGACGGGGGCGCCCTCGTCCCCCGCCAGCCAGCGGTCGCCCCACCGGGACATCGCGGCGAGCACGCCGAAGAGGTCGCGCCCCTTCTCGGTCAACACGTAGTCGTAGCGCCGGGGTTCGTCCTGGTACGGCTCCTTCTCCAGCAGACCTTCGTCGACCAGGCGGCGCAGCCGGTCGGTCAGGGTGTTGCGGGCGATGCCCAGCTCCTGCTGGAACTCGTCGAAGCGGCGGATCCCGTAGAACGCCTCCCGCAGCACGAGCGGGGTCCACGCGTCACCCAGGAGATCCATGGCCCTGGCGATGGAGCACGGCCAGTTCGAGAACGACGTCCGTTTCATGCCCCCAGGCTAGTCAGTCTCGACATGAGACTCACATGGCGTACTCGACGGCGCCGCTCTCCCTGAGCCGGCTCGCCAATCGATGCAGTCCCCGGCGGGCGTGGCTCTTGACGGTACCCAGCGGCCAGCCGGTGAACTCGGCGATCTGGGTCTGGGTCAGGTCGTCGTAGAAGGCGAGGTTGAGTACGCGGCGCTGCGGTGCGGGGAGGCGGGACAGTTCGTCGGCGAGCAGGACGCGGTTGATGCTGGCCTCGGTCCCCGCGCCCCCGTCGGAGGGCTGGAGCAGCATTCTGGCGCCCGCGGCCGCGACGAGTTCGTTCCGCCGGGTACGGGCGGACAGCGCGTCGGCGATCTTCCGGCGGGTGATGCCCACGAGCCATCCGGACAGGGTCCCGCGGTCGGGCCTGAACCCGGCGCGGCCCCGCCACGCGGCGAGGAACACCAGCTGCGTGACGTCCTCCGCCTCCTTCGCATCCCCCAGCGAGCGCCGTGCGAGGGCGTAGACCAGCGGTCGCCAGCGGCGGTGGGCGGCCTCCAGGCACGCCTCGTCGCCGGCGAGGAATCCCGCCACGACCTCGGCCTCGTCGAGGTCCGCCTCGGTGTGCTGTGCGGTGATCATCGCAACTCCTGAGCTGGGCCTGGTGGTCACGGGGCGCGTCCCGCACTCTCACTGTGCAGATTCGATGCAACATGGACAACTCGCATCGACTGTGCATCGATACCTTCGGGTCGTCGGGTGCTTCGGTGGATCTCGCCGAGGCGACTGCCCGCCCATGTGCATCCGTCCGGCGCGCGGCGCCGGAACAGAAGGTGCCGGGGGCTGTGGCCGAATTCGCGCAAACGGAGGCACTTGTGGTCGAGGTCGAACGCGTCATCACGCTGGCCCATCCGTTGCCCGACGTCGTGGGCTATCTCGCGGACTTCTCGCACACGACGTCGTGGGATCCGGGAACCGTCTCCTGCGACCGCATCGGCGGCGGAGAGCTGTCCGTCGGTTCGGAGTGGCACAACGTGTCGCAGTTCCGGGGGCGCCGCACAGAACTGCGCTACCGGCTGGTCCGTCTCGATCCCGACCACCTGACCTTCGAGGGACGCAACAGGACCGCCACCTCCACCGACGACATGCGCTTCGAGGAGGACGGAGCGCGGACCCGGTTGATCTACCGGGCGCGCATCGATTTCCACGGTCCGGCCCGTCTGGCCGCTCCCCTGCTGAAGCGTGAGTTCGAGCGGCTCGGCGACGAGGTGTCGGAACAGCTGCCGAAGGCCGTCGCTCACGCCCTGGGCGTTCCGCCGGCAGCGGGCGGGCGACCCCGGTGAGCGGGGGCAACGGCAGGCGCGGGCCTTCCCGCGCGATCCGCGCCCGGTACGCCTTTGCCGTGGGGACCTTCCCGTGGACGTGAACGGACGGGACATGGCGCAACGGGACGCGGCCGAACCGGACGCAGCCGGGCCGGAAATGGACGAGCCGGAAATGGACGACTCCCCGGAGGCCGGAGTGACCACCGGCTTTCTCGCCAGGCGCCTGGGCGTGTCGCCCACGACCCTGCGCTCCTGGGACCGCAGATACGGACTGGGCCCGGCGACCCGGCCGAAGGGCCACCACCGCAGATGGACGCCGGACGATGTCGCCATGGTCGTCGAGATGTGCCGGCTGACGGCCGCGGGCATTCCGCCCGCGGAGGCGGCGCGAGCGGCGAAGGCCGTCGCCGTGAAGGCGGTGAAGGCGGTGAAGGCGGTGAAGGCGGTGAAGGAACGATCCGACGGGTCGGGCGCGCAGGGCATCGTGACGGCACTCCCCCCGCCGCCCCCTGCCGGTGCCGCCCTCGCCGCGACGACCGCCGCACCGCGCACGAAAGCCTCACGGTCACGGTCCGGCAGCGGTCTGCCGCTGGGCAACGTGCGGCAGGAGTGCAAGGGGCTCGCGCGCGCCGCCGTCCGGCTGGACTCCGTCGCCGTCCAGGAACAGCTCACCGCGTCCGTCCGCGTGCACGGGCTGGTCGTCACCTGGGAGGAGATCCTGGGCCCGGCGCTCCAGGCCGTGGGGCGCAAGTGGCAGGCGGCGGGCGATCGTTACGTGGAGGTGGAGCACCTCCTGTCGTGGCACATCTCGGCGACGATCCGGCACATCTACGTGTCGGCCACGCTGACCCGGACGGCGTCGGCCTCCTCCCCCGTCATCCTTGCGTGCCTGCCGGAGGAGCAGCACACCCTCGCGCTCGAAGCGCTCAACGCGGCCCTGGCCGAGCGGGGTGTGCCCACGCTGATGCTGGGCAGCGCCGTCCCGGCGGAGGCCCTGCTCGCCGCGGTGCAGCGTGTCGGCCCGAGTGCCGTGGTCCTCTGGTCGCAGTCGCGCGCCACGGCCAGCACGCCCCTGGCGCAGCACGTCGCCGAGACCCGCTGGGGCATCCGCGGCGCGCGCACCCGAAGCCGCGTGCTCCTCGGCGGACCCGGCTGGCGGCGCACCCAGTACCCGGGGCTGCTGCGCCCGCACGGCCTGCACGAGGCGCTGCTGATGCTGGACCCGCTCGAATCCAGAACACCCCTGAAGGCCTGAGGGCTCGGGAGGTCGGCGGCTCGGGAGGTCGGCGGCTCAGGAGGTCAGCCGGCGCACGCAGACGTCGTCCTCGCCCGATGCGGCGATCGGGCGGGGACGACTCGGTCTCCGGCTACCTCATCCCTTGCGCTGTACGTCGGTCGCGGTGAGCGCTCGCCCCGGGGTGGAGCCACCCGCGGCCGGAAGCCCCCCGTTCCGCGCCCGGCGCCGGGCCGCGAGGGACTCGTGGGCCGCCTCGCGCGCGTGCCGCCGGCGCCAGTACGGGTTGTCGTGCGACAGCTTGCTGGAGACGCGCCCGTACATGCCGAAGGTCAGAATGATCAGCCCCATGACGAAGCTGAACATCACGTTGGTCATGCCGAAGTCGAGGACGTTCGCACCACGGTCGAGGATGAAGATGTGCGCGAAGCCGCTCAGCAGGAACAGCACGCCGACGACCATGTTGAGCGTCGAGGCGAAGTTCCCGCCGACCACGGCGCCGCCGATGAGAGCCAGGCCCACGAGGACCGAGATCAGGCTCAGCACGCCGTTGGTGGACATGCCCGCGATGCTCTGCCCGTCGGTGCTGAACGGGCTCAGCTCGTCGGCGAACCCGAGGACGCCGAAGACGAGCAGGGTCAGCCCGCAGAAGGCGGCACCGTAGCGATAGACCTTGGCCAGCTTGTGGTCGACGGGGAGTTCGTCGCTCAGTTTCATGGCGGTTCCTTTCCCGGTCCGCGAACGCGTGGCCGCGTCCTGCGGAGCGGCACTGTGCGTCAGCCGCTTACGCCACCCTTCGGGACAAATCCGTCATACGGTTGCAGTCGGTTCGGTTCCTCACCGGCGCGGGTCCGAGCCCTCAGCTCCGTAGCAGGCTCACCGCGCCCGTGGCGGCCACGCCGCCCGCCGCCGTGACGGCGAAGCGCGCTCCCATGTGGTCCGCCGCCACGTCGACGGCCGCCCCCCGGCCCGGCACAGGCGACCGGAGTTCCGTCCGCAGACCCACCACCGCGGCGGCGGTCATGCCGGAGGAGAGCAGTACGGCCTGCCGGCCCGCCTCGAGCACGGCCACGGCGGGCAGCAGGCTCGGACGGCCCGGCAGCAGAACGGGGTGGGCCGGATCGCGGGGGACGATCACCAGCCGGCCCTGCGGGGCACGGGCGAGGAGCACGTCCGAGTCGGCGACCGCGCCCACCGCCGCGGCGGCAGGGTGCAGCACCCCGGGATCAGGCGCGGCTACGGCCGCTCCCGACGCGCCCGGAGCCGGCGGCGCGCACGTCATCGTGCACGTCGCGAACTGCTCCCCCGCGTGCAGGTACTCGGCCGTGACGCGGAAGGCGGCGAGCCTGCCGGGGCCCGGCACGAGGTCGCTCAGGGTCACCCGCACCGGCACATGGGTGGCGCTTCCGCTCTCCGCCGGCTGCGCGCCGGGGCGCAGCCCGAGGCTCACCGACACCGCCTCGCACGCCGTGCGTCCGGCGGCGGGCAGGTGGCGGTGCTGCAGCGCGGCGGCGATCTGGCGGGTGGACTCGACGATGATCAGCGGGTGGTGCGCCACGGTCGGAGTGCGTTCGTTGAGCGGGTGCATCCGTGGCCACTGGCACTGCGCCTCGAAGGAGCGGTTTCCCAGCCGTCGCAGCGACACCACCAGCATCGACGCCATCGCCTCGAGCCCCAGGTTGCGCCAGGACAGCGGGCCGTCCGCGGTGGCGGGGTCCTCGGCCAAGGTCGGCTCGTACACTGCGCTGCCGGGCATGAAGCCTCCTCCGGGTACGCAGAGGCGAATGTCGAGCGCCCCTGTACCCGCCGTTCGCGTCGGGCCCCGCCCTTGGATGCACGGCCGGCTACGCCGACGCCGGCTGTACGGTCGCCTCGGGGCGATGGTGTTGACGCGGATGCGGTGCGGGGCGCCGGCCGCGCACGTGAGGGGGTTCGGCCGGAACAAGAAATCGATCGATCGGGCGTTCGTGTGGCCGGTACGAGGCCGCCGGCCGACCGGGGGCGAGGTCGCCGGCCGACGGGGCGCGAGTTCGTCAGTCGACGTCGAGGATCGCCTTCCCGCGCAGGCTGCGCCCGGCCAGGGCCTCCACCGCGTCCGCGATCTTGCCCCAGGGGCCGCGCCAGCCGACGGGGACGCGCAGCCTCCCGTCCGCGACCAGGAGGAGCAGCCGTCCCAACTGCGCCTGCCGGTCGGTGAGTCCGCCGCCGTTGTAGACCGACACGATCGCCTTGGGCGACCTGGCGCCCAGGGTGGAGCCGACGGGCAGCACGGCCTCCCGCCCGCTCGCCCAGCCGATGGACTGCAGCGTGCCGCCCGCGGCCAACAGGGCGTAGGCCGCGGACAGTTGGTCGCCGCCCACGGTGTCGACCACCACGTCGACGGGGTCCGTCACCCGGTCGACCGCGCCCACCGTCTCGTGGGCACCGAGGTCCGCGACCCACCCGCGCCCGTCCGCGGAGCCGGCCACCGCGACGACGTGCGCCCCGCCGAGCCGCGCGAGCTGTACGGCGAACCCGCCCACGCCGCCGGACGCGCCGGTCACCAGCACCCGGCGTCCGAGCAGCGGCCCCGCCTGGTCGAGCGCCCTGAGCGCGGTCCCTGCGGCCACCGGCAGCGTGGCAGCCTCGCCGAGGTCGACGGCCTCCGGGACCACCGCCACGTCGGCCACGTCCATGGCGCGGAGCGCGCCGAAGCCGCCGCCCTCGGCGAAGCCGACGACCCTGCTGCCCACCGCCGGGCCGGTGCCGTCCGCCGCGGCGGCCACGACGACGCCGGCCGCGTCGAAGCCGATGACCTCGCCCGGCGCGGCCTGCTGCGCGAACCACAGCTCGGCCGCGTTCAGCGAGGTGTGCCGGACCTCCACGAGCAGTTGGCCCGGTCCGGGCTCCGGATCAGGGGCCTCCCCCAGGCGCAGCCGTCCGGGTGCCCCGGGGTCCACGATCAGTGCGCGCATGCCTTGCCCTCCTCGGTGTCGGACACTCGTGCCACGCCAACCGTGGACGATGCGCCGCTCTTCCCGCCATCGGGCGCGCGTTCACGGTTGGATGGCCTCATGACCACCGACGAGCACGCGCGGCTCATGCGGGCCAACCAGGCGAACTGGGACGCCCGGACCCCCGTCCACCTCGCCAGCAGCTTCTACGGGCTCGACCAGGACCTCGATCCGGCCCGCTGGTTCGCGCCGTTCGAGTGGGAGGACCTCGGGGATCCGGCCGGGCGTGACGTGCTGCACCTGCAGTGCCACCTCGGGACCGAGACCCTCGCCTTCGCCCGCCGCGGGGCGCGGGTCACCGGGCTGGACTTCTCGGCGGCGTCGGTGGCCGCGGCACGGGAGATCGCGGCCCGCGCGGGCCTGGACGTCGACTATGTGCAGGCGAACGTGTACGACGCCGAACAGGCCCTGGACGAGCGGCGGTTCGACGTCGTCTACACCGGCAAGGGCGCGCTGTGCTACCTGCCGGACCTGGACCGCTGGGCGGCGGTCGTCGCCCGACTGCTGCGGCCGGGAGGGCAGTTGTACATCGTCGAGTTCCACCCCCTGCTCAACTCGCTGGGCCCGAAGCCCGGTCCCGGCGAGGGACCCGAGCTGCTGCTGCGCCACGACTACCTGGCCGGCGGCGGCGCCGTGCGCCGGAACGCCACGCACACCTACACCGACGGCCCGGCCGTCGAGGGCGCCACGGACAGTTACGAGTGGATGCACGGAATAAGCGAGGTCGTCAACGCGTTGGTGACAGCAGGACTGACGATCAGGCGCCTCCGGGAGAGCGACGAGCTGCCCTGGCGGCGCTGGCCGCAGATGGTGCCGGCACCGTCCGGCTGGTGGTGTCTGCCGCAGCCGCGGATCCCGCTGCTGTACGGCCTGCTCGCCACCCGCTGACCGGTTTGACACCGCAGTCGCTGTGGTACCGTCCCCTTAGCACTTGTGTACGCCCCCCTTTGAGGGCGCCGGTGCCAGTTCCTCATCAGTTCGCCGTATCGCCGCCGCTTCCCGGTCGGCACACCGGCTTTCCAGCACCGCCTCGTGACCGGCGCGCTGCCGTACCCGAGGTGCTGTTCCTGCCGCCGAAGGCGTGCTCCGACCGCCTTCCGTCCGCGGCGTCCCCTCCCCCGTGCATGTTCCATGCCATCCGTCCTCGAAAGGACCGACCACCATGACCACCACTCTCGAACACCCCCCTGTCAAGCAAGAACCCCAGACCCAGGTCGTCACCGGTGTCCTCGACATCGACACGAGCGGGAAGGGGCACCTGCGCGCCGAGAGCCTGCTGCCCTCGTCCTCCGACCCCTCCGTCTCCCCCGCGCTGATCCGCCGTCACGGCCTGCGCAAGGGCGACCTCGTCGAGGGCGTACGCGACGGCCGGCGCGCCCTGACCGAGGTCGTGCGGATCGACGGGCGCCCGCCCCAAGAGCTGCGCGGCCGCCGCGACTTCCGCGATCTGACACCGCTGCACCCGCGCGACCGGCTCCGCGTCGAGCACCCGGCGGCGGGCCTGACCGGACGCGTCGTCGACCTGATCGCGCCCGTCGGCAAGGGCCAGCGCGGTCTGCTCGTGGCCCCGCCCAAGACCGGAAAAACCGTGCTGCTGCAGCAGATCGCCGCCGCCGTGGCCGGCAACCACCCCGAGTGCCGCCTGATGGTGGTGCTGCTCGACGAACGGCCCGAGGAGGTCACCGACATGCGGCGCTCCGTGCGCGGCGAGGTGTACGCCTCCACCTTCGACCGGCCCGCCAAGCAGCACATCGCGCTCGCCGAACTCGTCATCGAGCGGGCCAAGCGGCTCGTGGAGGCGGGCGAGGACGTCGTCATCCTGCTCGACTCGCTGACCCGGCTGTGCCGGGCCCACAACAACGCGGCCGCCTCCGGTGGCCGCACCCTGAGCGGCGGCGTCGACGCGACCGCGCTGCTCGGCCCCAAGCGGTTCTTCGGCGCGGCCCGCCTCGCCGAGGAGGGCGGCTCGCTCACCATCCTCGCGACCGCGCTGGTGGAGACCGGCTCCCGCGCCGACGACTACTTCTTCGAGGAGCTGAAGAGCACCGGCAACATGGAACTGCGTCTCAACCGCGAGACGGCCGCCCGCCGTGTCTTCCCCGCCGTCGACATCAACCCCTCCGGCACCCGCCGCGAGGAACTCCTGCTCTCCCCGGCCGAGTTGACCGCGGTGCGCGGCCTGCGCAAGGCCCTGCAGAACCGGGACGGCCAAGCCGGCCTGGAGACCCTGCTGGAGCGCCTGCGGGCGACCCCCGACAACGCGACGTTCGTCCGCCGCATCCAGCCGACGCTGCCCGCCGAATGACAGGCCGAGCCACCCATTCGCCCTGTGCCGTCGCACCGGTGATGAGACCCTTCGGGCCAGCGGAACCCAACGGCCGCGCTCCCGCTCCCCGAAAGGCAGCACCATGGCTCCTTCCGACACGACGTCCCCCGGCCCGGCCGCGCTCCTGGCGGCCATGCCCTTCGCGGCAGGTCTCGGCATCGAACTCCACGAGGCCGCGCCCGAGCGGGTCGTGGGCAGCCTGGCCTGGTCCCCCGAGGCCTGCACGGCCGGTGGTGTGCTGCACGGCGGCGCGCTGATGGCGCTGGCCGACTCCGTCGGCGCCGTCTGCGCCTACCTCAACATCCCGCCCGGCGCCGGGACTTCGACGGTCGAGTCCAAGACCAACTTCCTGCGCGGAGTGACCTCCGGCCGGGTCCACGCCACCGCCCGCACGCTGCACGTCGGCTTCACCCTGGTCGTCGTACAGACCGATCTGCGGGACGACGACGGCCGGCTCGTGGGACAGACCACCCAGACCCAGATCGTGCTCGGCGCGAACGGCACCGGCGGAATCTGATCGCGCCCGGCCCCGCCGTCAGCCACGTCGTACGAGGATGCTGAGCGTGTTGGCGGCGACGACGGCCGCGATGCTCGCCCACTGCGTCCAGCCGAGGTGCTGCCCGAGGCCGATCCGGCCGACCAGGGCGGCCAGGAGCGGATTGACGCTCATGAAGAGCCCGAACGCCTGGGCGGGTACCCGGCGCAGTGTGAACAGGTCGGCGAGGTACGGCACCGCCGAGGAGAGGACACCGGCCGCCACCGCGCAGCCGACGGCCGCGGCGGTGGGCGGCTGCCTGAGGACCACGGCGACGCCGACCGGCAGGAACATGAGCGCGGACAGCGCGGCCGCCGTGGCCGAGCCCTGTGCGCCCGGGACACGCCGCCCGACGCTGCGGTTGAGCAGGATGTACGACGCCCAGCAGCACGCGGCCAGCAGCCCAAGTCCCAGGCCCAGGTAGTCGGTCGAGGGCTGGGGGCGCATCAGGGTGACGACGCCGGCCGCGGCGATCACCGCGCAGAAGGCGTCGACACGGCGGCGGGCGGTGGCGAGGGCGATCGTGAGCGGGCCGAGGAACTCCAGGGTGACCGCGAGGCCGAGGCCGATGCGGTCGATGGCCGTGTAGAGGGACAGGTTCATCGTGCCGAACACCACGGCCAGGCCCAGGATCGGCTGCCACTGCGCCCAGGTGAAGTCCCGCGGGCGGGGGCGGCCGACGGCGAGCAGGACGAGCGCGGCGACGTACTGGCGGACCGCGACGACGCCCGCCGGACCGATCACGGGGAAGGCGAGCGAACCGATCGCCGCGCCTACCTGGTTCGACAGGCCGCTGGCGGCCATCGTCGCCACGCCGGCCAGGGGCGCGGCCGAGGGCGCCGGGGCCGGCGGGCGCACCGGCCCCGTGCAGGAGTCCGACGGCGTAGCGGTGGGATTCGGCATGGCCCGATCGTGCGCCGCCTCGACGCTTGCACAAAATGCACCCTCG
The DNA here is from genome assembly GCF_042800575.1 of Streptomyces sp. NPDC057616. NCBI lineage: Bacteria > Bacillati > Actinomycetota > Actinomycetes > Kitasatosporales > Streptomycetaceae > Streptomyces > Streptomyces sp. NPDC057616. Next base: position 68,990 of record NZ_JBHVGU010000007.1, read on the forward strand.
ACTCGATCCATACGCCTGAGTCATGGATGGCGGGAGAGCATGCATGCTGGGGTCATGGATGTGGAGCTGCGGCAGTTGCGCTGTCTCGTCGCCATCGTCGACGAGGGCACGTTCACCGATGCCGCCATCGCGCTCGGCGTCTCGCAGGCGGCGGTGTCCCGGACCCTGGCGTCGCTCGAACGCGCGCTGGAGGTGAGGCTGCTGCGGCGCACCTCGCGCTCGGTGACGCCGACCGCGACCGGATTGCGGGTAGTCGCCCAGGCCAGGCGGGTGCTCGGCGACGTGGACGACCTGGTCCGGGAGGCGACCTCGGGTCACACCAGCCTGCGCATCGGCTACGCCTGGTCGGCGGTGGGCCGCCACACACCCGCGTTCCAGCGCCGCTGGGCCCGCGCCCACCCCGGGATCGACCTGCATCTGGTCCGCGTCAACTCCGCCACCGCCGGCCTGGTGGAAGGGGCCTGCGACCTCTCGGTGGTACGCCGACCGCTGGACGACCGCCGGTTCGACTCGGCCATCGTGGGCCTGGAGCGCCGCCTGGCCGCGCTGTCCGCCGACGACGCTCTCGCCTCGCGTCGCACGCTGCGCCTCGCCGACCTGGGCGAACGCACCCTGCTGATCGACCGGCGCACCGGCACGACCACGCCCGACCTCTGGCCGACCGGCTCCCGCCCGGCGACCGAGGAGAGCCACGACATCGACGACTGGCTGAACGTGATCGCCGGCGGGCGGTGCGTCGGCATGACGGCGGAGTCCACCGCCCACCAGTACCGCAGGCCCGGCATCGTCTACCGGCCGGTCCGCGACGCCGAGCCCATCGCCGTACGACTGGCGTGGTGGCGCGACGATCCGCACCCCGCCACCCAGACGGCGGTCGAACTGCTCACGGGCCTGTACCGGGGCGACTGAGGACGAGAGGGCGGTGGAGCACGACCATCGCGTCACCGCAGGCGGTGGCGCGGCATCACTCCCCAGCGGCCTCGCGCACCCGCTGATGGTGCCGCCGTGCCTTCATGCGGTTGCCGCAGACCGCCATGGAGCACCAGCGGGCCTTGTTGGCCTTGCTGCGGTCGAGGAGGAACAGGCGGCACTCCGGGTTGGCGCACGGCCGTAGCCGCCCGGGGAGCGTCTGCTGCACCGCGCTCCACGTGAGTACGGCCTCGACCGCCTTCCGGCGTCCCGCGGGAGCCTCCACCTGCCACGCCACCCCCGTCGACGAGACGTCCGGGTGCGAGGTGACGCCGTCGAGGAGCGGCGCCAGGGACGCGGCGGTCCGGTCACCGCGCACCACGTCCTGGAGTGCGTCGCGCGCCTGTACCAGGCTGCTCATCTCGTCTGCGGCGCCGCCCGCGTCGGCCAGCTGATCCGTCACGACGCCGTCGACCACCGGCGTGCTGTTCAGAAGTGCCAGCAGGGCGTCCTGCTGTTCCCGGTCGGCCATCTTCACACCTTCTAACCTCATTGACTCCCTTGACAGGTTACACCAAGGCCGTCACTCTAACCATAGAAACATTGTTCACCGGTTAGAGAGGATCGCGTCGTGATCGCGCACTACGACTCCGAAGCCCCGCGGACACAGACGCGCGCAAGGCTGTGGGCCGGAGAGACCGGCGGGGCCGTCGCGCTCGTGGGCGCGCTGCTGGCGGCACTGATCTGGTCCAACGCGTTCCCCGCGACGTACGAGGCGGCCTGGCGGACCCAGCTGAGCCTCGGGCTGGGGGACGGCCGGCTGGGACTGGACCTGCGCACCTGGATCGACAGCGGGCTGATGAGCTTCTTCTTCCTGCTGGTCGGCCTGGAGGCGCGCAGGGAGCTCGACCTCGGCGAGCTGCGCGAGCGGCGCCGCCTCCTGCTGCCCGCCGGAGCCGGGGTGGTGGCCATGGCCGTACCGGTCGGCATCTACCTCGCGGTCAACCACTCGGGTCCCGCGACCCACGGCTGGGGCGTGGCCATGTCCACCGACAGCGCCCTCGCGCTGGGCGTGTTCAGCATCATGGGCAGGTCACTGCCGGTGCGGATCCGCGCCTTCCTGCTCACGCTCTTCGTCGTCGACGACCTGGTCGCCCTGCTGGTGATCGCCGCGTTCTACAGCCACGACGTACGGCCCGTCCCGCTGGCCGTCGCCGCGGCGTCGTTCGCGGCCCTCGTCGCTCTCGGGCGAGTACGGATGCGCCGGCGCTGCGCCCCCGTCGCCGTGCTGGGTGTCGTGATGTGGGCGGGCCTGATGGCCGGCGGGGTCGATCCGGTCGTCGCGGGGCTCGCGATCGGCCTGGTCACCTCCGCCTACCGGCCCGTGCGCGGCGACCTGGAGCGGGCCACCGGTCTGGTGCGGCTCTTCCGCGAGCAGCCGAGCGCGCGTCGTGCTCACTCCGCCGTGGCGGGACTGGCGTCCACCCTGTCGGAGAACGCCCGGCTGCAGCACCGCTTCCGCCCCTGGACGACGTACGCGATCATCCCGTTGTTCGCCCTGGCCAACGCGGGCATCCCGCTCGACTCCGGGCTGCTCGGGGGCGCGGTCACCGCCCCGGTGACCCTCGGTGTCTTCCTCGCCTACGTGGCCGGCAAGCCGCTCGCGGTCATCGCCACCTCGTGGGCCGTCGGGCGCCTCAGCGGCGGCCGGTTGCGGCCGCCCGTCGGCTGGGCCGCCATCGCCGGCAGCGGCGCCCTGGCCGGCATCGGCTTCACCGTGTCGCTGCTGATCGCGAACCTCGCCTTCACCGGGCACCCCCTGCAGGAGGCGAAGGTCGGCATAGTGGCGGCGGTCGTCGCGTCCAGCGCGCTCGGGTGGGCGGTCTTCCGTCTCGCCGCGCTCCTGCCCCGCGCCGCCCGCCACCACGCCCTGCTCGGGACGGCGCCGCCCCTCACGGACCTGACGGGGCGCGTCGATCCGGCGCTCGACCACGTGCGCGGGCCGCAGAACGCCCCGGTCACCGTCGTCGAGTACGGCGACTACGAGTGCCCGTTCTGCAGCGAGGCCGACCCCGTCACCCGCGACCTGCTCCTCTCGCGCCCCGACGTGCGCTACGTCTGGCGGCACCTGCCGCTGAGCGACATCCATCCACACGCCCGCCTGGCCGCGGAGGCGGCGGAGGCGGCAGGGGCGCAGGGCGCGTTCTGGCCGATGCACTCCCTGCTCCTCGCACGCCAGGACCGGCTGGAGATGAGCGACCTGCTCGCCTACGCCGCCGAACTCGGCCTGGACGTCGGCACGTTCCGCCGGGACCTCGACCGCCGGGCGCACGCCGGCCGCGTCGAACGCGACATCGCCTCGGCCGATCGCAGCGGCGTCTCCGGGACACCCACCTTCTTCTTCAACGGCCGGCGCCACCAGGGCACGCACGACCTCGCCGCGCTCACGCGGGCCATCGACGCGACGCGCGAGGTGGCCGAGCACGCCCTTGCGCCACTGTCGCCCCAGAGCCGACACCTAACCACTGAACACGCATTGACAGGTTAGCCAGACTGTGCTCGACTGAGCCTGCAACCATCAAAGACATCTTGAAGGGTTAGGCGACATGAACCTCTCCGCCGTCCATCACCGCACCGCCACCGTCAACGGTCTCGAGGTCTTCTACCGGGAGGCCGGCAACCCCCAGGCCCCCGCCGTCGTGCTGCTGCACGGCTTCCCGACCAGCTCGCACATGTTCCGCGGGCTGATCCCGGCGCTCGCCGACCGGTACCACGTGATCGCCCCCGACCACATCGGCTTCGGCCAGTCCGCGATGCCCTCGCTGCGGGAGTTCCCGTACACCTTCGACGCGCTGACCGAGGTCACCGCGGGGCTGCTGAAGCAGCTGGGCGTCGAGCGCTTCGCGATGTACGTGCAGGACTACGGCGCCCCCATCGGCTGGCGTCTCGCCCTCCAGGACCCGCAGAGCGTCACCGCGATCATCACGCAGAACGGCAACGGCTACGAGGAGGGCTTCGTCAAGCCCTTCTGGGACGCCGTCTTCGCCTACACCGGCAACCCGGGTCCGGAGACCGAAGCCCCCATGCGCGGCGCCCTGACCCTGGAGAGCACCCGCTGGCAGTACCTGAACGGCGTGGCGGACCCCAGCCTGGTCAGCCCCGACAACTGGGTCCACGACCAGGCGCTCCTCGACCGCCCCGGAAACGCCGAGATCCAGCTCAAGCTCTTCCGGGACTACCCCACCAACGTGGAGCTCTACCCGCAGGTCCACCAGTACTTCCGCGACTCCCAGGTCCCGCTGCTCGCGGTGTGGGGAGCCGGTGACGAGATCTTCGGCCCGGCGGGCGCCGAGGCGTTCCGCCAGGACCTGCCCGACGCCGAGATCCACCTGCTGGAGTCCGGCCACTTCGCCCTGGAGAGCCACCTCGAGACCATCACCGGCCACATCCGCGACTTCCTCGGCCGCGTCCTCGCCTGACGGGCGAGCATCCACGAAAGGAAACCGTCATGGGTCTGTCCTGGCAGCAAGGCCCGCTCGCCGCCGGCGCGATCGGCCACTTCCTCACCCCTGAACCCCTCCCCGAGCGCCTCCTGTTCGCCGAGCGCCTGCGCCGCCGTATGCGGGTGAGGTTCGGTGACGGCTGGATCGCCGACAGCGAGGACGTCGTCCTGCTGCACGAACCCGGCCGCTACCCCGTCGCCTACTTCCCCCGCGCCGACGTCGACACACGGGCCCTCGTCCCGAGCGGCAAGGTCACCCGGCACAAGGACCTCGGCGACACCAGCTGGTTCGCGGTGCGCGCCGGCGGGCGCACGACCGAACGCGCCGCCTGGGAGTTCACCGCCCTGCCCGGCCACGCCACCGAACTCCAGGGGCGCATCGCCTTCGCCTGGCGCGCGATGGACGGCTTCTACGAGGAGGACGAGCGGATCCTCGGGCACGCCGCCGACAACTACCACCGCATCGACATCCGCACCACGTCCCGCACCCTCGAAGTCCGCCTCGGCGACACCGTGATCGCCCGCTCCGAACACCCCGTCGTGCTCTACGAGTCCGGGTTCGCGCCCCGCTGGTACGTCCCGCGCGCCGACATCGACGAGACCGCCCTCAGGCCCGTCGAAGGCCAGACCTTCTGCCCCTACAAGGGCCTGTGCGACTACTACGACATCGGAGAGGCGGGGCGCGCCGCCTGGACGTACCGGGACGCATACCGGGAGGTCGACCGCATCACGGACCTGGTCTCCTTCGAGCCGGACCAGGTCGAGGTCTACCTCGACGGTGTCCGGCTGCGGCTGGAGCCCGGCCAGAAGGTCGTCCCGCACGGCGTCGACCGCGGCCTGGACGCCGCCGAGGTCCACGCCCACTGACGCGGGCACCCGCAGCGTCACGCCGGTGGGCGGTACCCGATCTCCTGGATCGTCCAGGTGCTGCCGTCCGGATCGCTGAAGTCGGCGAAGCCGGCGTGGTTCCGCCGCTCGGGATCGGGGCCCGCGGTCCAGCCGCCCTTCCGGTCGCCGACCGGCGACTTGTGCCGGATACCGCCCACCGCGACGCCGCGTTCGGTGAGTTCGCGATCGGCGGCCTCGATGCCGGCGACGGCCAGGTGCAGGGCGCCTGCCGATCCCGGCGGCGTCAGCGGCACCACGCGGAAGGCGTCGGTGGGACCGAAGTCGACGTCGAGGTGGAGGCCGACCTGCTGCGTGTGGAACGCCGTGGCCTTCTCGACGTCGCTCACCGAGAGGGTCACGACCTCCGGCCGGTAGTCCATCGGGCACACCTCACATGTCCAGAACGATGTCGCCGCCGGGCCGGGCGCAGCAGATGAGGACCTCCCCGTCGGGCGGCGGTTCCAGCGGGGTCGGCCGGTAGGTGACGGTCCCCGTCAGCAGCGGGGTGACGCAGGTGTGGCAGACGCCGGTACGGCAGCTCCAGCGGGCGGGCACGTCGCAGGCGTCGGCGAGTTCGAGCACGCTGCCGCCGCCGTCGGGGTAACGCGTGGAGATGCCGCTGCGGGCGAAGGTCACCATGGGCCCGGTTCCGGGCGGCCCGGGTGGCTGGTGCGGCGGCACGGCGGCTCGCTCGGTGAGGCCGGGGTTGATGGCGGGCAGGGCTCCGAAGAGCTCGGTGTGGATGCGGCCGGCGTCGATGCCCGCCGCGGCCAGGGCGGCCGTCATGTCCGCCATGAACGACTCCGGACCGCAGATGTAGGCGGTCGCGTCGGCCGGCACGTCCAGCGCGATCAGCTCTTCCGCGGTCACGCGCCCGGCGGTGGCGTGGGCGGCGCGGAGCTCCTCCGCAGTGGCCGCGCTGTAGAAGATGTGCTCGCGGGAGCGCGGCAGCGCCTCGAGAAGGGCGTGCGCCTCGGCGACCAGAGGGTGCTCCCGGGGGCTGCGCGCCCCGTGGACCCACCACACCTCGCGCCGGCTCCGGACGGCGGCGAGCTCGTGCAGCATCGACAGCACGGGGGTCAGCCCGATGCCGGCCGACACGAGGAGGACGGGCCCCGTTCCTTCGGTGAGGACGAACTCGCCCCGGGGCGCGGCGACTTCGAGCTCCGCGCCCGCCCGCAGCTCGGTGCTGAGGTAGCCGCTGGCGACACCGTGCGGCTCGTGCTTGACGCTGATGCGGTAGCTGCCGCTGTCGGGCGCGTCGGACAGCGAGTAGCTGCGCACCGGGGCGGAGCCGTCGGACGCGGGCAGCCGCAGCGTCAGGTACTGGCCCGCCCGGGCGGCGGGGAGCCGGCTTCCGTCGGGGGCGGCCAGGCGGATCGAGGTGACCGACGTGTTCTCGGCGGTCACGTCGGCCACGCGCAGCGCACGGAAACCGTCCCAGGCGGGGTGTTCGGCGAGGCGTGCGCGGTCGGCGCCGGCTCCGGTCCCCGCGTCGGCCCCGGCCTCCGCCTCGGCGAGCAGATCGCGGAACGAGCCCTGCCAACCGGGGCTCAGCGCGGGGATGTTCAGGGCGAGGCGCAGCTTGGCCTGGTCGCGGCCGGGGAGGTAGAGCAGCGCGTCGATGTCGGCCACGGTGAGCGCGCCGGGACCGGTGCCGGTCTTGACGATCTCGTCGCCCGCCTCGATGTGCCCCTCGTGCAGGACCCGCATGTAGAAGCCGGGCCGGTGGTGGGCGACCAGCAGGGCGGGCAGCTCCGGTTCGCCGAGGCGCAGACCCACGCGGTAGCAGGTGACCCGGGGCTGGGTGACCTCGAACTCGGCCTCGCCGATGCGGTAGCGGTCGCCGACGCAGACCTCGTCGTCGGGCAGTCCGTCGACGGTGAGGTTCTCCCCGAACTGGCCGAACTCGAAGTCGTCCCGCCCGAAGTGCCGCTCCCAGTGGCGGTAGGAGCCGATCTGGTAGACGAGGACGGCCCGCTGCTCGCCGCCGTGTCCCTGGGTGTCGCCCTGGCCGTCGCCGTCGATGTTGAGCCGCCGCACCATCGCGGGCCCGGACACCGGGTACTTCCACACGCCGGTGTGGACGGTGCGGCCCTGCCACGGCACATCCTTGGGCATCCCGACGTTCACCGACAGCAGGGACGGCATGGCTCGCTCCTTCCTCGCCGCCCCGCGACGCCGGCCCTGGTGGTGACGGACGGGTGCGGGGCACCGGTCATGGCTGCCCGACCGGGTGCGTCTCGTCGAGGTCGAGGTTGCGGTCGACGCCGGGCGAGGCGACCTTCTGGCCGGGCTCCAGCCGCAGCCGGACACCGTCGAGGTGCACGTCGACCTCGCCCGGCTCGAAGGACACCGGATCGCCGATCCGGTCGACCTCCCGGTAGGCGTTACGGTACGACCGCGCGGCGCGCCTCGCCTCTCCGATGTCGTAGTAGTCGCACAGGCCCTTGTACGGGCAGAAGGTCTGACCTTCGACGGGCGTGAGCGCGGTCTCGTCGATGTCGGCGCGCGGCACGTACCAGCGGGGCGCGCATCCGGACTCGTGGAGGACCAGCGGGCGCCCGGAGTCGGCGACGGTCCGGTCGCCGGCGCGGACGACGAGGTGGCGGCCGGTCCGGCGGATGCCGATGCGGTGGTAGTTGTCGGCGGCGTGCCCGACGATCCGCTCGTCCTCCTCGTAGAAGGCGTCCATCGCACGCCAGGCGAACGCGACACGCCCCTTCAACTCCGCGGCGTGGTCGGGCAGTTCGGTGTGCTGCCAGGCCGCACGCTGCCTGCTCTGCTCCCCGGAGCGCACCGTGTACCAGGAGGTCGGCCCCAGGTCTCGGTGCCGGGTGGTGTGCTCGCCCGGCTCCAGTACGCCGGAGGGGATGCCGACGATCGGGAAGTACGCCACCGGATAGCGGCCGGGCTCGTGCAGGAGCACGACGTCCTCGCTGTCGGCGATCCACGCGTCGCCGAGACGGACGCGCATGCCTACCGGCCGGCGTGCGCCCGGGACCGCGAGGCGCGGATCGCCCGTCTCGCGCGGGACGGCCTGTCGAATCCCGAGATCGGCACGCGGCTGTTCATCAGCGCCCGCACCGTCCGGTACCACCTGCGCAAGGTGTTCACCAGGCTCGGCATCACCTCGCGCAGCCGGCTCGACCGCGTGCTGCCGGGCGGCTCGGCCACCGACGCGCTTTCCGGCACGGTGTGCGCCATGAGCCGCTGCGGACCGCGGCCCGGACTGTGGCATCCGGGTGCTAGCGCCCCTCCCCCGGCCCGGTCATCGCCGCGGACGAGCGGGCAATTCCTAGGTTGATCATATGATCACCGATTTCCCCTCCCGGGCGGCCGTCACCACCTGCGCGTTCTGCGCCGCGGCGGTCATGTCGTTCACGCCCGTCGCGGTCGCGGCCGGGGCGGAGCCCACGCCGCCCGCGCCGCTGCGGGCGGCCGTGCCGCAGTCGTCGTACCTGTATCGCGAGGGCACCCAGGTCCGGCCGCATCGCGCGGCGCCGGGGCTGCCCGACGTCTCCGCGCTGTCCTGGCTGGTGGCCGACGCCCGTACCGGCGAGGTGCTGGCCGCCCACGACGCGCACCGCCGGCTCCCGCCCGCCAGCACGCTCAAGACCCTGTTCGCGCTGACCGTGCTGCCGACGCTGCCGGGAGACCTCCGGCACACCGTCAGCCAGCAGGAGATGTCGGACATCGGGCCGGGCAGCAGCATGGTCGGGGTCGCCGACGGGCACACCTACCAGGTCTCCGACCTGTGGCGCGGGGTCTTCCTGAACTCCGGCAACGACGCCGTGGACGTGCTGGCCTCGATGAACGGCGGCTGGCAGCGGACCGCCGAGCAGATGCAGGCCAAGGCCCGCACCCTGGGCGCCCTCGACACGCACGTGCGCTCGCCCGACGGGTACGACATGCCGGGCCAGGTCTCCTCCGCGTACGACCTGGCGGTGTTCGGCCGGGAGGGCCTGCGCAACGCGGACTTCGCGCGGTACTGCGGCACGGCCGAGGCGATGTTCCCGGGCGGCAGCGGCTGGTCGTACGGCATCCAGAACACCAACCGGCTGCTGACCGGCGCGAACGGCGTGCAGCCCTACCCCGGGCTGATCGGCGTCAAGAACGGCTACACCAGCAACGCCGGCAACACGCTCGTCGCCGCGGCCCGCCGGGACGGGCGCACGCTCGTGGTCACCGTGATGAACCCCCAGGAGGGCGGCGGGTTCGCCGTCTACGAGGAGGCCCGTCAGCTGCTCGACTGGGGGTTCGAGGCCGCCGGGCGGGTCGAACCGGTGGGCTCGCTGGACGCGCTGCGGTTCAAGCCCCGGCCCGGACCGCACGCCACACCCGTGGCGGCACCGCGCCCCACCCCCGTGGCCGTCGCCCCGGACGGCGGGCCGGGGTGGCCGGCGGCGGGCATCATCTCGGGTGCCGCCCTGATCGGCGCGGGCGCCGTGGCGCTGCTGCTGCGCCGCAAGGGCAGGCTGTCCGCGCGGAGTTGACCGGCCGGCAGCCACAGCAGCAGGCCCAGGGTGATCCATGTGTAGAGGTTGCTGCCGAGGAAGCCGTCGACGCCGGACGCGTCGTGGAACCACAGCCACACCACGCTGGTGCACATCACGGCGTACAGGGCGCCCGCCACGCGCGGGTGCCCGGCGCGCACCAGCACGGAGAAGGCCGGCAGCAGCCACACCAGGTGGTGCACCCACGTGATCGGGCTGACGAGACAGGCCGTCAGGCCGGTCAGGGCGAACGCGGCCGGCCAGTCGCCCGCCGCGAGGGCGCGGCGGGTGCGCCACGCCCAGACGCCGAGGACCACCAGGACCGCCGCGGCCCAGGCCGTGCGGTCGGTGTCGCCGAGCCGGGCGAGGATGCCCTGGAGCGACTGGTTGGAGACGTAGTCGAGCCGGCCCACCCGGTTCGTGTCCCACAGGGCCTCGGTCCAGTAGAAGCGGGAGGCGTCCGGGGCCACCACCGCGGCGAAGCCGGTCGCCGCGACGGTGACCGCGCCCGCGACGGCGGCGGCCCGCCGGCGCCCGGCGAGCAGCAGCAGGCCGATGAAGACTGCGGGCATCAGCTTGACGGCGGCCGCCAGGCCGATGCCGACGCCCGCCAGGCGCTCCCGGCCGGAGGACAGCAGCCACGCGTCGGTGAGGACCAGCGCCAGCAGCAGGAGGTTGACCTGCCCGAAGCTGAAGGTGTCGCGCAGCGGTTCGTACAGGGCGAGCAGACAGGCGCCCAGAGCGCAGCCGAACCAGCCGTAGCGGCGCCATGCCCCGTCGGTGAGGAAGTGCAGGATCAGCGCCAGGGCCGCGAGGTTGAGCAGGACGGAGCCCGCGATCGCGGTGCGCAGGCCGACGAGGGTCATCGGCAGCATGCTGACGGCCGCGAACGGCGGGTAGGTGAAGCCGTACGCCGTCCCCGGCACCTGGTAGTCGTAGAGCCGGCCGCCGTGGTGGATCCAGGTGTTGACCGCGCCGTAGTAGACGCGCAGGTCGAACCAGTCGCGCAGGAGCGGGACCGTCGCGGTGAAGGCGGCGACGGCCGCGGCGAGGGCGAGGACCAGCAGCAGCCGGCCGCGGTCGGTGCGGGGCGGGTTCATGCCGTCCTTTCCAGAGCGGGTGCCTGGGCCGCCTGATGGGCCTGCCACAGGACGACGACGGCGAGCGCGCCGCCGGAGACCGCCAGCATCAACTGCCCGCTGTCGGCGGGGCCGCCGCTGGGCAGGGTGGCGAGCGCGAGCACTCCCGTGACGGCCGCCACCCGCTGCCGTACCGACGTGGTGGGTGCCGCGGCGGCGATGAGGAACAGGCCCCACAGGGCGTACCAGGGGCGGATCGCCGGGCCGAACGCGGCCACCGCGGCGAGGCTCAGCCCGAGCGCGTAGACCGGCCTGGGGCGCAGCCGCGACCATATGGCCGCCACGACGACGGCGGTGATCGCGAGGCCGAACACGTGCCAGGCCGGGAGGGCCAGGGGCGCCAGGTCGCTGCCGAAGCGCGCCAGCACGGCGCCGGTGGCGCGGCCGAGGAGGCTGGAGAGCGCCCAGTTGTGCGGGGAGACGGGGGTGTCGAGGGCGCCGATCCAGCCGTATCCCGTGCCGGCGACGGCGGTCGCGGCGACCGTGGTGGCCGCGGTCGCGAGGACGGTCGTGCAGACGGCCTGCGCCGGATGCCGCCCGGCTCGGACCTGGAGGACGACGACCGCGGCGAGTCCGAGCACGGCGGGCGCCTTCACCAGCGCGGCGAGCGTGACGAGGACGGCGCCCAGGACGGGCCACCGGCCGAGTGCCGCGACCAGCCCGGCACCGAGCAGGCCGAGCATGATCGCGTCGTTGTGGGCGCCCGCCACCAGGTGGAGCAGGACCAGCGGGTTGAGGGCGCCGAGCCAGAGCGCGGCGGCCGGGTCGGCGCCACTGTGCCGGGCCAGGCGCGGCAGCGCGGCGGCCATCAGCGCCACGCCGAGCAGGGCGACCACCCGCATCCCGAAGAGGCCGGCCGGGATCTCACCGCGGGTCAGGCCGGACAGCCCGGAGGCGACCGCGAGGAACACCGGGCCGTAGGGGGCACCGGTGTGCTGCCACAGCGGGGCCACCTCGTCGGCGAGCGGGCCGCCGAGCTGGGCGGGCCCGTGGGCGTAGACGTCCATGTGGGCGTCGACCATCGCGCCCTGGGCGAGGTAGCTGTAGACGTCGCGGCTGAACAGCGGCGGGGCGAGCAGCAGCGGGGCCGCCCAGACGGCGAACACGAGCAGCAGGTCGCGCGGGGTGGGCGGCTCGGCGCCGCGCACCAGCCGGCCGAGCAGCACCCAGGCCGCTATCAGCAGCACCAGGCCGAAGTACGCGCCGACCAGGCCGAGCGCGGCGTGGACGTTGGCCGGAGCCAGCAGATCCCGTACGGGAAGGGCGCCGGCCGTCTCACCGCCCAGGGCGAGGAAGGCGGTGCCGGCCAGGCCCAGCACCTGGCAGCGGCGGAGATCGACGGGAGAAGCCATGGCCAACACTCGGAAAGCGTGTCAACGCCGGATGGCCGTAGCCTGACGCGCCGCCTGCCGGACGGGGGCCTGCGTGTGACCGGCGTGTGATCCCGCCGCGCGGCGATGAATTTCCCGTGACCTGCCGGTCTCCCCTGTGTACGGACCCTGCTTCCCGCCCCGGCCCCACCACCACGGAACGGACGTGACGACCATGCCGAACAGCTCCGCCTACGCCAAGGTCAACGGCCTGGAGATGTACTACGAGACCCACGGCGCCGACCGGACCGGGCAGCGGCCCCTCGTCCTGCTGCACGGCGGGGTGCACACCGTCGGCCTCTCCTTCGGGGCCGTGCTGCCCACCCTCGCCGAGGGCCGCCGCGTCGTGGCGCCCGAGTTGCAGGGCCACGGCCACACGGCCGACACCGAGCGCGAGATGTCGGTGGCGAACCTCGCTTCCGACGTCGTCGCGCTCCTGGACGAACTCGGCATCCGGCAGGCCGACTTCATCGGCTTCAGCCTCGGCGGCCTGACCGCACTGGAGATCGCGGTACGGCATCCCGAGCGCGTCGGCCGGCTGGTGCTCGCCTCCACGCAGTTCCGGCAGGACGGCTACCACGACGAGGTCCGCACCCCGGACTACAGCTCGCCGCGGCTGCCCAGCCAGGCGGACTTCCAGGAATGGGCCGAGGCCTACGCGGCCGTCGCGCCGCATCCCGAGCACTTCCAGGACTTCCTCGGCAAGGTCACCGGCGCCGCCCACGCCCCGCTGGAGTGGACCGACGACGATCTGCGCAGCCTGACCGCGCCCACGCTCCTCGTCGTCGGTGACACCGACTTCGTACGCGTCGAGCACGCGGCGGAGATGCGGGAGCTGATCCCCGACGCGCGGCTGGCGGTCGTGCCGGCCGCCACGCACGTGGCGCTGATGCGGCGCACCTCGGTGCTGCTGCCGCTGCTGACGGAGTTCCTGGACCGAACTCCCGCGCCCTGCCGGGTCAGAACACCGACAGACCGGTCAGGGTCGTGAAGCGGTCGAGGGCCGCGACGCCGGCCACCGAGTTGCCGCGCTCGTCGAGCCCCGGACTCCACACGCACAGCGTGCAGTGTCCGGGCACGACCGCGATGATGCCGCCGCCGACACCGCTCTTGCCGGGCAGCCCGACGCGGTAGGCGAAGTCACCGGCCGCGTCGTACGTCCCGCACGTCAGCATCACGGCGTTGACCTGCTTGGCCTCGCTCTGGCTGAGCAGGCGGGTGCCGTCGGCGCGTACGCCGTGGCGGGCCAGGAAGCCGGTGGCCAGGGCGAGGTCGGCGCAGGACGCCGTGACCGAGCACTGGCGGAAGTACTGGTCGAGCAGCACCGGCACCGGGTTGTCGATGTTGCCGTACGACGCCATGAAGTGGGCGAGGGCGGCGTTGCGGTCGCCGTGCGCGGTCTCGGAGGCGGCGACGTCCAGGTCGAAGTCCAGGTCCGGGTTGCCGCTCTCGGCGCGCAGGAAGCCGAGCAGCTCGCCCGAGGCGTCTCCGGTACGGGTCTGCAGGCGGTCGGTGACCACGAGGGCACCCGCGTTGATGAACGGGTTGCGCGGGATGCCGTTCTCGTACTCCAGCTGGATCAGCGAGTTGAAGGGGTTGCCGGAGGGCTCGCGGCCCACGTGCTCCCACAACTGGTCGCCCTCGCGGGCCAGGTCGAGGGCGAGGGTGAAGACCTTGGTGATGGACTGCGTCGAGAACGGCTCGCGCCAGTCCCCGACGCCGTACACCGTGCCGTCCGGCTCCGCGACGGCCATGCCGAAGCTGCGCGGGTCGCAGGCCGCGAGCGCCGGGATGTAGTCGGCGGGCCGGCCGCGTCCGGGCGTCCGCCCGATCTCCTCGGCGATGCGCGCCAGGACCGGTTCGAAGGTGGGGGACGACGTCACTGTCATGATCACCATTGTGCCGCCGCCCCGGTCCTGGCGCGTCCTCGCGGTACGGCGGGGAGCCCGGCGGGAGGTGTGGAGGGTCAGCCGATCGGCGATCCACTGCCCGCGAGGACCTCGGGGCGCAGCAGGCCGGCGAGCTTGTCGGCGGGCAACAGACCCTTCTCCAGGACGAGTTCGGCCACACCCCGGCCGGTGACGAGGGCCTCCTTGGCGATGTCGGTCGCGGCCGTGTACCCGATGTACGGGTTGAGCGCGGTGACCAGGCCGATGGAGTTCTCCACGCTGGCGCGCAGCGCCTCGGTGTTGGCGGTGATGCCGGACACGCAGCGCTCGGCGAGGGTGAGGCAGGCGGCGCGCAGGTGCGTGATGGACTCCGACAGGGAGTGCAGGATGATCGGCTCGAAGGCGTTGAGCTGGAGCTGCCCGGCCTCCGCGGCCATCGTGATGGTGACGTCGTTGCCGATCACCTCGAAGGCGACCTGGTTGACGACTTCCGGGATCACCGGGTTGACCTTGCCGGGCATGATGCTCGAACCGGCCTGCACCGGAGGCAGGTTGATCTCCCCGAGGCCCGCACGCGGCCCGGACGACAGCAGGCGCAGGTCGTTGCAGCTCTTGGAGAGCTTGACGGCGATCCGCTTGAGCACCCCCGACATCTGGACGAACGCGCCGCAGTCCTGGGTGGCCTCGACCAGGTTGGCGGCGGTGACCAGCGGCAGTCCGGTGATGTCGGCGAGGTGGCGGCGGGTCGCCTCGGCGTAGCCGGCGGGGGCGTTGAGTCCGGTGCCGATGGCCGTGGCGCCGAGGTTGATCTCATGGATCAACTGGACCGCCTCGTCAAGACGGTTGCGGTCCTCGTCCAGCATGACGGCATAGGCGGAGAACTCTTGACCGAGCGTCATGGGCACCGCGTCCTGCAACTGCGTACGACCCATCTTGAGCACGTCGCGGAACTCGACGGCCTTGTCCGCGAAGGCGTCCTGCAGTACGGACATCGCGTCGAGCAACCCGCGCACCGCGAACACCGTCGCCACCTTGACGGCCGTCGGGTAGACGTCGTTGGTGGACTGGCAGAGGTTGACGTCCTCGTTGGGATGCAGGTGCTGGTACTGGCCCTTCTCGAACCCCAGCCGTTCCAGCGCCCGGTTGGCGACGACCTCGTTGGCGTTCATGTTGGTCGACGTGCCGGCGCCGCCCTGGACGACGTCGACGACGAACTGGTCGTGCAGCCTGCCGTCCCGGATCTCGCGGCATGCCGCGACGATGGCGGCCGCCTTCCTCGGCTCCAGCAGCCCCAGCTCCTCGTTCGCGAGCGCGGCGGCCTCCTTGACGGCGGCGAGGGCGTCGATCAGATGCGGATAGGCGGAGATCGGCGTGCCGGTGATGGGGAAGTTCTCCGTGGCGCGCAGCGTGTGCACACCCCAGTACGCGTCGGCGGGTATGTCCCGGTCGCCGAGGAGGTCGTGCTCGCTGCGAAGGGCGGCGGTAGTCATGAGGGAGCTGTTTCCTCTTTCAAGGGGCTGGGGGTGAGCGCCCCCGTCCTGGGGGCGCGGGGAACTGCGCGACCGGCCGCGAACGGCCCGTGGACCGCAACCGGCCCGCAGTCCCCGGCAGAACGCGAAGTGCTACGCGCAGGCGGACAGCGGCACCGGGTCCAGGGCGCGCACCGCACGCACGCACCCCACCGGCTCACCGCCACCGAGCAGGGGCTCTCCCGCGAAGTCCACGAGCAGCGAGGGGTCCACGCCCGCGCGCGCGAGTGCCGCCGCGGCGACGGGGATCCGCGCCCGGGCGGCCCCGTCCGCGATCTTCACGGCGACGGCCCGCCCGTCGGGCAGCGCGGCGACCTGGACGCCCTCGAAGCCGTCCTTCGCCAGCAGTCCCGGCACGGCGCGCATGAGCTCGGCCACGTCCCGGCCGGCGCCGGACGCCATCTCGGCGTGGTCGCGCATGGCGTCGGCGACGCGCGCCTCGGGCGTACCGGCCGCCGCGGTGGTGATGCGGGCGGCCGCCCGCGCGAGCCCGTGCAGCGACACGGAGAACAGCGGGGCCCCGCACCCGTCGACGGTCACCCGCGCGATGCCCTGCCCGGTGAGGTCCTCGACGATCTCCGCGATCGCCTGCTGGAGCGGATGCCCGGGGTCGAGGTAGTTGTCCAGGGACCAGCCGTTGAGCCGGCAGGTGTAGAGCATCGCCGCGTGCTTGCCGGAGCAGTTCTGGGCGAGCCGGGAGGGCGTGCGCCCGTCCCGCACCCAGGTGTCGCGGACGGCCGGGTCGAACGGCATGTCCGGCACGTTGCCCAGGTGGTCCTCGGTGAGGCCGGCGAGTTCAAGGATGCGCCGGGCGCCGGCGAGGTGGCGTTCCTCGCCGGAGTGGCTGGCCGCGGCGAGGGAGAGGAGCTCTCCGTCGAGCGGGAGCCCCGCCCGCACCATGGCGACCGCCTGGACGGGCTTGAGGGCGGAGCGGGGGTAGAAGGCGGCCTCGATGTCTCCGATCTGGAGCTGGACCGAGCCGTCGGCGTCGAGGACGACGACGGAGCCGTGGTGGAGGCCCTCGACGACCCCGCCGCGTATCAGGTGGGCGACGGGGGCGTGGAGGGGCTCGCGGATCAGGGGTGCGTCCGCGACGGTGCTGCTGAACATCACTGCCTCTTGTCGAGGAGGGGCGCGAGGGTCACGCGCCCGCTCCGGTCGTGGATGGGTTCTCGGTGGACGGCCGTGCGACGCGGCGGCGGATGGCGAACCAGCCGCCGACGAGCGCTCCGACGATCAACGGCAGGCACAGCACGGTGGTGCGGCCGGCGCCTCCGTCGGCGTACATGAGGACCAGGACGGAGGCGAGGAAGGCCAGCGTCACGAGTTCGGTCCAGGGGGATCCCGGGAGCCGGTAGCCCGGGCGGGTCAGCTCGCCCCTCTGGGTCTTATGCCAGAAGAGGAGGTGACAGATCATGATCATGCCCCAGGTGGAGAGGATGCCGAGCGCCGCGAAGTTCAGGACGATCTCGAACGCGTCGGCGGGGACCACGAAGTTGAGGCCCACGCCCAGCACACAGATACCGCTGGTCAGCAGGATTCCGCCGTACGGTACCTGGCTGCGGCTCATCACCGAGGTGAACTTGGGGGCGGAGCCGGACATCGCCATGGAGCGCAGGATGCGGCCGGTGGAGTACAGGCCGGAGTTGAGCGAGGACATGGCCGCGGTGAGGACGACGAGGTTCATCACGCCGCCGGCCGCGGGGATGCCGACGTGGGACAGCACCGTCACGAAGGGGCTCTGGGCGGCGCTGTACTTGTTCCACGGCAGCAGCATCGACAGCAGGACCACGGAGCCCACGTAGAAGAGGCCGACGCGCCACATGATCGAGTTGATCGCCTTCGGCATGATCTTCTCGGGGTTGCTGGTCTCGCCGGCCGCGACGCCGACCAGTTCGACGGAGGCGTAGGCGAAGACGACGCCCTGGATGATCAGGAGCATGGGCAGCAGGCCGTTGGGGAAGATGCCGCCGTGGCCGGTGATCAGGGCCGGGCCGGGTTCCGTGCCGTCGACGGGATGCTGGGTGACCAGCAGGTAGATGCCGATGCACATGAAGATGACCAGCGCGCTGACCTTGACGATGGCGAACCAGAACTCCATCTCGCCGAAGATCTTCACCGAGATCAGGTTGACGGTGAGGACCACGGCCAGGGCGATCAATGCGATCAACCATTGAGGGATGTCGGAGAACATGCCCCAGTAGTGGGTGTAGGTGGCGACCGCGGTGATGTCGGCGATGCCGGTGGTGGCCCAGTTCAGGAAGTACATCCAGCCCGCGGTGTAGGCGCCCTTCTCGCCCAGGAACTCGCGGGCGTAGGAGACGAAGGCGCCGGAGGAGGGCCGGTAGAGCACCAGCTCGCCTAGGGCGCGCACCACCAGGAAGGCGAAGAGGCCGCAGACCGCGTAGGCGATGAACAGGGAGGGTCCCGCGTCGGCGAGGCGCCCGCCGGCGCCGAGGAACAGGCCGGTGCCGATGGCGCCGCCGATGGCGATCATGTTGACGTGCCGGGACTTAAGGGACTTGCTGTAACCGGCGTCGCCGGCGTCGACGTGGGTGGCGGGGGTGCGCGTCTCGTCCTTGAGGTGCTGCTCGCTCACGCCTCGGGTCCGCCTTCCGTGGGGCTGTCCGCACGCGCGGGGCGCACGATGTCGGTGAGGGTCGTCCTGACGCGGTCGAGGTGGTGGGCCATGGCCTCCTCGGCGTCCGCTCCGGAACCGTCGGTCAGCGCCTCGACGATCGCCCGGTGCTCGCGGTTGGACTGCTCGCGCCGCCCGCCCAGCTCGGTGAGGAAGGCCGACTGGCGCGCCAGCGCGTCCCGGATCTCCTCGATCACGCGGCGGAAGACCGGGTTCTGGGAGGCCTGGGCGACGGCCAGGTGGAACAGCGTGTCGAGGGCGACCCACGAGGTGGTGTCGGTCTCCCGCTCCATGCGCTCCAGCAGGTGCGCCAGGTGGTCGAGGTCCTCGGGGGTGCGACGCACGGCCGCGTAGCCCGCCACCGGGATCTCGACGTGGCGGCGGACCTCCAGCAGGTCGCTGGCCGCGTAGTCGCCGAACGTGGGGTCCTCCACGGTGCTGGCGACGACGAACGTGCCCTTGCCCGTCCGTGAGACGGTCAGGCCCATCGTCTGCAGGGCCCTGAGGGCCTCCCGCAGGACGGGGCGGCTCACCTCGAGGGTGCGGCACAGCTCCGCCTCCGAGGGC
The DNA here is from genome assembly GCF_042800575.1 of Streptomyces sp. NPDC057616. Taxonomy (NCBI): domain Bacteria; kingdom Bacillati; phylum Actinomycetota; class Actinomycetes; order Kitasatosporales; family Streptomycetaceae; genus Streptomyces; species Streptomyces sp. NPDC057616. The sequence goes on from NZ_JBHVGU010000007.1 coordinate 87,917, forward strand.
AGCTTGTCCCCCACCGCGTAGTCGCCGCGTTCGATGGCGGCACGCAGGTACCCGAGCACCGCTTCCATGGCGCTGACGCGTCGCGGGCCCTGACTGGCTGTCTGGCTGTCTGACAGGTTCACGGGAGTGATCCTGCGGGTGACGGGCGGCGGCTGTCAAGCGTTCCGGGCCGGGAACGGGCCGGGAACGACGAAGGGCGTGAAGTCCGGCAGTGGACTCCACGCCCCGAGACGGGCGGACGGCGGGCGTCAGCTGCTGAGCGCGCCCGTGCCCAGCAGGCCCAGCAGCAGCACGCCGACGATGATCCGGTAGACCACGAAGGCGTTGAAGGAGTGCTTGGCGACGAACTTCAGCAGCCAGGCGATCGAGGCGTAGGCGACCACGAAGGACACGACCGTGCCGGCGATCAGCGGCGCGGCACCCACCCCCGCCCCCAGGGCGTCCTTGAGCTCGTACAGGCCGGCGCCGGTAAGCGCCGGGATGCCGAGGAAGAACGACAGCCGGGTGGCCGCCACCCGGTCCAGGTCCAGGATCAGCGCGGTCGACATCGTGGCGCCCGAGCGGGAGAAGCCCGGGAACAGCAGCGCCAGGATCTGCGAACTGCCCACCAGCATCGCGTCCTTGAAGGTGGTGTCGTCCTCACCGCGCTTGTGCCGGCCCATCTGGTCGGCCGCCCACATCACGCCCGACCCGACGATCAGCGAGGCCGCCACCACCCACAGCGAGGCCAGCGGCCCCTCGATCAGCGGCTTGGCGGCGAGGCCCACGAGCACGATCGGGATCGTGGCGTAGATGACCCACCAGGCGAACTTGTAGTCGTGGTGGTGGCGCTCCTCCTTGTTGGCGATGCCACGCCCCCAGGCGGAGACGATCCGCACGATGTCCTTGAAGAAGTACACGAGCACGGCGGCGATCGCGCCGACCTGGATGACGGCGGAGAACCCGACGACCGCGTCGTCGTCCACGGGGATGCCCATCAGCCCCTCGGTGATCTTCAGATGCCCGGTCGAGGAGACCGGGAGGAACTCGGTCACCCCCTCGACGGCTCCGAGGACGACGGCCTGACCGACGCTAATGACGCTCATGTGATCCAGTTCTGAGGAGTTGGGTCGACAGTGTTGTGGACAGTCTTACTACGGGCGTGCGGACGGCCGGCCGCCTACCCCCACAGGGCCTCGGCGATCGACGCCCCGGCGAATGCCGCGCCGAGGCCCGCCGCCAGACTCCCGACGACGTTGGCGGCAGCGTAGAGCCCGGCACCGGTCTCGGTCAGCCGCAGGGTCTCGTAGGAGAAGGTCGAGTACGTGGTCAGGGCCCCGCACAGACCGGTGCCGAGCAGCAGCTGGAGGTGGGGGCCGGCCGCTCCGGCGGACACCGCGCCGGTCAGCAGACCCAGGATCAGGCAGCCGCAGACGTTCACCGCGAAGGTGCCCCAGGGGAAGACCGAGTCGTGCCGGAACTGCACCGCGCGGTCGGTGAGGTAGCGCAGCGGGGCACCGACGACGGCGCCCCCCACGACCAGCAGCCAGTTCACAACGACTTCTTACCCTTCGTGTCCGCGCGGTCGGGGTCCGCTTCACGGCCGACGTACCGGATGACCTCGCAGTCGTCCAGGATGACGAGACCCGAGCCGACGAGTTCGTCGAGCTGCGGGAGGAAGGCACGGACGCGCTCCTCGGTGTCGACGATCACGATCGCCACCGGCAGGTCCTCGCTCATGGACAGCAGTCGGGAGGTGTGGATCAGCGACGAGGCGCCGAAGCCCTCGATGCCGCGGAAGACGCTGGCGCCGGCCAGTCCGGTTGCGTGCGCGCGGTGCACGATCTCGGAGTAGAGCGGCTTGTGGTGCCAGGTGTCGTTCTCGCCGATGAAGACGGTCACGCGCAGGGCGCTGCCGGTGAGCCTCGTCATGGCTGCCTCCACTTCAGGACGCGGCGGGCCGTGGTCATCGCGAGCCACACCGCCGTGAGGGCCGCGAGCAGGGTCGCGGCGAGGTAGGCCAGCCCGGTGCCGGGGTGGCCGCCGTCGACGAGCCGCTGGATGTCGACGGCGTAGGTGGAGAAGGTGGTGAAGCCACCGAGCACGCCGGTGCCGAAGAACGGGCGCACCAGGCGGTGGGCTGCCCAGACGTCGGTGATGACCACCATGAACACGCCGATCACGGCGCAGCCGACGACGTTGGTCCAGAAGGTCGCCCAGGGGAATCCGCCGGGCGCGGTGGGCCACCACAGGGTGAGGGCGTAGCGGGCGGTGGCGCCGAGGGCTCCGCCGAGCGCCACCACCGCGACGACGGGCGCCTGGCCCCGCCAGACGGGCGGCCTCGGGGTACGGGTCCGGGTGCGGATGCTCTCGGCCTCCGGGGCTGTCATGGTCGTACCTCTCCTACTCGCCGGGGCCCTGGACGTGCGGGCGCCGTAGCTCAGCAAGTAGGGACCGTTGGCGGCACCACTGCCGCGGTTCGGGTACGGCGGGCCCCACCGCCGCGCCGCGAGGGGTGCTCACGGCCGGGCAACAGGGTAGCGCCCGGGCCGCGCCGCGGTCACTTCGGGACCGGTGGCTCGCACACCGCGATGCCCCGCTCCCACACGCTGCCCAGGATCAGGTGGCCGGCGGCCTCGCAGACGCTGGTCACCATGCGGTAGCCGGAGCGGCGGCGGGCGAGGTGGTGGACGATCCCGCCCAGGTCGTCGACCGCGACGACGCCGGCCATGCCGGTGGGGCGATAGGGGGCGCGGACGGCGATCCGGGCCGCGGCACGGCGTACGGCCGGGGCGGCGCGGTGCAGCAGGTCGAGCGGGGGGACGTGGGGGCCGGCCAGGGACACCCAGATCGGGCCGTCCGGTGTGCCGCGCCAGATGTTGTCCGGCATGCCGGGGAGATCCTCGACGAAGGGCTCGCTCCTGCCGGCCTCCGGGCCGGTGAGCCAGTACCGGGTGAGGCGGCAGGCGCCCGTCTCGGCGACGACCAGGAAGGACTCGTCGGCGCTGAGCGCGAGGCCGTTGGCGAACTGGAGCCCCTCCAGCAGGACTTCCGGACGCTCACTGCCGGGAGCCAGGCGCAGCAGCCGGCCGGTTCCGGTGTGCTCGACGATGTCGCCGATCCACTGGTCCAGGGGGTAGACCTGGCTGGAGACGGTGAAGCAGAAGCTCCCGTCGGCCAGGGCGACGACGTTGCTGCAGAACCGCAGCCGCTCCCCCGCCACCGAGTCGGCGAGGATGCGGACGATGCCCTCGCGCAGGTCGACGCGCATCAGACCGAGCTCGGCGTCGCACACCAACAGGGCGTCGTCGGCGAGGAGTTCGAGGCCGAGCGGGCGGCCGCCGGTCTCGGCGAGCACCTCGACGCGGGCGGCCGCGGGGTCCGCCAGGCCGTCGATGCGCAGGATGCGGCCGTCCTCCACGCCGGTCAGCACGCGGCCGCGGGAGTCCGCGACGACATCCTCGGGGCCGCGGCCGCCGATGGCCACGTACCGGAGCGGGACGAGTTCACTGGGACGGTCCATGAAAACCTCCTCGTCGAGGTCGGGACGGTTCATGCTGGCATGGAGGGGCACTGCCGCCGGGTGCCGCGTCACTCGTTCAGGTTTACCTGGCGGCATTCCTGGCCACTCAGCACACCACCACGGGTGGCCCCGGGCCGGAGGAAGGGGTGGTCCCCATGTCACGGTGGGCCTCGTGGCACCGGTTGGGAGTCGCCGAGCTGCACCGCCGCGGGACCGAGCTGGAGTTGCTGCACCGGGCGATGGGGTTCGCGACGCTCGCCCTGGTCACCCTGGCGCCGCTGCTGATCGTGGTCGCCGCCGCGGATCCGTTCGGGCACGGCGGGTTCGCCTTGTGGCTGGTGGACGGCATGGCGCTGTCCGGCAGGTCCGCCGCCGCCCTCGCCCATGTCTTCGGCCCGACCCGCCAGGTCATCAGCACCACCAGCGCGCTGAGCATGGCCCTGCTCGCGCTGTTCGGCATCTCCTTCGCCTCCAGCGTGCAGAACGGCTACGAGCGGATCTGGCAGGCCGCCTCCGTCCCCTGGCACCGCATCTGGCGGCAGGTGGTCTGGCTCTTCATGCTCATGGTCTACCTGTACGCCCAGGTACAGACCCGCCATGTGCTGGCGGGCACCCCGCGCATCCTGCTCAGCATGGGCGTCGGCGTGCTGTTCTTCTGGTGGGGACCGCACTTCCTGCTCTGCCGCCAGGTGCCCTGGCGGTATCTGCTGCCGGGCGCGATCGCGACGATGGCGGGCCTGGTCGGCCTGCGCGGCTTCTCCTATCTGGTGTTCACCCCGCTCCTGGTCACCAACGCGATCAGCTACGGGCCGGTCGGCACGGTCCTGGTGGTGGAGTCCTGGCTCGTCGGCGTCGGATTCGTCGTCTACGGGGGTCCGCTGCTGGGCCGGCTGGTGTGCGAGTGGCTCGGGCACGTCGACGTTCCCGGGGACGCGCCGAAGCGGAAGACGGGGGAACCGCCGGACCGCGGTGGCCGGCCGCCGCCGGACGAGGACACGGCCCCGCGCCCCACGGAGCGCGGCCCGGGGCCGACTGCCACGCGCACCTAGCCGGGAGGGATCGCCGTTCACGGGCGCCCGCGTTCGCTGCCCGGAGGTGGCGCGCCGAGCGAAGACCTCACCGTCTCGTCCCCTCCGCCGGCCGGACCGCCGCACTCCGCGTCCCCACACTCTGCCGCACTCCGGGCCGCCGCGCAGGGCGTTCCACCGGCCTTGACCGGGAACGTACGAACCGATCCCGGCGCCGCGAGGCGCTTGCCCCGTCCGGAGAACGGGCGAGGGCCCTCCGCTCCCCCGCGGCCGGGCCCTCGCCGTCGTGGCTCAGCGGTGGCCGAACCACGCCATCGCCGGGAGCGCCCTGTCGTCCACGATCCCTCAGCCCTGCGACCGCGTCAGCGCCGAGATGGTCCGGGTGCCGCCGGCGCAGACCGGGGGCGAGGACGCGGCGGTGATCCTGCCGACGGAGCTGGTGAAGCGGGATTCGCCCCTGGGGCCGGCCGCGGTTCGGTTCGATACTGAGCGGCATGGCCCTCTATGACACGCTCGGCACGACGTACGGCCTGACCCGGCGGCCCGATCCTCGGATCGCCGCGCAGATCCACGCCGCGCTCGGGGACGTCGCGGACGTGGTCAACGTAGGCGCGGGCACCGGCTCCTACGAGCCGCCGCACACGGTGCTCGCCGTCGAGCCCAGCCGGGTCATGCTGGCGCAGCGGCCGCCGGGTTCGGCGCCGTCCGTGTGCGCGGTCGCCGAACGGCTGCCGCTGCGCGACGACGCCGCCGACGCGGTCCTGGCGCTGCTGACCGTCCATCACTGGACGGATCTCCCGGCCGGGATCGCGGAGCTGCGCCGGGTCGCCCGCCGCCGGGTCGTCGTCCTGACCTGGGACCAGACGGTCTTCCGTGAGCGGTTCTGGCTGGTGCGGGAGTACCTTCCGCAGGCGGCCGCCCTCGACGACGCACGCGCAGTGGCGATCGACCGGCTGGCCGACCTGCTCGGCGGAGTGCGGCAGCAGCCCGTGCCGGTGCCGCACGACTGCATCGACGGGTTCGGCGCCGCCTTCTGGCGCCGCCCCCACGCCTATCTCGACCCGCGGGTGCGGGCCGGCATCTCCCTGTTCGCCCAGGCAGGCGAGGAGGTGGTCGCCCCGGGGCTGGCGCGGCTCGCCGGCGACCTCGCGGACGGCCGCTGGCACACCCGTCACGCCGGCCTGCTCGGACTCGGCAGCATCGATGTCGGCTACCGCCTGCTGGTCGCCGAGGTGTGAACGCACCCAACCGGTCAGGATCCGAGAAGCCGCACCGCCCTCCCCCGGCTTAGCGTGAGTGCACCGACGAAATCCGTCGGTCCCCCCTTCCGTCGAGGAGTACGCCATGACCGCCGGACTCAAGACCGTCATCTACCCCGTCAAGGACCTCGCCAAGGCGAAGGCGCTGTTCAGCGCGCTGCTGGAGGTGGAGCCGTATGCGGACGAGCCGTACTACGTCGGCTTCAAGGACGCCGGGCAGGACGTCGGGCTCGACCCCAACGGGCACGCGAAGGGCATGACCGGCCCGGTGCCCTACTGGCACGTCTCCGACATCCGGGCGCGGCTGGCCGCGCTGGTGGACGCGGGCGCCGAGCTGATGCAGGACGTGCAGGACGTCGGCGGCGGCCGGCTGATCGCCTTCGTCAAGGACGCGGACGGCAACCTCGTCGGACTGCTCCAGGACCCCGCCTCCTGACACCACCGGCCAAGCTGTATGCACCCGCATTGGTTGCGCCGTCAACAAATGGCTGATTCGGTGTTACCGTGCGGGTATGGCAGTGAAGACGGCCGACGCCCGGCTCGAGGATCAGTGGCGGGACATCCTCTCCGTGCATGCGCGCACCATGTGCGAGATCGATCGCGTCCTGCACCCCCGCGGCCTGGGCGCGAGCGACTTCGAGGTGCTCGACATCCTCGCGTCCGAGTCCCTCGGCGAGGGCGAGCACTGCCGGGTGCAGAACCTCGTCGGACGGGTCCATCTCAGTCAGAGCGCGCTGTCCCGGCTCATCGGCCGCCTGGAGAAGGACGGGCTGGTGGAGCGCTCCGTCTGCGTGGAGGACCGGCGCGGGGTGTGGGTGGTGCTGACCGACAAGGGGCGCGCCCTGCACGCGGAGGTGCAGCCGCTGCAGCGCGAGGTGCTGGCCCGGCTGCTGGGCGACCGCGCCGCGGACTCTCCTGAACACTGAGCATCGAGTGATGTCGGGGCCCGGTCGGCGACCGGGCCCCGACATCTGTTCCGTCAGTCCTGTGACGTGACCGTCCGGCCGAGGTGGCGGACGAAGAACCGGACCGCGCTGTCGGCCTCGAACCTGGGCAGTTCCTTGTGCCTGCCCGCATTGACGTGCAGCGACTTCTCCGCCGAGGCGAAGGCGTCGAACAGCGCGAGAGCGGAGTCGCGCGGGATGTGCTCGTCGTCCCACTGCATGTCGAACTCGATCGGGACGGTGATCCGCTTCGCCGTCGCGGCCAGGACGTCCGGCCAGTGGAGCCCGAACACGGCGGCCGTGACCCGCGGTTCGTCCGCCACGAACGGCACCCCGATCGCGGTGGCCATGTTCAGGCCGTAGTAGCCGACCGCCCCGCCGGTGCCGATCTCCGGCAGTTCCTGGAGGGCGTCCAGGGTGGCCCGCCACTCGGGTACGGCGCGCTCGGCGAGCTGGGCGTTGTAGCGGACGACGACCGGGCCCTCCGGCTCGCCCGCCGCCCTGGCCGCGAACAGCGCGGCGATCTCCTGCTCGTCGTACGGCGTGCGCGGCCGGCCGCCGTGGCCGGGTGCGTCGATGACGGCGACGTGGAACCCACCGTCGTGGACCAGGCGTTCGGCGCGGCCCACCATGGCGGGCCACCTCTTGTGGGTGCCGCCGCCGTGGCCCATCAGCACCAGGGGCGCGCGGTCGGTGCCGGGTGCGGGCGACCAGAGGACGCCGGTGATCTCGCCGAGGGTGAAGTCGCGTTCGAGGACGCCGTTCTTCGTCGTCCCGGCGGTGAAGTGCACTACATCCATGGGGAGTTGCCTTTCGGGAGGACCTTCTGTCGAGGCGCTCCCGGCGACTCCTGCGTCAGTCGCCGACCGTGATCCCCGGGGGGAGCACCCACACAGCTTCAGCGTTCATGGGTCTCACCTCCTCGGTCGGTGTCACGGCATGGCGCAGACTACCGGCCGGCCGCCGCCCCGCCCAACTCCTTTTCGCACCGCGCCCGGCTTCACGTGCCATGGTCACGGCCGCACGCCGCGCAGGATGAACGCGACCACGTCGTCCAGCCCGCGCTCGTCCATCTCCTGGGGCAGCATCCCGGACACCGCGAGGTCGGCGTAGCCGTGCAGGGTCGCGAAGACGGGGAGGGCGACCTGCTCCAGGGATCCGGGCCGCACCTCTCCCCTGGCCTGCCCCTCGGCGACGATCTTCAGCACCAGGTCGGACCAGCGCTGCGTCGCCTCCAGCAGCGCGTCGGACGCCGACGGGTCGTGCTTGATGGAGTACATGAGGTCGAGGAGCGCGGCATTGTCCCGGGCGAAGCCCACATAGGCGCGGACCACCGCGTCGACCTGCTCCGCGATCTTGTCCGGGACGCCGTCCTGCGAGGCCCCGAGGACGGCCGTCAGCCGCTCGAATCCGTTCAGCGCCAGCGCGTCCAGCAGGGCCTGCTTGTCCTTGAAGTGACGGCTCGGCGCGGCATGGCTGACGCCGAGGTCGCGGGCGAGTTCGCGCAGCGACAGGGCGCCCGGCCCCTTCTCGCGGAGCGTCTCCTCGGCCCGGGCCAGCAGGGCGGCGCGCAGGTCTCCGTGGTGGTAGCTGCGGGTGCGGGTGTGCATACGCATCAGTGTATCGGTCATGTTTGTGCCGACTACATTGTTGGCACCGTCACCATTGTTGTCATTGACAGCATTGTAGTCACCGCCTACATTTGCTGGCATGACTACTCGAACCAGCACCTGGAACATCACCGACATCCCCGACCAGACCGGCCGCACCGCCGTGGTGACCGGCGCCAACAGCGGGCTCGGCATCGCCACCGTCGAGGCGCTGGCCGGCGCGGGCGCGCACGTGGTGCTCGCCGTCCGCGACCCCCGGCGCGGCGAGGCCGCCGCCTCGGGCGTGCGGGGCAGCGTGGAGGTGCGCCGCCTCGATCTCGCCGATCTCGCCTCGGTGCGCGAGTTCGCCGCCGGCTGGCAGGGCGGCCTGGACCTGCTCGTCAACAACGCCGGCGTCATGAACATCCCGGAGTCCGCCACCAAGGACGGCTTCGAGACGCAGTTCGGCACCAACCACCTGGGGCACTTCGCCCTGACGAACCTGCTGCTCCCCCACATCACCGACCGGGTGGTGACCGTGTCGTCCGGCGCGCACCGGATGCCGGGCAGCCCCCGCATCCACTTCGACAACCTCAACCTCTCCGGCGAGTACGCGCCCATGAAGGCCTACAGCCAGTCCAAGCTCGCCAACCTGCTCTTCACCCTCGAACTCCAGCGCAGGCTCGCAGAGTCGGGCTCGCCCGTACGCGCGCTGGCCGCGCACCCGGGCTGGGCCGCCACCAACCTCCAGAGCCACGACGGCAGCGCGCTGCGGCGCGCCTTCATGCGGCTGGGCAACCGCTTCGTGGCGCAGGACAACAAGGCCGGCGCCCTGCCGACCCTCTACGCCGCGATCGCGGACCTGCCCGGCGCGAGCTACGTCGGCCCGGACGGCCTCGGCGAGATGCGCGGCGCCCCGACCCTGGTCGGCCGCTCGCGGGCGGCCGGCGACCCGGTCGCCGCCCGCCGTCTGTGGACGGCCTCCGAGGAGCTGACCGGCATCGCCTTCCCGCACCCGGCTCCGCTCTCGGCGGCGTGAGGACCCCTCCGTCAGGCCCCCTGTCCCCCCGTCGGCGGCTCCACCTCGCCCGGTTTCCGGTCGGCCGGCCGGCGCGGCGGAACCGGCGTCGAGGCGAAGTCCCGCGGGCCGGTCCACAGCGCGGGCACCGCGTCGCAGCGTCGGCACAACGCGTAGGCGATCTGCTCGTAGTTGACCCGCCAGCCGTGGAAGTGCGGCCATGCCTCGGACGTGGTGCGCTCGGCGGCGAAGCCCGCCGCCTCCAGCATGTCGGCCGCCGCCTCGAACTCGGCGTAGCCGAGCTGGATCCGGGCATCCGGCGGCGGATCGGGGTCGAAGGGCAGACGCAGACCGCGTGCGATGTCGCGCAGGGCGGTGAACCCGGCACGCAGCACGAGGCGCGCCTCCGGCGGGGCGCTGTGCGGGGTGAGGGCGAGCTGCATCGCCGCCGCGTCCATGACGGCGATCAGCCCGACCAGCCAGTGGCGGTACGGGCGGGGCGAGCGGAACGCGATCAGGACCGGGTAGGTCGAGTGGCTCTCGCCCATGTCGGAGGCCAGCCGCTCCCAGGCCCGGTACAGCTCGGGCAGCGCGGTCTCGGTGTCGACCAGCCACTGCCGGGCCAGGATCTCCGGACCCCAGGCGGGTTCGCCGGCCCGCGACTGGAGCAGGGTCACCTCGAGCTCGCGCCGGTTGTAGGCGGCGTACAGGGTGGGCAGGTACGCGATCTGCAGGGCGATCAGGACCGGGCCGGTGGCGGCCGCGATGAAGTCGAGCGCGGACAGGCGCAGCCGGTCACCGCTGGCGAAGCCGAGGGTGAGCAGGCTGGAACCCGCCTCCCGGAAGGAGTCGCCCCACTTCAGCCCGGACAGCGCGTGCAGCAGCAGGCCGTAACCCACCAGGGCGCCGCCCAGCCAGGTCGCGAGCATGCCGATCAGGATCAGCGGGGCGAGCCAGGTCTGCGCGCGGTCGATGGCCTCGTAGCCGCCGCGGGGTGCGCCGAGCCGCAGCAGGCGGCGCAGCATCCACCACAGCCGGAACACCAGCGCCGAGTAGAGGCCCCGGGGCACCACCAGGGTGCGCAGGACGTTGACGAACAGGACCGCCAGCAGCAGCCCGCCGGCCACGCCGGAGATCCATTCCATGCGGCCCATTGTGGACCGCCGCCGGGCACGGCGATCAGGTGCCGGGATCAGGCCGTGACCGGGCGCGCGGATCAGGTGCGGCCGCGCAGCCGGAAGACCGGGTGGTCGGCCGGGTCGGGGAGCGCGGTCAGGACCGAGGAGACCGTGGGCATGCCGCCGTACTTCTCGCGGTACGCCGCCATGATCGGCGGGCGCTCGGCCTCGGGCACCTCCTCCGTGGTGAGGTCCTCGGTACGGCCGCGCACGGTCAGCCGGCACTCGGGCGAGGCGCGCAGGTTCAGCGCCCAGTCGCTCACGCCGCGGTAGGAGACCAGATAGCGCTCGCCCTCGTGGTCCAGGACGGCGACGGGCACCGTCCGCCAGCGCCCGCTGGTGCGGCCGCGCACCGCCAGCTTGGACACCATGGACCGTCCGAACAACGGCGCGAGCCGGTTGCCCACGTGCCGCTGCATCCAGGGCGGCTTGAGGTAGGTGCGGTCTGCCATCGGTGACCACTTCCCTTCCGGCCTTCCGGCGGAACGCTCCGGTCCGGGTGCACCGCGGCCACCGCGGCGCCACGGGCGGGCACCCTGTGAATCCTGCTCCGCGCGGGCGCCGTTCACCAGCCCCGCGGGGCCGCGCGAGCGGACGTACTGCCCAAGAAAACGGACGAATTCATGGTGTTGCCACGGCTTACGGGCGCAGCGCCGCCGCCGCGCCGCGATGTTCGCGCACCGCGATCCGGGCCAGCTTCGTCAGCATCATGCCGTTGCGGATCGAGACGAGGTGGTCGACGGGAGGCCCGTGCATCCGGATGCCCGGGCCGCGCAGGGGATGCCAGTCGAGGACGCAAAGGGTGTTCTCGCCCCAGGGGACCAGGTTCATGGCGATGCGGGCCGCGCCGAAGGGGTGCGCCTTCGCCTCCAGCTCCAGGCGGCGTTGCGGCTCGCAGATGCGGACGACGCAGGTGTCCTCGACGGCGAGGGGGCCGAGGCCGACCCTGACCAGCAGCCGGGCGCCCACGTCCGGCCAGCGCGGGTCCGCGTCGGTGACCTGCTGGGTTCCTGAGACCCACTCCCCGTAGCGGCGGCCGTCGGACAGCAGGCGCCAGACCGTGGACGGCGGGCTCAGGATGAGCCGGCGATTCCGGGACACCTCGACCACGCCTCCTCAGAACGCCGGGAACCCGACCGTAGCCGCGCGGTGGACCGCCGGCATCCGTACGGCGGCCGTGCGCTCGTCCGACCAGGTGAGGACGCCCCTCCCCTACGGCGGAGCTCAGGCGCCGCCGAAGTCGGGGATCGTGACCGAGCCGTCCTCGGCGAGCGGGAAGCCGGGGTTGCAGGCGACCTCCCAGGCGTAGCCGTCCGGATCGGTGAAGGCACTGGAGTAGAAACCGACGGCGTTGACGGCCGCGGGCTTGGTGATGGTGCCGCCGGCCCGCTCCACGGCCACGAGCAGCGCGTCGACCTCGGCGTCGCTGCGGACGTTGTGCGCGAGGGCGATCCCGCCGAAGCCGCCGGCCGGCCCGGGCTCCAGGCCGCAGTCCCGGGCGAGCTTGTCCCGGCCCCACAGGACCAGCCCGAGACCTCCTGCCTGGAAGAAGACGGTCTCCTCGACCTCCTGGCCCCGCCAGCCCAGCGCCTCGTAGAAGCTCCTGGCGCGCGCGAGATCGGAGACTCCCAGCGTGATCAGTGTGATGCGCTGTTCCATGCGCTCACGGTACGCCGCCGGCAGGGCGCGGGCCGGGGACACGGACGGCCCTGCAACTGCGCAAGCGCGCTCCGCGGGAATGCCACGATCCGCCATGCGCCGGGGAGCGACGCGGGGACCGCGGCGGTCGTATCGTCGGGCGCGGCGACCGTGGGCGCCCGGGATGAGCGGGGTCGGCGCCGTTCATGATCCTGACGCGCGAGAGCCGGGGAGCGGGCGGGAGCGGGAGAGACACCCGCCCCCTCCCGGGCTCCTGACGGCACCTCCCGTCAGGGGGTCGTCAGGGCCGGGCCAGCAGCGTCCGCACGCCCTCGGACGTGAGCGTCAGCGGGTGCTCGGACCCGGCGTCTATGGTCAGCGACAGGTCGTCGGCCGGCCACTGCGAGGCGAGCGCGCCCAGTGGCACCAGGCGGTAGCGGGAGACGTACGGCAGCAGCCCGGCCATCTCGACCTCGGAGGTGAACACGGGCACCACCGGGTCGCCGCCCGGCTGCTCCAGGACCGGCAGCGCCACCGCGCCCGGGTCCACGGCGTCCTCCTGGTTCGCGTCGTCGGGGACGGGGACGAGCACCTCGCTGCCGGCGAGCGTGTCCAGCGCCGTCGAGTCCTCGGTGTTCACGGCCAGCGCGTCCAGCGCCTGCCGGGCCGGTGTGGCGTTGTGGTCGTTGGCAGGTGTCTCCATGACAGATCCCCTGGTAGCGGCGGTGGTACAGGCCACCCCGGGACAAGATCACTCCCGGGTGCGGTTCTGCTCGCGTACCCGATCCGGACGGGCCCATTCCTCCGTCTCCGTAGCTTCACAGTGGCCACACGTCCGGGGCGGACGCCGTGACAGAACGTGACAGAACCTGCCGGAAATCCCCTCAGGGGATCACCGGACGTGTCTTCAAGGGATCAGCGGAATGTCCTGCGAGGGCAGGCCCAGGCGGTCGCGGCCGACCCGGCGGGTCAGCGGCTCGGCCATGCTCGCGCCGACATGGGTCCAGTACGTCGCCGCGTCCCGGAAGTAGCGCTGCATCCGCTCGCCGTCGCGGGCGTGGCGTGAGCCGGCCGTGCGGAAGAGGGTGCCCTGGAGGACGTCCCAGGCGATGCGGCCGGCGTTCAGGAACATCAGCGCGAGCCGGTTGTCCTCGACGACGGTGAACGGGCCTTCTCCGGCGACGTTGCGGCGGCAGGTCTCCATCCAGTCCGCGGCCGTCTGCCGCAGCGCGGCCTCGGCCATGTCGATCATGCCGAGCGCCTGGCCGAGGTGCCGCTGGTAGTCGTGCAGGTCGGCGCGGGTGCGGTGGGGTTCGAGGGTGAGGGGGCGGGCGGCGACGATCCGGGCGTACTCGTCGGCGGCGGCGTACGCGGTGCCGATCACGATGGCGGCGAGCTCGCCGTGGAAGAAGCTCGGTGCCCGGCCGGCGTACATGGGGTTGCCGTGCAGGGCTGAGCCCGCGCTGCCGCCCTCGACCGGCAGGTCGAGCAGGAACGCCTCGCGGGTGAAGTGCTCGGGGATACGGGCCTGTTCCATGTGGATGCTGTTGGAGCCGCTGCCGCGCAGGCCGAGCACGCCGTGCCAGTCGTCGAGCACCGCCCACACCGAGCGGGGTGCGACGAACAGGACGGGCGGTCCGGGTGGGTCGCCCGGCGTGGCGGGGGCGCGCAGGGTCTGGCCGACGTAGTGGGTGGAGTAGGGGGCGCCCGACGAGTACGGCCAGGTGCCGTCGAGGACGACGCCGCCGGTGCCGTCGGGCTGGGCGATCCCGATGGGTACGACGGTGGACGCGGCCCTGAAGTCACCGTCGGTACCGAAGAGTTCGTCCTGCGCCTGCTCGTCGAAGAGCGTGGCGACCTGGAGCACGTGGGCGGCGGTGAGCGAGAGCGCCCAGCCGGTGGAGGGGCAGCCGCGGGCGATCTCGGTGACCACGCGGTAGAAGACGGGCAGGCCGAACTCGTAGCCGCCGTAGCGGCGCGGCTGGAGGATCCGGTAGAAGCCGGCCCGGAGGAAGTCGTCGTGGGTTTCCTTGGGGTAGTGCGTCAACCGCTCGGTCTCCGGCTGACGTTCGAGCAGCGCGGGCCTGAGCGCCACCGCGCGCTCGATGATCTCGCGTTCGGTGAGGGCGGGTTCGGGAGCGGCGAGCACGGTGCCTCCTGACGGGTGGGGCCGTCCGATGCGTGACGCGATACAGGTGATTGAACACGTCAAGCAGCCCCGGGTACCGACCGGAAACCGCCAAGGTCTCAGCGCGGGGGCCGTCCCGGCGTGGCCCGCTCCCGCACTCCGCCGCACCCGTCGGCGTCCACGCGATGCACGGCGGCGCCCGGCACCCGCGCGACCACCTCCGCCAACTGCCCGTCGTCGAACAGCGCCCCCACCCCGTCGTCCAGCGCCCATCCACCGGGCAGTGCGCCTTCGGCCACGGCCGCGCGGTACGCGGGGCGCCGCCCCGGTTCACTGTCGTAGTGCGGGCAGACCGAGCCGGCCAGCACCCCCAGGCCGTCGCGGAGGTGGGTCAACGGGCCGAAGGAGTCGGTGTGCGAGGCCTCGGCCCAGCAGTTCGCGCCCGCGCTGATGCCGCACAGCAGGCCGCCTTGCGCGTAGGCCTCGCCGAGCAGCCTGTCGACGCCGTGGACGCGCCAAACGGCCAGCATGTTCGCCGTGTTCCCGCCCCCCACGTACACCACGTCCTGCGCGAGCAGATGGGCGCGCATCGCCTGGTCGTCCAACTCCCGCCGGAACAAGGGCAGTACGGAGGGCTCGCAGTCATGGCGTGACCGGAACGCGTCGTAGAAGCGCTCGACGTACGCCGCGGCATCGCTACTGGCGGTGGGCAGGAAGCACACACGGGGCCGGGCGGACCTGGCTCTGCTCAGGACCCAGCTGTCCAGAACGCCGTCGGTGTCGGTGCTGAAGCCTCCTCCGAGCAGGGCCAGGCGGCGTTGCGGCGGACCCGCGCTCACCCCGCCTCCCCCAGTACCTCCGCCACCGACGTGACCCGGATCAGCGGGCGGTACAGGTCCATGATCTGGAGTGCCCTCGTGTGGGAGTCGTCGTCCGCTCCCGCGCAGGCGTCCGCGGGGATCAGGACCTCCGCTCCCGCGTCCGCGGCGGCCAGTGCCGTGGAGAGGACGCAGCAGTCGGTGCTGACGCCCGTCAGGATCAGGCGGTTGTCGGGAGCCAGGAGGCGGGCGAGTTCCGGGATCCATTTGCCGAAGGTCGGGGCGTCGACCACCTGCCGCGCGTGCGGTGCGAAATCGGGGGTCAGGGACCAGAGTTGGGCATCCGGTGGCTGGAGGGCGAACGGCCACTCGTCGTAGTACGCGCGCCAGGCACCCTCCGGTTTCGCCGGGGCCAGGAAGCGGGTGAAGACGACCCGGTCGCCGAAGGCCGGCAGCAGGCGCCGTACCCCTGCCGCCGCTTCGGGGAAGCGCGGGGCCGCCCAGGGGCTGGAGGGGTCGGCGAAGACGTGCTGCATGTCGATGACCGCGAGCAGGCCCGTGGTCATACGGCTGGTCATACGGCCGCCCCCGCGTCCCTGGGGCTCGGCGCCTGCGCCTCCTGCGCGCGGACCCGGGTCCGGGTCAGGACCAGCGTGCCGAGGAAGCCCAGGGCGAGGGCGGCGAGGACGCCGAGGTTGGCGTAGGCCCAGGCGCCGGACTTGCCGCCCAGGCCGAACGGGTCGAGGAGGTAGCCCTGCCAGTCCAGCCAGCCCGCGGCGGAGTTGGTGACGAGGCCCCAGCCGAGCGCGGTGGCGGCGAGGGTGAGCAGCAGCGGCGTGGCCGGCACGTCGCCGTAGCGGCCGGCCGGGCGGTAGAGGTCGACCTCGTCGTAGTCGCGGCGGCGCAGCGCCAGGTCGGCGAGCATGATGCCGCACCAGGCCGCGATGGGGACGCCCAGCGTGGTCAGGAAGCCCATGAACTGGCCGAGGAAGTCGTCCGCGAAGAAGACGATGTAGATCGACCCGGCGATCATCAGCACACCGTCGACGAAGGCGGCGACGTAGCGCGGAATCCTGATCCCCGCCGACAGCAGGGCGAGGCCGGAGGAGTAGATGTCGAGGACCGCGCCGCCGACCAGCCCGAGGACGGCGACCACGGCGAACGGGACCAGGAACCACGTCGGCAGGATGATGGTGAGGGCGCCGATCGGGTCGGCGGCGATCGCCGAGCTGAGCTTGGTCGAGGAGCCCGCCAGCAGCAGGCCGAAGACGAGCAGGAGCAGCGGGGCCAGGGACGCACCGAACGTGGTCCAGCCGATCACACCCCGGCTGGACGAGCCGCGCGGCAGATAACGGGAGTAGTCCGCGGCGGCGTTCACCCAGCCGAGGCCGAAGCCGGTCATCATGAAGACCAGGGCGCCGATGAACTCCTGGGCCGAGCCCGACGGGAGGGCGCTGACGGTGCCCCAGTGGATGTGGTCGGCGACCAGCGCGATGTAGACGACGGTGAGCACGCCGGTGACGACCGTGATCACGGTCTGCAGCCGCATGATCAGGTCGAAGCCCATCACCCCGCCGACGACGGTCAGTGCGCCGACCAGGATCAGGGCCACCACCTTGGTCTCGGTGCCGCCGCCCCAGCCGAGCCGCCCGAAGACGGTCGCGGTGGCCATGGTGGCGAGCGCGCACAGCACGGTCTCCCAGCCGACGGTCAGCACCCAGGAGATGACCGAGGGCAGCCGGTTGCCGCGCACGCCGTACGCGGCGCGGCTGAGGACCATCGTCGGCGCCGAGCCGCGCTTGCCGGCCACCGCGACGAAGCCGCAGAGCAGGAACGAGAAGACGATGCCGATGACGCCCGCCGTCAGCGACTGCCAGAAGGAGGTGCCGAAGCCGAGCGCGAAGGAGCCGTAACTCAGGCCGAGAACCGACACGTTGGCGCCGAACCACGGCCAGAACAGCGTCCGCGGACTGCCCTTGCGCTCGGCGTCGGCGATGACGTCGAGGCCGTGCGTCTCGACCTGGAGCTGACGCCCCGTGGCTCTGTTGTCGGGGGTGTCCGAAGACTCTGCCATCGTCGACCTGCCTGTCCGGGTGTGCTCCGCCGAAGCCGCGCCTGAAGTCCGAAGCTTCAAACCGGAGGCTTCAAACCAGAGGCTTGAAGCACGAGGCTTGAAGTCCGAGGTCTGAAGCCTGGTCTGCGCTGGTCGGAGCGTCAAGAGCCACAGGAGTCGCGAGGGCCCCGGGACAGGCGCGCCGCCGCCCCCGGACGGCGCGCCGCGCGCGGACTTCGCTCAGCGCGCCCTCAACGCGCCCAGAACGGCAGCGGCGGGCAGGCGTTGGCGCAGGTGTAGTTGCCGGGCATCAGCAGGCCTGCGTCGTCCTCGTTGTCGCCGCCGCCCGCGAAGTAGACCTCGGGGACCCAGCCCCAGCGCCCGTTGTCCGCCTTGGTGCTGGCCCACCAGTAGTTCTCGGCAAAGCCGTCGCGGAAGGTCTGGCCCTTCATCTCGGTGACGAACCAGTTGGCGGCGCCGCCCTGTTCGAGGTGGCCGACGACGGCGGCGCCGGGCGAGCGGGTGGCGTAGACCGGCACGTGGCCGCGGGTGAGGTTGCAGAACCTCACCTCCGTCCCCGGCCACGCGTGACCGGAGCCGGGGTCGGTCAGGTCGCGCTTGACGGGGCTGTGGCAGGGGACGTTGTCGGTGGCGTGGGCGGCGGGGGCGACGAGGCCCGCGAGTCCGGCGAGTGCGGCGGCGGCCGCGACGAGTCCGCGCTTGATGTGGATCATGCTCTCGGCAACGAGGGGTTCCGGAGATGGTCACGCCACCGCGTCCGTCCGGACGGCGCCGATCGGGCACTCGCCAGGCGCCGGCCGAACCGCGATCAGGCGCTGGTCTCGTGGCGCTCCGGCGCGGCCCACTGGGTGTGGTAGACGCCGGGGCGGTCGGTACGGCGGTAGGTGTGGGCGCCGAAGTAGTCGCGCTGGCCCTGCAGCAGGGCGGCGGGCAGCCGGCCGGCGCGCAGGGTGTCGTAGTGCGCGAGGGCGGCGGAGAAGGCCGGGACGGGGATGCCGCGGCGGGCGGCGGAGGCGACCGTCTCGCGCCAGGGCACCTGCGCGTCGGTGATCTCCATGGCGAACTCCATCTCGCCGAGCAGGCTCACCAGGTCGTGGTCGGCGTCGTACGCGGCGCGGATGCGGTCCAGGAAGGAGGCACGGATGATGCAGCCGCCGCGCCAGATCCGGGCGACCGTGCCGAGGTCGATCTTCCAGCCGTACTCGGCGGCCGCGTCCTGGATCATCTTCCAGCCCTGGTCGTAGGCGATCACCTTCGACGCGTACAGGGCGTGCTCGACCTGCGAGGTGAAGCGTTCGGCCTCGGTGCGGCTGAGCAGGGGGCGGGTGCCGCCGGGCAGGCCCGCGTAGGCGGCGCGCAGGTCGCGCTGGCCGGAGGCGGCGCGGGCGAAGGTGGCCTGGGCGATGGCGGTGACCGGGGAGGCGAGGTCCAGGGCGGTCTGCACGGTCCACCGGCCGGTGCCCTTCTGCCCGGCGGCGTCCTCGACGATGTCGACGAAGGGGGCGCCGGTGTCCGGATCGGTGTGGGCCAGCACCTCGGCGGTGATCTCGACCAGGTAGGAGCCGAGCCGGCCCCGGTTCCAGCGGCGGAAGACGTCCGCGATCTCGGCCGGGGTGTAGCCGGCGACCTGGCGCAGCAGATCGTAGGCCTCGGCGATGAGCTGCATGTCGGCGTACTCGATGCCGTTGTGGACCATCTTCACGAAGTGCCCGGCGCCGTCGCCGGCGATGTGGGCGGCGCACGGCTCGCCGCCGACCTTGGCGCTGATCCGCTCGAACATCGGGCCGAGGACGTCGTACGACTCCGCCGAACCGCCGACCATGATCGACGGTCCTTCGAGCGCGCCCTCCTCGCCGCCGGAGACACCGGTGCCGACGAAGTGGATGCCCAGTTCACGCAGGGCGGCCTCGCGGCGGCGGGTGTCGGCGAAGTGGGCGTTGCCGCCGTCGATGATCATGTCGCCGGGTTCGAGCAGCGCGGCGAACTCCTCGATGACCGCGTCGGTGGCCGGACCCGCCTGCACCATGATCATCAGGCGGCGGGGGCGCTCGAGCGCCGCCACGAACTCCTCGGCCGTCTCCGCGGCGACGAACGTGCCCTCGTCGCCGTACACCTCCATCAGCGCGCGCGTGCGGCCCACCGTGCGGTTGTGGACCGCGACCGTGTAGCCGTTGCGGGCGAAGTTGCGCGCCAGGTTGCGGCCCATCACGCCCAGGCCGGTCACGCCGATGGCTGCGGTTGCGTTCATGGTGTACGTCCTCGATCCGTCCGGCGGCGGTCCCTGTGCGGGGCCCCATGCCCGTCAGGTACGGACGGGCGGCCGGATCGTCTCGATGACTACGGAGCGGAGTGTGACGAACCCCGCCCGAACGATCGATCAAACAGGGTTTAACATATGAGCGCTGCCTAGCTCGAAAGATGGATCTGTGACTGTCAACGACGACTCGTTCACCAACTGGAAGACCCGCGAGGAGATCGCGGAGTCGATGATCCCGATCATCGGGAAGCTGCACCGCGAGCGGGACGTCACCGTCCTGCTGCACAGCCGCTCCCTGGTGAACAAGTCGGTGGTCAGCATCCTCAAGACCCACCGCTTCGCCCGCCAGATAGCCGGCGAGGAGCTCTCGGTCACCGAGACCCTGCCGTTCCTGCAGGCGCTCACCGCGCTCGACCTCGGTCCCTCGCAGATCGACCTGGGCATGCTCGCGGCGACGTACAAGAGCGACGACCGCGGGCTGTCGGTGGAGGAGTTCACCGCCGAGGCCGTCGCGGGTGCCACGGGCGCGAACAAGATCGAGCGCGGCGAGGGCCGGGACGTCGTCCTCTACGGCTTCGGCCGCATCGGCCGCCTGGTGGCCCGCCTGCTGGTCGAGAAGGCCGGCTCCGGCAACGGCCTGCGGCTGCGCGCCATCGTCGTGCGGGGCGGCGGCGAGCAGGACATCGTCAAGCGGGCCTCGC
Organism: Streptomyces sp. NPDC057616; assembly: GCF_042800575.1. Taxonomy (NCBI): domain Bacteria; kingdom Bacillati; phylum Actinomycetota; class Actinomycetes; order Kitasatosporales; family Streptomycetaceae; genus Streptomyces; species Streptomyces sp. NPDC057616. The sequence goes on from NZ_JBHVGU010000007.1 coordinate 108,051, forward strand.
TGCTGCGGCGCGACTCCATCCACGGCCAGTTCCAGGGCACGATCACGGTCGACGAGGCGAGCAGCACCATCTTCGCCAACGGCAACGCGATCAAGGTGATCTACGCGAACGACCCGTCCGAGGTCGACTACACCGCGTACGGCATCAACAACGCCATCCTGGTCGACAACACGGGCAAGTGGCGTGACCGCGAGGGGCTTTCGCAGCACCTGCGCCCCGGCATCGACAAGGTCGTGCTGACCGCGCCGGGCAAGGGCGACGTCCCGAACATCGTGCACGGCGTCAACCACGACACGATCAAGCCGGACGAGCAGATCCTGTCCTGCGCCTCCTGCACCACCAACGCGATCGTGCCGCCGCTGAAGGCGATGGACGACGCGTTCGGTGTCGAGCGCGGCCACGTGGAGACCGTGCACTCCTTCACCAACGACCAGAACCTGCTGGACAATTACCACAAGGCCGAGCGCCGGGGCCGTTCCGCGCCGCTCAACATGGTCATCACCGAGACCGGCGCCGCGTCCGCCGTCGCCAAGGCGCTGCCGGACCTCAAGGCGCGGATCACGGGCAGCTCGATCCGCGTCCCCGTGCCGGACGTCTCGATCGCGATCCTCAATCTGCAGCTCTCGCGCGAGACGTCCCGTGAGGAGGTCCTCGACCACCTGCGCGACGTCTCGCTGACCTCCCCGCTCAGGCGCCAGATCGACTTCACCACGGCCCCCGACGCCGTCTCGAGCGACTTCATCGGCTCCCGCCACGCCTCGATCGTCGACGCCGGCGCCACGAAGGTGGAGGGCGACAACGCCATCCTCTACCTCTGGTACGACAACGAGTTCGGCTACTCCTGCCAGGTCATCCGGGTCGTCCAGTACGTCTCCGGCGTCGAGTACCCGACGTTCCCGAGCCCGGCGGCCTGACACCGCCCGGCTGAACGGTCCAGCGACAAGGGCCGCCATCCGAATGCGGGTGGCGGCCCGTCCCATTTCAAACCCACTGCATCCGAAACACCCCCATCGCCGGTAAGTACCGGCATGAGCAGTACCACCGACGAGATTCCCGCTGCCGTTCTGCACATACTGGCGCCGCCGGCGCTCAGCGAGTTGAGCGGTGATCAGGTGCGGGGACGGGCCTGTGTGTGGTGTGGCGTTCCGCTGAGCGTCGGGACCTCCGTGGCGCTGGGCGAGCGGGCGGCTCGTGCCGAGGGGGCCGCCCCGGCCGCCGGCGGGTGCCGGCGCTGCGTGGCGGGACGTGCGCACCGCGGACTGTTCGCACACGGTTCGACGTGCGAGCTCTGCGCGGACGAGGAGTCCGCCAAGGCCTGCGCCGTCGGGAGGGGCCTGTACCGGCTCGTGAGGAAGCACCGGCGATGACCGCGGACTGCGACCTCCAGGCGTCGCTCCTCGTCTACGCGGTCCCCGCGCGGACCGCCCTGACACCCGAACAGAACGCCGGAGCGCGGTGCGTGTGGTGCGGCGCCCCGGTGCCTCCCGGTGCGGGCCGGGATCTCGGAGGACACGGCGGATGGAGTCCGCACGGCTGCCCCGCCTGCTACGAGGTGCAGGGCGCCTGGCTGCGGACGTACCTGGAGTGGGCCGATCACATCCGTGTCTGCGCGACCTGCCGGGCCGGCTGCTGGTGTGCGACCAGCGCCGACTTCCAGGGGTGTCTCACCGAGTCCGCGCACCGGGCGGACCGGCCGCCCGTCGTCTGTGCGCGCTGCGAGAGGGAGGTCGAGGCCGCCGAGCGGTTCGAGCCGCGCATCCGGGCAGGCGGCCGCCCTCAACGCATCGGCTACGTGCACGCCGCCGTCTGCCCAGGGGACGAACGACGGTGGCCGTGCCCATGAGGGAGACCGCCGTACGGCCACTGCACCGGCCCGGCGGTCCCTCTGCCCCGGGCCGCCCGGTCAAGGGTCGGCAATGACCGCTTGACCGGGCGGCCCGCGGGCATGAATGTGGCCACAGGGGTGGATCAGCACTCTGGAGGCACCGTGAGCACAACGTCGGAACCGCGCGTGTCGGGGCTGGAGATCCGCTCCATCGACTACGTGCCGCTGAACGAACGCCACGGCAAGCTCTGGCACCTCGGCCCGCTCTGGTTCATGTCGAACGCCCAGATCGCCACCCTGGCCGTGGGCCTGATCAGCATCACCGAGGGCGGCAACCTGATCTGGTCGCTCATCGCGATCGTGGCGGGCACCGTCATCGGCACGTTCTTCATGGCGTTCCACTCGGCGCAGGGACCGCAGCTGGGACTGCCCCAGATGATCCAGTCGCGGCCGCAGTTCGGCTACGTCGGCGCGCTGCTGGTGTGGCTGTTCGCGTATGTGCAGTACGCGGGCTTCAACGTCTTCAACACCATCCTCGCCGGCGAGGCGATGCACACCACGGTGCACGGAGGCGTCAAGCTCTGGGTGGTCGTGGTCACCCTGGTCGCCCTCGTCATCGCGCTGGTGGGCTACGACGTCATCCACAAGGCCGAGCAGTTCCTGACGTACACCTTCCTGGTCGTCTTCGGGATCTTCACCATCGGCGCCCTGGTCACCCTGCACTACCCGGCCGGCTCCTTCGACCTCGGCGCCTTCAAGGCGACGCCGTTCCTGGCGCAGTTCGGCGTGGTCGCCGGCTACCAGATCAGCTGGGCCATCTACGTCTCGGACTACTCGCGCTACCTCCCGCCGGACGTGACCGTCCGCAAGACCTTCTACTGGACCTACTTCGGCTCGGCCCTCGGCGGCATCTGGCTCATGACCCTCGGCGCCCTGCTCGCCGCCTGGGCCGGCAAGGACTTCGACACGATCAAGTCGATCAACGCGGCCGGTGACAAGGTGTTCAGCGGCTTCGGCGCGATCGTGCTGCTCTTCGCCGTCCTCGGCCTGGTGTCCGTCACCGCGCTCAACATGTACGGCGGTTCGCTCACCTTGATCAGTGCGGTCGACTCGATCAAGCGAGTGCGGCCGACGCTCTCCGTGCGGCTGGTGACCGTCGGCCTGACGGCGGCGCTCTCGCTGGTCGGCGCGCTCGCCGCGACCGCCAACTTCCTGGAGAACTTCAACAACTTCCTGCTGCTGGTGCTCTATCTGTTCATCCCGTGGACCGCGGTCAACCTCATGGACTACTACGTCGTGCGCCGCGGGCACTACGCCATCGCCGAGATCTTCAACCCGCGCGGAATCTACGGCCGTTGGGGCTGGCACGGCATCATCGCCTACCTGGTGGGCTTCGGTGTGATGATCCCCTTCTTCTCCGTCGGCACGCTCTACACGGGCCCGATCGCCCACGCGCTCGACGGCGCCGACATCTCGCTCTTCATCGGGCTGCCGGTCTCCGCGGCGCTCTACTGGATGCTCACCCGGTCCATCGACGTGGACGCCGAGCAGCGGCTGGCCGAGGCCGAGGCGGAGGAACTGGAGCAGGCCGCGCACGAGCACCGCGAGCCGTGACGGGCCACCGCGCGCGAGCGGCGCGTCGCGGCCCATCAGGCGATGTGAGCGAAGCCATAAGAAGAACGATGTCGTTTCGATAGCCAGGAGGGGTACTGTGCTCACCAAGTGAACGAAACAGTTTCGTTTAGGGTGTGGGGAAGGACAGACATGGTCTCCGTACTCCTTGTCAACGACCAGTCTCTGCAGCGACTCGGCCTGCGCATGCTGCTGACCGCCGAACCCGACCTGACCGTCGTCGGCGAGGCGGCGACCGGCGAGGAGGCGATCGGCCTGAGCACCGCGCTGCGTCCCGACGTCGTCCTGATGGACGTCCGCCTCGCCGACGCGGCCGACATCGAGGCCGTCCGGCGCATCGCCCGGCCCGCACGCTTCCGCCCGCCCGCCGAGTCGGTCGCGACCGGCGAGACCCCTCCCCGCGTCCTCGTCCTCACGTCGGCGGTCGACGAGGACCACGCCTACGCCGCCCTGCGCGCCGGGGCCGACGGCTTCCTCCTGACGGACGCCTCCCCGGAGGAACTGACCGCGGCCGTACGGATCGTGGCCGCCGGAGACGCCGTGATCACGCCGACCCTGACGCGCACCCTCATCGACACCGTCCGCGCGGAACCGGCCGCCCGGCCCCTGCGGCCGGACGCCGAACTGGCCGCCCTCACCCAGCGCGAACGCGACGTCCTCACGGCCGTCGCCTCGGGCTGGTCCAACAGCGAGATCGCGCTGCGGCTGTCGATCGCCCCGACCACCGTCAAGTCCCACGTCAGCCACATCCTCAGCAAGATCGGCGCCCGCGCCCGCGTCCAGGCGGTCGCCTTCGCCTACGAGTCCGGGCTGATCCGGCCGGCCGCCTGACGCACCGGACCCGCACGCCACTTCCGCGGGTCGGACCGCGGGTTCGCCCGTGGTCCCGCGCACCGCGGCGCTCACCGCGCGCCTGGCCTGCTCCTGGGCACCCTGGCTGACGGTCGTGAGGTCGAAGCGGCTCAGCCGGGAGAGCGTGTCGTCGTAGCCGCCACGGACACCCGGCCCGGGACGGCGACACCCGGGCGGGCCAGGCCGGCCAGCACGCCGATGGCGCACTGGTCGCTGGACGCGACGACCGCGGTGGGCAGTTGGCCGTCGTCGAGCAGATGGCGCGCGGCGCGCTCGCCCGCGGCTTCGGTTTTGTCGCCGCCCAGAACGCGGATGTGCGCGTCGAGGCAGTTCCGGCGCATGGCCGCGCGGTCGCCGCGGCGCCGGTCGGTGGCGATGACGCCCCTGCCGGCGTCGACGTAGACGATGACGGTGGCCGAGTCCGGCCAGGTGGTCGACGATCCGGCCCACGTCCGCGTCGTCCGCGGTCCGTACGACGTCCAGGTCAGGGTCCGCGCTACGGATTCTGGTGCAACTCCTGGCCGCAGAACCCGGCTTGGAAGTTCGTCGCCGTCGGGCTCGGCAACGGCGTCGCCGCGAAGACCCTGCGCACTGCCGCCGGGGCGCTCTGATCCCGGGCCTGCGCCCCCGTGCGTCCCGGTACTCCCGCGGAATTGTCCGTGATCAGTAACAGCGGGATCCCGCCCCGCCCTTGTTCCGTCCTGACAGGTGCACGAGCAGCACGGGAACGACAAGGGGCGGGGCGGACATGGCGCGGCATGGCGGGCGGGGATGGCACGGCCGGGTACTCGCGGCGGCGGTCGGGGTGACGGCGGTGGCGGCGGCCACCTCGGTGTGGACCGCGCAGGCCGGACCCATCGACGGGCAGCGCCCGGGAGCCAAGCCCTCCGCGGCCGCCGGTGCGGCCCGCACGCCGGTGGCGATCGGCATCGCCCACGCCTCCGACAAGGGCCCGCGAGGCGTCAACATCACCATCGACGACGGCCCCGACCCCACCTGGACGCCGCAGGTGCTCCAGGTGCTGAAGGAGAACGGCGTGAAGGCCACCTTCTGCATGGTCGGCACGCAGGCTCAGGCCCACCCGGACCTGGTCAAGGCCGTGGTGGCGGCGGGGCACCGGCTGTGCGACCACACGGTGTCGCACGACACCACCATGGACAAGAAGGCCGACTCCTATCAGTCGAAGGAGATCCTGGACGCCGCGGACATGATCACCAAGGCGTCCGGGGGCGTCCGCCCGATGTACTACCGGGCGCCGGGCGGCGCGTTCACGCCGTACAGCAGGAAGCTCGCCGCCGCGCGGGGGATGCGGCCGCTCGGCTGGAACGTGGACTCCAAGGACTTCGAGCGTCCGGGCACCGAGGCGATCGTGGCCACCGTCAGGAGCGAGGTGCCCAACGGTCCGACGATCCTCTTCCACGACGCCGGCGGGGACCGTTCGCAGACCGTGGCCGCGCTGCGCGAGTGCCTGCCGTGGCTGAAGCAGCAGGGCTACTCCTTCGGCTTCCCGGTGCGCTGAGCGGCGACCGGACGCGGTGACTCAGTCCGCCGGGATCGCGTCCGGCAGGCCGAGCGCCGCCGCCACATGGCGCCACACGGACGCGAGCGCCATGTCGAGGGTGACCGTCGGATCGCGCAGCATGATGCGGATGCCGTAGCCGTCGCTGAGGGAGAGCACGAGGGTGGCGAGGGCGTCCACGTCGGTCGGGGTGAACTCGCCCGACTCGATGCCCCGCCGCACCGCCCCGGTCACCCAGGCGTGCAGCTGCGCGTACAGGTCCACCGCGAAGACGCGGGTGGTCTCGTCGCGCAGGGCGCGCACCCACAGCTCCTGCCACAGCCGCCAGTCCTGGTGCAGTTCGGGGTCGGTGGGCAGCAGGTTGCGCAGGATGCGGGCCAGGATCACCGCCGCGGGCGCGGTCTCCGCGTCACGTTCGACGTCCACGGCGGTGTTGGCGAAGGAGTGCGTCATCGCCTCGGTGAACAGCTTCTCGCGCGTGTCGAAGTGGTAGTGCAGCAGCGCCGTCGACACCCCGGCCCGCTCGGCGACCATCCGCATGCGGATCTTCTCGAAGCCGATCTCGGCGATGGCCTCGCAGGCCGCCGTGAGGATGCGCTCACGCGTGTCTGCCGTGCGCACCTTGGTGCTCACCCTGCGGCTCCCCTCGTTCGCCGGTCGTACGCCATGACCATCTTCCCTCACCGCGACACCGCCGGTGCCGCCTCCCCGCGACGCGGCCCGGTGCCGTAGGTGTGGAAGCCCTGCCCGGACTTCCGCCCCAGCAGTCCGGCCTCCACCATCCGCGACAGCAGCGGCGGCGGCGCGTACTGCGGCTCGCGGTGCTCGGCGTACAGCGACTCGGCGATGGCGCGGGTGGTGTCCAGGCCGATCAGGTCCGCCAGGGCGAGCGGGCCGAGCGGGTGCGCGCAGCCGAGGACCATGCCGCGGTCGACGTCCTCGGCGGTGGCACCGCCCGACTCCACCATGCGGATCGCGGCCAGCAGATACGGCACCAGCAGCGCGTTGACCACGAATCCCGCCGTGTCCCGGGTCCGTACGACCTCCTTGCCGAGGGTGTCCGTCACGAAGGTCTCGGCGCGCGCCGCCGTGGTGGGCGAGGTGAGCAGCGACGGCACGAGTTCGACCAGCGGCAGCACCGGCACGGGGTTGAAGAAGTGCACGCCGACGACGCGCTCGGGTCGGCCGGTCGCGGCAGCGAGCCGGACGACGGGGAGGGAGGAGGTGTTGGTGGCCAGGACGGTGTGCTCGCCGCTGACCACGGCGTCGAGGCGGGCGAGGACGTCGCGTTTCAGCGCCTCGTCCTCCACGACGGCCTCGATCACCAGGTCGTGGTCGCGCAGGGCCTCGATCCGGGCCACCACCGTGATCAGGGCGGCGGCGTCCTCGCGCTGCCCGTCGGTGAGCCTGCCGTGGGCGGTGGCCCGGTCGAGTGAGCGGACGATGCGCAGCCGGCCCGCCTCGGCCGCCGGCGCATCGCGTTCCACCACCGTCACCGGCACGCCGGCCCGTGCGCAGACCTCGGCGATCCCCGCGCCCATGAGACCGCAGCCGACGACTCCGACGCGCTCGATGTCGGTCATGAGGGTTCCTCCCGATGCGATGGTGCGGACGGCGGTCAGGCCGTGGGCAGGTCCAGGACCTCGGTCCCGCGCTTGACCAGCTCGTTGGCGATGATCAGGCGCTGGATCTCGGAGGTGCCCTCCCAGATCCGGTCCACGCGCAGTTCGCGGTAGAGCCGTTCGACGGCGTAGGCGCGGTCGTAGCCGCGGCCGCCGTGGATCTGCAGGCAGCGGTCGATCACCCGGCCCGAGGCCTCGCTCGCGGAGAGCTTGGCGATGGCCGCCTTGGCGTGCAGCGTCTTGCGGTCCTCGGGCGAGGCCTGGTCGATCTCCCAGGCGACCTGGTGGGTGTAGGCGCGGTTGACGGCGATGTCCACGGCGCAGTCGGCG
>NZ_JBHVGU010000007.1:115930-297191 GCF_042800575.1 Streptomyces sp. NPDC057616
AGCATGCCCTGGATCAGCTGGTACGAGGCGATCGGCGCCCCGAACTGCTCGCGTTCCACGGCCCAGTCGCGGGCCAGCTCCAGCGCGCGCTCGGCCGCGCCCGTGGTGCGGGCCGCGATCATCAGACGCTCCTCGGTGAACCAGGAGCGGGTGATGTCGTAGCCCTCGCCGATGCCGCCGAGCACGGCGTCCTCGTCGACCTGGACGTCGGTGAAGGTGAACTCGGGGTGCTCGTAGACGAAGGTGTGCATGAAGCGCGGCACGCGCGTCATCTCGATGCCGGGGGTGTCCTTGTCGACGAGGAACAGCGTGGGGGCGCGCCCGGGGCCGGCCGCGGCGAGCACGATCATGAAGTCGGCGTGGTCGCCCACGGTGACGAACCACTTCTCGCCGTCGAGGACCCAGCCGCGGTCGTTCCTGGTCGCGGTGGTGGTGAGGTTCTGCGGGTCCGAGCCGGCGCCGGGCTCGGTGACGGCGTAGCAGTCGCGCCGCTCGCCCTTGATCACCGGGATCAGGAAGCGCTCGCGCTGGGCCGGGGTACAGAACCGCAGCGCGTTGGCGGGCCGCCACACCATGTCCCACAGGGCGCCGGTGAGGCGTCCCAACTCCTCCTGCACAGTGGCCTGTTCGGCGATGGTGAGGCCGGCGCCGCCCCATTCGGCGGGCATGTTGACGGCCTGCAGCCCCGCGTCGAGGACCGCGTCGCGGACCTTGGCGTGGACGTCGGCGGGCAGGCCGTTGTCCTCCTCGCACTGGAGCTCGTAGCCGGCGATGAAGTCGGTGAGGGCGCGGGCGTCGGCCTTGAGCTGTGCCTGGCGCGGGGTGAGACGGAAGTCCATGGAAGTCCTCGATGTGGCGGCGGGATGGGTGAGTTCGGGGCCGGGAGGGGGGACGCGCAGGTGGGGGGCGCGGTCAGTGCGTGGGCAGGGCGAGGGCGCGGGTGCCGCGCTTGACCAGCTCGTTGGCGATGATCAGGCGCTGGATCTCGGAGGTGCCCTCCCAGATCCGGTCCACGCGCAGCTCGCGGTACATGCGCTCGACGGGGTAGGTGCGGTCGTAGCCGCGGCCGCCGAAGATCTGCAGGCACCGGTCGGCGACCCGGCCGGCCGCCTCGCTGGCGGCGAGCTTGGCCGTGGACGCCTTCGCGTGCAGGGTCTTGCGGTCGGTGCCCGGCTGGTCGGCCTCCCAGGCGACCTGGTGGGTGTAGGCGCGGTTGACGGCGATGTCCACGGCGCAGTCGGCGAGCATGCCCTGGATCAGCTGGTACGAGGCGATCGGCGCCCCGAACTGCTCGCGTTCCACGGCCCAGTCGCGGGCCAGCTCCAGCGCGCGCTCGGCGGCGCCGACCGTGCGGGCCGCGATCATGAGGCGTTCGTCGGTGAACCACTCCTTGGTGAGCTCGTAGCCGTTGCCGACGCCGCCGAGCACGTCCTCGTCGGCCACGAAGACGTCGGTGAAGGTGAATTCGGGGTGCCCGTTGACGGCGGAGTGCATGAAGTGCGGCACCCGGGTCATCGTCACGCCGGGCGCGGCCTTGTCCACGAAGAACAGCGTGGGCAGCCGGTCCGGTCCCGCGTCCGCCTGCACCAGCAGGAAGTCGGCGATGTCGCCGCAGGTGACGAACCACTTCTCGCCGTTGAGCAGCCAGCCGCCGTCGGTGCGGTCGGCGGTGGAGGTGCCGGAGGACGGGTCGGAGCCGGCGCCCGGCTCGGTGACGGCGAACGCGTCGAACCGCTCCCCGCGGATCACGGGCAGCAGGTACGTCTCGCGCTGCCGCTCGTCCCCCTGGGCGAGGACGTTGGCGGGCCTCCAGGGAATGTCCCACAGGCAGTTGGTGACCTTGCCGAACTCCTCCTCCACGATGACCTGGTCGAGGAGGCTGAGCCCGGCGCCGCCCCACTCGGCGGGCATGTTGATGGCGTAGACACCGGCGTCCATGGCGGCGCGGGTCAGTTCGGTCACGAGCTGCTGCGGCAGGGGGCCGCCGGCCTGCTCGGACTGGTCCTCGTACCGCATGAGCAGCCGGGCGTAGGCGGCGGCGCGACGCTTCAGGTCGGCCTGTTCGGGGGTGTAGCGCAAGTCCATGGGAACCCTCCGTGAGCGGACAGGGACGGGCAGGGGCTGGGCGGGACCGGTCAGGCGAGCACGGCCCGGGAGTCCAGGGCGAGGACCCCGTCGGGGCGTACGAGAAGGGGGTTGACCTCGAGTTCGGCGATCTCGGGGTGTGCGGCGGCGAACGCGGTAATGGTCTCGACGGCTGCCGCCGCGGCCGCGACGTCGACGGGCGGGCGGCCGCGCGTGCCGTCGAGGAGCGCGGCGGTGCGCAGTCCGCGCAGCAGACGCTGTGCGTGGGCGGCGGGCGCGGGAGCGAGCGTGAAGGCGACGTCGCGCAGCGCCTCGGCCAGGACTCCGCCGAGGCCCACCATGGCGACCGGGCCGAAGCGCGGGTCGCGGTTGACGCCGACGATCAGCTCGATGCCGTCGGCGAGGTCCGCCATGGCCTCGACGGAGTACGCGGGTGCGCCGAGCCGGGCGTGCATCTCCCGGTGGGCGGCGAGGAGTTCGGCGGGCCCGGCCAGGCCCAGAGCAACTCCGCCCGCGTCGGACTTGTGCAGGAGGTGGAGGGCCTTGAGGGCGTACGGTCCCGTGAACTCCGCTGCCGCGGCGAGGAGTTCGGCCTCGTCGTGGATCTCGCGGGCGGCGGGGAAGGCGAGTCCGGCAGCCTCCAGGGCTCTGCGGGTCTCCATGTAGCCGACCTCGGCGAGCGGTACGGCCGCCGGAGGCAGGGGTGCGATGCCGGGGCGCGGGGCGCGCGGTGCCGTCGCGGCGAGGGCGCGGGCGGCGTCCTCGGTGGCGTCGAAGACCGGGATGCCTGCGGCGGCGAGGGTGCGGCAGCTGGGGGATTCGGGATACATCGACTGCACCACCAGGGGCTTGGCGGTCGCGTGATGCCGTGCGGCGATGAGGCGCGCGGCCTCCTGCTCCCCCTCCGCGAGCGGCGTGCCGCCTCCGCCGAGCCCGCCCTCGGTGGCGGTGTAGCCGCCGAAGTAGCCGGTCATCAGCACGGCGTCGACCTCCTCGGCCGCCAGCAGTGCGTCCACGGTCGCCGCGTACGAGCCGGGGTCCTGCTCGCCCATGCCGGCGAGGTCCACCGGGTTGGCGACGGCCGACTGCTCCCACAGGGTCTCCCGCAGCGTCCGCCGGGTGGGTTCGTGGAGTTCGGGCACGGCGAGCCCGGCCGTCTCCACGGCGTCGGCGGCCACCGCGCCGTGTCCGCCGCCGTCCGTGAGCACGGCGACCCGGCGGCCGGGTGAGTGCCGTGCGCCGTCCGACGCGGCCAGGACCACGGCGAGTTCGCGCGGGGTGGCGACCAGTTCGACGCCGGCGTCGCGGCAGGCGGCGGCCACCACGTCGGCCGAGGTGGTCAGCGCGCCGGTGTGCGACAGGGCGCTGCGCGCGGAGGCGTCACCGCGGCCCGCGGTGAGCAGAACAACCGGCTTGTCCGCTGCGGCGGCCGCCTCGGCGAAGGCCCGCCCGTCGGCGAAGTCCTCGGCGTAGACGGCGATGGCGCGGCTGCCGTCGTGCCGGGCGCAGTCGGCGAGCAGGTCGACGAGGGTGACGTCGGCCTGGTTGCCGAGCGAGACGAATCGGGAGAAGCCCAAACCGTGCGGCGCGAAGCGGAGTTGGAGTTCGAGGGCCAGGTTGCCGCTCTGGCTGAGCAGGGCGACGCCGCCGGGGGCGAAGGTGCCCGAGGCCAGGAAGAGGTCGGTGGTGTTGTCGGCCAGGCCGAGGCAGTTGGGCCCGACCATCACGGCACCGGCGGCGCGCACCCGCTCGGCGACGGCGGCCTGGCGCGTCCGGCCCGCGTCGCCGGTCTCGGCGAAGCCGGCGGTGATCGCGACGATCGCCCGGGCCCCGCAGCGCAGGGCCTCGTCGACGGCGTCCTCGAAACCGCGGGCGGGCACGGAGATCACCGCCAGGTCGACGGGTTCGCCGATCGCACTCAGGCTGGGTGCGGCGGTACGGCCGAGCACCGTGCCGCCGCGGCGGTTGACCAGGTGCACGGGGCGGCGATCGCCGGCGCGGACGGCCTGCGCGGCGATGGCGTGGCCGTACTTGGCCGGGTCGTCGCTGGCTCCGACGACGGCGACGGAGACGGGGTCGAAGAGGGCCGACAGGTCGCGCCCCATCTCACTTCACCAGCCGCAGCGCGGAGTTGGGGCAGGCGGCGACGGCGGCAGCGGCGATCTCCTCGCCCTCGGCGGACACCTCGGCGACCCGCACCTGCGCATAGCCCCACTCGTCGAGATCGATCAGTTCGGGCGCGAGTTCCTGGCAGAGGCCGTAGCCCTGGCAACGGGTGGAGTCCAGCAGGAGTTTCATGGGACGGTCCTTTCGAGCGAGCGGGCTTGAAGGTCAGGGCACGCGGACCGTGAAGCGGCGTCCGTCGTGGGGCAGGGGAGCCGTGCAGGCGCGGCACGGGGAGCCGCGGTGGGCGTCGACGCGGTCCGGGAAGTGGGTGAGCAGGGTGGCGACGGTCCGCGCGGCGGCGTCGAGCAGTCCGCAGGCGCCCCGGCCGGGCAACCGCTCGGACCAGCGGCGCAGTTGGGAAGTCGTGTCGTCGTTCGCCTCGCCGCGGGCGACGGCGGTGAGGGTGCGGGCGAGCGCTCCGGTGCCGGACACGCACACCCCGCACTGCCGGGCACTCTGTGCCGCCAGGTAGGTCACGGCCTCGGCGGCCACCGCGACCGGGCAGTCCTCGGGGTGCAGGAAGTGCAGCGCGCCGCAGCCGAGGGCGCCGCCCGCCGCGGCCAGGCCGTCGTGGTCGCAGGGCAGGTCCCGCCACCCCGGACCGTGCAGACCGCCGAACATGCCGCCCAGCAGGACCGCTTCGGCCCGGCCGTGCCCGCACAGATCGGCGAGGACCTTGAGGTGCGTACCGGCGGGCGCCTCCACGAGCGCGGCACCAGCAGCTCCCGAGAGCGTCACGAGATGCGCGCCGGCGACCTCGGCGGCGTCGTCCGGCCGGGCGTGGATCAGCGCGATACGGGCCAGCGTCTCCACGTTGGCGACAAGGGTCGGCTGACCGCCGACGCCGCTCTCGAACGGGCGCGGCGGCTTCGCCGTGGGCAGCGCCGGTCCTCCGTCGATGCGCCGGACGACCGCGGTCTCCTCCCCCGCGACATAGGTGTGCCCGGTCCGTACGACCTCGACGGGCACGTCCGCGGGACGCTCGGCGAGTGCCCGCCGGACGGCCTGCTCGGCCTGCCCGTCGGAGAGATGGACGTACCCGCGTGCGGCACCGGTGACGGACGCGGCCAGCCGCAGTCCGTCCAGGACCAGGTGCGGCCGGTGCCGCAGCAGCCAGCGGTCCTTGACCGAACCCGGCTCGCCCTCCTCGCCGTTGGCGACGACGACAGGCCGCCCCGCCGCGTCCCGCACGGCGCGCAGTTTCACGGCGGCGGGGAATCCTGCGCCCCCGCGGCCGCGCAGCCCGCAGGCGGCGATCCGGTCGAGCAGCAGGTCGGGCTCGGCCGGCGGCGTGCGGCCGGCGGCGGGATACGACGGGCCGTCGCCGGGCACGGCAAGGAGGCCGGGCCGCCCTTCGGGAAGGAGGGAGAAGACGCCGGTCATACGGTGCTCCAGTGCTCGGATCGGGGCGCGCTCCGCGCGCGGGATCTCAGGTGCGCCAACGCCCCTTCCAGGTCCCGCCGTTGGCCGGCGGTGCAGTCGTAGCCCTGGCCGGGCAGGCCGATCAGCATGCGGTGGTGGTCGAGGACGACCTCGCCGGCCAGCAGGGCCGGGCGCGGGTCGGTGGACGCGGGCAGCGCCGCCGCCTCGACGACCAGGTCGGTGACCTCGCCGAGGTAGCGCAGCCAGCCGCGTTGGGTGCCGCGCAGCACCAGCCGCTCGACGCGCCGCCGCTCGGCGGCGACGAGGGCCGTCGGCGGACGGCGGTCGGTCCGGGCCCGCAGGGCGGCCACCGCGGCGGGCAGTTCCTGTTCGGGCTCGGGCGTGAGGCCGAGCCACACGAGACTTCGGCGAGCGTTCATGGTGCCTCCGGAGGCGCACCGGCTCCGGGCGTCCGGAGTCGGGTGGCGGTGGCGTGGACCGTCGCAGATTCGCGGTCCGGCGGACGGCGCCGGGAGCCGTCCGAAGGCTCGGGCGATCCGTCCTACCACGACACTAACTAATCAATTAGTCAGGCCACAAGTCTTGACTTGATTCCCCCGCCCCCTCACTCTGACTAATCAATCAGTCAGCCGGACTGCGGCAGGTCAGCACCCCCGCACCTGTCGCGCACCGCGTCCGGCCGCGTCCCCAGCCTCACCGCCCATCGCCGCCGCCGCGGCGCGGAGGAGGACCACCCCATGCACCCCTCGACCACCCGGGCAGCCGCCCCGTCCCCGGCCCCGCCGGAGACGCCCTCCGAGCAGGCCGGGCAGGCGCCGCCCGGTCACCCCGGGGAAGCGCTCGCCGCCCGCTACTACACCGATCCGGCCGTCGCCGCGGCCGAGACCGAGCGCATCTTCGCCAGGTCCTGGCAGCTGGTCTGCCACGAATCCGACCTCCCCGGCCCGGGCGCGCGTCTCGCCGCCACCGCCGCCGGCCGGGAGGTCCTGGTCGTCCGCACCGAGGACGGCACGCTCGCCGCCCACCTCAACGTCTGCCGGCACCGCGGCACCCGCCTGGTCACCGGCCCCGAACCGTCGGGCAAGGCGATCCGCTGCCCGTACCACGGCTGGACGTACAAGCTGGACGGACGGCTGGTCGGCGCCCCCGAGGCGCGCCGGATCCCCTGCCTGGACAAGCCACGGCTCGGGCTGCACCCGGTCAACGTCGAGTCCTTCCTCGGCTTCGTCTTCGTCAACCTCGACCTGGAGGCGACCCCGCTCGCCGAGAGCTGCGCCGGACTCGCCGAGGCCGTCGGCCGCTACGCCGGGCCCGACCTGGTCCCGGTGGGCAGGCACCGCATCCACGACCTGGCCGGCGGCGAGGAGCAGCACGCCAACTGGAAGGTGATCGTCGACAACTATCTCGAGGGGTACCACGTCCCCGTGGCGCATCCCTCGCTCATGCGGCTGCTCGACTACCAGGCGTACACGGTGGACGTGCGGGGGAACTACGTCCTGTTCGAGTCGCCGCTGCGCGACAAGCCCTCGTCGAACTGGACCGAGCGGCTCTACCAGCGCCTCGCGACGCCGATGCCGGGCCTGGACGAGGCGGACCGGCGGGTCTGGCGGTACGCCGTGATCTATCCGAACACGCTCATCGACTTCTACCCTGACCACGTGCTCGCGTGGACCGCCCTGCCCACCGCCCAGGACCGGGCGGCGACCCCGGGCGCCTTCTACACCCGGCAGGGCGAGAGCGTCCGCACCCGGCTGGCCCGCAGGCTGAACATCCACATCGGCTGGGGCACCAACGACGAGGACGTCGAGCTGGTCAAGCGCGTGCAGGACGGGCTGAACACGCCGGGTTACGAGCCGGGCCCGCTCTCGCAGCGCGAGGTGGCCGTCGGCTGGTTCGCCCGCCGCGTCCGCGACGATCTGGAGGGGGCCACGCCGTGACGACCTTCCGCGCACCCTTCGCCGTACGCCCGCGGACGGGCTTATCCCTCCCCCGCTGACGCACGCCCGCACCCTTTCCAGACCGGTCTTCCCCACGGAGTCAGGGCCTCCGTCGAGCCGACCAGCCGGTCCAGCCCTGGAGCAGTGCCGTTCCTCGACGGAGAGGACGTTCGATGTCCCCCGAGGTACCCCCACCGACCCGACGCGCAGTACTGCGGGCAGGCGCCTGCGGTCTGCTGGGCGCCGCGGCCGGAGGCTGCGGGTTCATGCCCGCGAGAAGGCCCGACGCGCAGGAGCTCGCGCCCGTCAAGGCGCGCGTCGACGGCGATCTCATCTACTTCAACTGGGCCGACTTCGTCGACCCGTCCGTGTTCAAGGGCTTCGAGAAGGAGCACGGCGTCCGGGTCGTCCAGTCGAACTTCGACTCGATGGAGGGCATGGTCGCCAAGCTCAACGCCGGCAACCGCTACGACATCGTCTTCCCCACCGCCAAATGGGCCCAGCGCCTGGTCCGCGGCGGCCGGCTGCGCCGTATCGACCACACCGAACTGTCCAACTCCCCCGCGGTGTTCGGCCACTCCTCCTACTTCGCCGACCCCTGGTACGACCCCGGCTCCGCGCACACCGTGCCCTTCACCGCGTACAAGACCGGCATCGGCTGGCGCCGCGACCGCATCGGTGAACTGACCGGCTCCTGGAAGGACCTGTGGAGCGACAAGGTCAAGGGGAAGGTCTTCCTGCTGGACGACCGCGACGAGGTGCTCGGCATGGCCGCCCTCGAACTCGGCCTGGGCGTCAGCACCGGCGACCGGGGCGACCTGGACCGCATCACCTCCCTGCTGGGCAGCCTGCGGCCGCGGCTGCGCGGCTTCTCCAGCGACAGCTACAACAACCTCCTCAACGGCAACGCCCTGATGACGCAGGCGTGGAGCGGTGACATGGCCGCCATGCTCAACCAGGCCAAGGACCCCTCGGTGTTCGGCTTCCAGGCCCCCAAGGAGGGCACGCCGATCAACTCCGACTGCTACGCCATCCCGTGGAACGCGCCCCACCCCGGCACCGCGATGCTCTTCATCGACTACATGCTGCGGCCGGAGAACGTGAAGAAGAACATCGAGTACATCGGCTACCCGATGCCGGTGGCCGGCTCCGAGAAGGTCTACGCCGAGCTGGTCAGGCCGTTCCCCGAGTGCCTGGTCACCGAGGACGACCTGAAGGCGGACCTGTTCTTCCGCAACGGCACGCGTGCCGCGGAGGACGCCCGCGACACCGCCTGGACCCATGTGAAGGCGGGCTGAGCCATGACCCTGCTGCGACCGTCCGCCCGTACCCGCCGCCGCGACGCCTCGGGCAACCGGATGTGGGTCTGGTTCATGCTGCCGGGCACCCTGTGGATGACCGGCTTCCTGATCGCGTCCCTGGCCCTGGTGGCCGTCCTCGCGGTCGGCACCACCGACGAACTCGGCAACCCCCGCTTCGGCTTCGACCTGTCCGGCGTGCGCGCCCTCGCCGACCCCGCCTACACCGAGGTCCTCGCCCGCTCCCTCGGCTACGCCCTGCTGACCTGCGCGATCTGCCTGCTGATCGCCTACCCGGTGGCGTACACGATCGCCCTGTACGGCGGCCGCTACAAACACGCGCTGATCGCCGCGATCGTCGTGCCGTTCTTCGCCAACTACCTGGTGCGGATGTACGGCTGGTCGGTGGTCCTGTCCGACGACGGCCCGGTGCTGCGCACCCTGCGCGCCGTGGGACTCGCCGACTCCGGCACGAAGATCCTCAACACCGGTGTCGGCGTGGTCGCCGGACTCGTCTACGGCTTCGTCGTCTTCATGATCATCCCGCTGTACGCGGCCCTGGAGCGTCTCGACGTCTCCCTCATCGAGGCCGGCCGCGACCTGTACGGCGGCCCGGTGCGCACCTTCTTCTTCGTCACCCTGCCCGCCACCCGGCAGGGCGCGGCGGCCGGGCTCGTCCTGGTCTTCCTGCCCGCGATGGGCGACTTCGTCAGCGCGCAACTCATGGGAGGGCCGGACCAGATCATGATCGGCAACCTCATCCAGGACAAGTTCTTCCAGGGCCAGAACTGGCCACTGGGCTCCGCGCTCACCATGCTGCTGATGCTGGTGCTGCTGATCGGGATGTTCGGCTACCTGCGGCGCACCCGCAAGGACGAGGCGGAGGCCCGCCGATGACCATGGTCAAACTGCCCGCCGCCACCGCGCCGGCCCGCCCGGCCGCCAAGTCCCGCACCCGCCGTGGCCGCGCCGACCGCAGACCGCGCCTCCTCGTCGCCGTCACTGCGCTCTTCTTCGCCCTGCTCTACCTGCCCATCGGCGTCGTCGCGCTGTTCTCCTTCAACTCCAAGAAGTCCCTGACCGTCTTCGGCGGGTTCAGCCTGCGCTGGTACCGCGCCTTCGTCCACGACGACGTCCTCATCGCGTCGCTCACCACCAGCCTGCGCATCTCCCTGGTGGCGATGGCCGGTTCGGTCGTCCTCGGGGTGGCCCTCGCGCTCGGCCTGGTCCGCTGCCGCACCCGGCTCGGCTCCCTGGCCGGCCTGATCATGCTGGTGCCGCTGATCACGCCCGAGATCGTCACCGGCGTCGCGTCGATGCTGCTGTTCAAGGGCCTGGGCGTCGCCCTGTCCACCGGCACGGTGATGCTCGCGGAGATCACCTTCTCGATCTCCTACGTCACCGTCATCCTCCGCTCCCGGGTCGCCGCGCTGAACCCGGAGGTGGAGGAGGCCGCCATGGACCTCGGGGCCACCCGCTGGCAGGCGGTCCGGCTGGTGACCCTGCCGGCCCTGCTGCCCGCGGTGCTCGCCTCCGCCGTCCTGATCTTCGCGCTGGTCTTCGACGACTTCGTGCTCGCCTACTTCACCACCGGCGTCGACCCGCAGCCGCTGTCGGTGCGGATCTACTCGGCGATCCGCTTCGGGGTGCAGCCCACCATCAACGCGGTCGGCACGCTGATGCTCGCGGGCTCCATCGCCCTGATCGCCCTGGCCCTGTTCATCCCGCGCCTCTTCGGCCGCCGCGGCGGCCTCGACATCCTCTCCGGAGAGTGAACCCCATGGACGCGACCCCCGCTGTCCGGCTCGACGGCGTCTCCAAGCAGTTCGCGGACTCCTACGCCGTCCACCGTCTCGACCTCGACATCGAGGCCGGCCACTTCTTCTCCCTGCTGGGCCCCTCCGGCTGCGGCAAGACCACCTCGCTGCGCATGATCGGCGGGTTCACCGACCCCACCGAGGGCCTGGTGCTGCTGAACGGCGAGGACGTGACCGACCTGCCGCCGAACCGGCGCAACGTCAACACCGTCTTCCAGAGCTACGCCCTCTTCGACCACCTCAGCGTCGCGGACAACGTCGGCTTCGGCCTCAAGCGCAAGGGCGTCGCCAAGACCGAGATACGCCAACGCGTCGGCGAAATGCTGGAGTTGGTGCAGCTCGACGGACTCGCCGGGCGCAGGCCCCGCACCCTCTCCGGCGGCCAGCGCCAGCGCGTCGCGCTCGCCCGGGCGCTCGTCAACCGGCCGGCCGTGCTGCTCCTCGACGAACCGCTGGCGGCCCTCGACCTGAAGCTGCGCCGCCAGATGCAGGTGGAGCTCAAGCAGATCCAGCGCGAGGTCGGCATCACCTTCGTCTTCGTCACCCACGACCAGGACGAGGCGCTGACCATGTCCGACCGGATCGCGGTCATGAACGAGGGCCGCATCGAGCAGTGCGGCACCCCCGAGGACATCTACGAGCACCCCGCCAGCCGCTTCGTCGCCTCCTTCATGGGCACCTCCAACCTGATGACCGGCACCTACCGCGACGGCCGGGTCGCCCTGGAGCAGGGCCCCGCGCTGCCCGTCGGCACCCGGTCGGAGATCAGCGACGGCACCGCGGTCAGCGTGTCCGTGCGCCCCGAGAAGATCTGGCTGTCCGACTTCGAACCGGGCATGTCGAAGCTGAGCGGGCAGCTCCGCGAGACCGTCTACAGCGGCCCGACCACGACGTATCTCATCGAACTCGCCCCGGGCGTCACCCTGTCGGTGCTGGAGCAGAACACGGACCGCGCCCGCATGGAGGACCGCTGGAGCGGAGGCGAGACCGTGGAGTTCGGCTGGCGTCCCGAGCACTGCCTGGTCCTGGCCTGAGCCCGCTCCCCGATCGAAAGCGACATCCATGCATCACGACGTGATCGTGCTCGGCGCCGGTCTCGCCGGGCTCTCCGCCGCCCGCGACCTGGCGGCCGCCGGCACCGACGTGCTCGTCCTGGAGGCCCGCGACCGCGTCGGCGGCCGGGTCGAGCAGACCCGCACACCCGACGGCCGTACCGTCCAGCTCGGCGGCGAGGTGGTCGGCCAGGGACACACCGCCTATCTCCAACTGGCCGAGGAACTCGGCCTGGAGCTGATCCCCAGCTATGTCGCCGAGCCCGGCCGCATGACCCGGGCCACGCCGGAGGGGCTTTCGGCCGGTGAGCCGCCGCACTGGTTCGGCAACGGCGACGCGGCCCAGCACGCCGAGCTCAGCCGGGAGTTCGGCGCCCTGGCCGCCACGGTCGACCCCGACGACCCCTGGTCGCATCCCGACGCCGCCGCCCTGGACCGCCTCTCCGTCGCCGGCTGGCTGCGCTCGAAGCAGGCATCCCCCGCCGTGGTGCGCCTGTGGGACATCGGCCAACTCGCCCTGGCCGGTGGCTCCTACGAGCGCATCTCCCTGCTGGCGGCCCTGCGCAAGAGCGCCGCGGTGCCCGGTTCGGGCACGGGTGACTACGACTACGAGGACTGGGAGGGACTGCGGCTGGCCTCGGGTTCGGCGACGCTCGCCGAGGTGATGGGCCGCGAACTGGGCCCGCGTGTCCGGCTCGGCGCGCCCGTCGCCGCGCTCGGCGTCCGCCCCGGCCGGTGCACCGTACGTCTGGCGACCGGGGAGATCCTCACCGCACATGCCGTGGTGAGCGCCCTGCCGGTGGGACCGCTGCGGTCGGTCGCCGTCACCGGCGTCAGCGACGCCCGCCTGGCGTCCCTGCATCGTCAACGCCAGGCCGTCGCCGCGAAGTTCGCCGCCGTCTACGGCGATCCCTTCTGGCGCGCCGACGACCTCGACGGCCTCTCGGAGTCCGAGGGCGTCCTGGGCAGCACCTGGCCGCAGAGCGAGGGCATCCTGTCGGCGCTCGTCGCGCCCGAGCGCTACGGCGTCCTGCTGGGGACCCCGGCGCACCTGCGCATCCCGGAACTCCTGGCCGAGGTGGCCGCCCTGTTCGGCGACAAGGCGCTCCACCCGGACGCGTGCCATCTGCGGCTGTGGGGCACCGACCCCTGGACCCAGGGCTACGTCACCCAGTGGCCGCCGGGCGAGGTGATGGCGGTCGGCCCGCTGCACGGCACCCACGAACCGCCCTTCTACGTCTGCGGTTCCGACCAGTGGGTCGCCGGATACATGGAGGGTGCCGTCCGCACCGGCCGCGCCGCCGCGAAGGAGGCCCTGCGCCGTGGCTGACCGCCTCAACCACATCGACGGCAAAGAGGTGCCGGCGGCCTCCCACCGCACGCTGGCCCTCATCGACCCCGCCGCCGGCCTCCCGCACGGCACGGCTCCGCTCTCGGGTCCCGAGGACGTGGACGCGGCCTGCCGCGCGGCCGGGCAGGCGTTCCCCGGCTGGGCGGCCACGTCTCCCGGGCACCGGCAGACCGCGCTGCTGCGCATCGCGGACGCCCTGGAACGCGAGGCGGACGCGCCGGCGGATGCCGAGGTGACGGACACGGGGAAGCCGCGCGCCCTGTTCCTGGCGGACGAACTCCCGGCGATCGTCGACGTGTTGCGGTACTTCGCGGGGGCCGCCCGCAACCTGCCGGGTGCGGCGGCCGCCGAGTACACCCCGGGCCGTACGTCGATCCTGCGCCGTGAGCCGGTGGGCGTGTGCGCGCAGATCACGCCGTGGAACTACCCGTTGATGATGGCCGTGTGGAAGGTCGCGCCGGCGCTGGCCGCCGGCAACACGGTCGTCCTCAAGCCGTCCGACACCACGCCGTCGTCGGCCGTGCTCCTGGCCCGGCTGGCCGCCGAGCATCTGCCGCCCGGTGTGCTGAACGTCGTGTGCGGCGACCGGGACACGGGCCGCTCGCTCGTCGTCCATCCGCTGGTCCGGCTGGTCGCCGTCACGGGCAGTGTCCGCGCAGGACAGGAGATCGCCGCCGCGGCGGCGGCGGACCTGAAGCGGCTCCACCTCGAACTCGGTGGCAACGCACCGGTGTTGATCCACGAGGACGCCGATCTCGACGACGCCGTGGAGCAGTTGTCGTCCCTCTCCTTCTACAACGCGGGCCAGGACTGCACGGCCGCCACCCGGATCCTGGTGCACCGGCGGGTCCACGACACGTTCCTGTCCGCCTTCGCCGAGCGGGCCGCTGGGCGGCGGCCCGGAGCGCCGGACGACCCGCACGCCGACTTCGGTCCGCTCGCCAACGCCGCCCAACTCGCCGCCGTGGGACGGATGCTGGAGCGGCTGCCGGACCACGCGGAGGTCGTAGCGGGAGGAGCGGCGCTCCCCCGCCCCGGGTACTTCCATCAGGCCACCGTGGTGGCGGGAGTGCGGCAGCGGGACGAGATCGTCCAGGGGGAGGTGTTCGGTCCGGTCGTCACCGTCCAGCCCTTCGCCGACGAGTCCGAGGCGTTCCGGCTGGCCAACGACGTCCCGCAGGGGCTCGCGGCGAGCGTGTGGACGCGCGACCACGACCGTGCGATGCGGGCGAGCCGCGCCCTGGCCACGGGCATCGTCTGGGTCAACACCCATGGCACGACGGTGTCAGAGATGCCGCACGGCGGTGTGCGGCACTCCGGCCACGGCAGCGACCTGTCCCTGACCGGTCTGCTCGACTACACCCAGGTCAAGCATGTCATGCTGTGACGGGCCGCCTCCGCGCGCCCACCGTCAGCTCCCGTGCCGGATCAGGCGATTCCCAGGCCGCGGCGGCCGGTGTCGTTGAGCTGGTCGAGGGTGAAGCGGCCGGTCCAGGAGCGCTCGTAGTGCTCCTCGGGGAAGTCGCCGGGGCTGGAACCGGTGGTGAAGGCCTCCCGGACGGAGGCCGCGTAGGTCTCGTTGGGCGGGCACCAGGGGGCGGCGGGGATGTACATGACGTTGCCCCAGCCCTGCTGGTTCTCCACCGGGGCCACGCTGTGGATCATGTCGCAGTGCCACCAGGCGGAGTCGCCGGCCCTGACGTCGGGGATGGGGGTCAGGGCCCGGTGGAGCGCCGGGTGCCGGCGCGCCCGCACCCCGCGGCCCGTCCCCGTCACGGCGGCCGCGCTGACCTCGCCGGAACTGTCCGGGGCGCGTGTGCGGGCCGTGGAGGAGCTGCGGTCCCTCATCGTGCGGTCGGCACGTCCCGCACCGGATCAGCCGGCGTCCTGACCTGCGGACGGCGGGCCGTCGCGACGGGCGGCGCCTCTACTTCGCGTCAGAGCTTCTCCGCGTCGGAGCTTCCCCGCGTCAGAGCCTCCCCGCGTCGGAGTTTCCCCGCGTCAGAGCTTCGCGCCGAAGTCCTGTGTCCACCACGGGCCGCCCGTGCCCTTGTGGACGCCCACGCCGATGTCCTTGAACGAGCAGTTGAGGATGTTGGCGCGGTGGCCGGGGCTGTTCATCCAGGACTCCATCACCGCCTGCGGGGTCTGCTGACCCTGGGCGATGTTCTCGCCGTACGTGGACCACTTGTAGCCCGCGGCGGTGATGCGCTGCCCGGGGTCGGCGCCGTCCGGGTTGGTGTGGTCGAAGAAGCCGCGGGCCGCCATGTCGTCGGAATGGCCCTGCGCGGCCTGCTCCAGCTGCGGGTCCTCGGCGAGCGCACCGCAACCGGCCTTCGCCCGCTCCTGGTTCACCAGCGCGACGACCTGGGCGACGGTGTCGGAGGGCGTGGACGACACCTGCGGCGCGGCGAGCGGGCTCCTGGTGGGGGTGGCGGACGCCCGGGCGCTCGGCACGGTCTTCTTCGCCGGATGCGTGGTCTTGGAGGCGGCGGCCTTCCTGGGCGTGGACGCGGAGGGCGACGGAGAAGGTGCGACTGCCGGAGAGGTCTGGGCGGCGCTCGATTCCGACAGGTCGGCGACGGGGGCGTCCGCGGCCCGTTCCGCGGTCGTCCCCTCGGTGCCCCCGATCCCGTTGTCCGTGCCGAAGTACCAGAGGCCGCCGCCCGCCACGCAGGCCGCGACGACCGCGCCGCCGACGGCCCGGCGCCGGTTGCGACGGCGCCGGCGCGCCTCGCTGCGGGAGACGCCCCGGCCGCGCCCGGCACGGTGTCCCCCGTGACCACGCGAGGTTGCCGGTCCGGCGACGGACGTCCCCGCCTCGGCGATTCCGCCGCAGACGGCGCGCACGTTCTCCCGCACCGAGGGCGCCATGGCGACCAGCGCCAGCCCGGCCAGCAGTCCCTCCGCGGGCATCAGCCCGCTCCACAGCCCGCAACAGCGGACGCAGCCGCGGGCGTGCCGGGCTATTCGCTTGCGCCACAGGGCCGAGGGCCGGCCGTCCCAGGCGCCGAGCATGCCGCGCAGTTCCTCGCACGGCGGCTGCGCGTCGAGGGCCCGCACCACCACGCGCGCCGCCTCCAGCTGCGCCTTCATCCGCTGCACCCGTACGGCCGTGTGCTGCGGCGACAGCTCCAGGGCGGCGGCGACCTCGGCACGGGTCAGCTCGCCCGCGCACTCCAGCCACCACAGCGAGAGGAGTCCGCGGTCGTCCGGCTCCAGCCAGCGGGTGGCGCGGGCGGTCTCCTGGCGCTGGCCCGACAGCTGCAGCTGGACCATGGTCAGATCCACGAAGTCGGCGCCAGGATCGGCGAGTTCGACGGCATCCTCCACACCGCCCGTCGCGAGCCGGCGGTCCTGCCAGTGCTTGCGGACCTCGTTCATCGTGATCGCCACGAGCCAGGAGCGGAAGCTCTCCGGGGCGCGCAGCCCGCCGAGTCCGTCCAGCGTCCGCAGCATGGTCTCCTGGACCACGTCGTCGACGTCCACCGAACCGTTCAGCGCCCGGCCCACGATGTTGTAGACGAGCGGGAGACACGCAGCGACCAGGGCGTCCTGAGCATCCGGATCGCCCCCTCGGGCGGCGGCCACCAGGGCTGCCGGCTCCACCGTGCGCTGTGTACTCATGAAAGCTTCCCGTCCTCGACGTCGAACGATCCTGCCCGATACCTGGGAGACCGTTCGGTGGGTCTCGGATAACAGTTCTTCGGACGGGTGCGCCAAGAGACATGGGTGGGACGTGTGTTGTCCCTGTTCAGAGCGTGACGCGAGGGTGTGGGGATGTGGTGAGCGTCACACCCCCACGCCTGCGCCTACGTCATGCGGATCGAGGGACCGAACGCGGTCAGGCGGTGTCGCCGGGGTGGGAGCACAGCCCGCCGCGGAAGGTGCTGTCGTACCAGGCGCCCGTGGCGTCGTAGTCCAGGATGGTGCGGCCCGGGCCGACGCAGCGGTGGTAGTCGCCCCGGGCCCACCGCGTCACCTGGATCCAGACGTTGGTGTCCGTCGCGCAGTGTTCGTAGGAGGCGCGCCCGTCGTTGCCGCCGGCCTCGTTCCAGCCGCAGTTCAGCAGCTTCGCGGTCGCCGGGGCGGCCGGCGCGGACCCCGCGCTCGCGGGTTCGGCCATCGCTCCGGCCAGCGCCCCGACCGCCGCGACGGCGACGAGCGCACCGGCGACCCGGCTACGGCGGGAACGGCGCGGACGGGTCATGGTGGAGTGTTCGCTTGCAGACATGTCGACTTCCCTTCGACGTGGAAACCCAGGTCAGGGCCTCCGTGCCCACCAAAATGACGAAGGCCGACATGTCCCGTCCACACCATTCGACGGGAGTCGAATGTGTCGCGCAGGGGGCCTACGTACACCCCTCATTCGGAGGACAGTCCCATCCTTGTGCGCCGTCCGGTCCGGTTGGCTGGTGATCGTCACCGATCAGGAACCAGACCCGCGACACGGGGGGACTCGACCATGCAGATGCCGTCGCCGAAGAAGGCCGGCGCCGCCGTGCTCACCGCAGCACTGCTCGCGCTGGCCTCGCCCATGGCAGCGACCGCCGCCACCGGCCACGATTGCGCGAACCGCCGCTACACCGAGGCCGCGCTCCGGCAGGACCTGGCGGCCGTACGACAGGCCGGCGGAGGGGATGTGAACGTCCTGGCCAGGGTCGACCGGCCGCAGGGCGCACCCCTCATGGCGCGCATCGGCACCCGCACGGCCGGCTCCTCCGACCCGATCCCGTGGAACGCCCACTTCCGCGTCGCCAGCACGACGAAGACCTTCACGGCGACCGTGGTCCTCCAACTCGCCGCCGAGAAGCGGCTGTCGCTCGACGACACCGTCGAGCACTGGCTGCCGGGCGTCGTCGCGGGCAACGGCAACGACGGCGGCCGTATCACCGTCCGCGACCTGCTCCGCCAGACCAGCGGCCTCTACGACTACATCGACGACCCGGAGATCCAGGACCGGCTGATCCACCACTTCGACGAGAACCGCTACGACACCACCCCGGCGGCCGATCTCGTCGCGGTGGCGATGCGGCACCGGCCGATCTTCGTCCCGCAGCCGGGCGACGCCACGCGATGGGCCTACTCCAACACCAACTACCTGCTGGCCGGGATGATCGCCGAGAAGGCGGGCGGCGCGAGCTGGCAGCACCTCGTCGAGCGCCGGGTGATCGCGCGGCTGGGACTGCGGGACACCTCCGTCCCCGGGCTCGATCCGCGCCTGCCCGACCCGCACGTGAACGCGTATCTGACGGACGCCGACGGCAGGCGCCTCGACGTGACCGACCACAGCCTCCAGCACACCGCGGACTCCGGCGTGGTGAGCACCACCGCCGATCTGAACACCTTCTTCCGCGCCCTGGCCGGCGGCCGGCTGCTCCCCGCCGAGCAGTGGCGCGAGATGCGGCGGACCGTCGAGCGGACCGACGATCCGGACGACGTGGCGGAGATGCCCGAGGGCACCTACGGCCTCGGGCTGCGCAAGATCCCGCTCTCCTGCGGCGGCTTCTACTACACCCACGAGGGGGACGGGGCGGGCGTCAACACCCGCCCCGCCGTGAGCGCGGACGGCCGGCGCGCGGTGACCGTCTCCCTCACCACCACCACGGCACCGCCGGACCTGGCCGCCCTCAACCGTGCGACGGGCGCGCTGGTCGATCACGTCCTGTGCGCCGAGCCCAAGGCTTCCCCGAGCAGCTGACCGAAACCCCAGATTCCTGGGGTATGCGCAGGTAGTGGCCTGTTTGAGACTGAGGTCATGAACACCTCGGAAACCACCACCAGCAACAAGGACATCGTGCGCGCGTTCATCGACGCGCTGTTCACCAGGGGCGACCTCGGCGCCGTGGACGACTACCTCGCTGAGGACTTCGTCAACCACAACCCTCCCTTCGGCACGCCTGGCGACCGGGAGGGCATGCGCTCCGCCGGTGCGTTGTTCCGGTCGGCCTTTCCCGACTGGCACAGCGAGCCGCACCGGCTGATCGCCGAGGGCGACCTGGTCGTCGAGCACTTCACCGCGTCCGGCACACAGCGCGGTGAAGTGCTCGGAGTACCCGCACCGGCGGGCCGGCGCACCCTGACCCTGCACGGGATCAACATCTTCCGGGTCCGGGAGGGACGTATCGCCGAGCAGTGGTGCCGGCTCGACGAGCTCGGCGTCCTGCGTCAACTGGGGCTCGTCCCCGCCCCGGCGTAATGTCGAAAGCATGGCGGGAGCGACGGCCACGGCGGCACGCCTGGAGCACCGGGTGACGGGCATCCAGGCGCTGTGCCGGGCAGGGCAGGACGCGGACGCGCTCCGCACGGGCTTCCTGTACCGCCTGCGCAAGATCATGCCGGTGGACGCGGCCTTCTTCGCCACGGTCGACCCGGTGACGCTGCTGTTCACCTCGGCGGCGGAGGATCCACTCGGCACGGTGACGCCGCTGTTCCTGGAGAACGAGTTCGGGCGCCGGGACGTGAACAAGTTCGCCGAGCTGGCCGGGACGGCGCCCGCGGTCTCCTCGCTCGACCGCGCCACGCACGGTGACCGCGCGAGCAGTGCCCGCTACCGCGAGGTCATGGCCCCGCTCGGCCTCGGCGACGAGCTGCGCGCGGCACTGGTGGTCGGCCATCGCTGCTGGGGCGTGCTGTGCCTGCACCGGGAGGACGCGCCCGCCGGGTTCTCCGCCGAGGAAGTGGAACTGGTCCGCCGCCTGGCCCCGCATCTCGCGGGCGGGCTTCGCCGGGCGGTCACCGGTGGCGACTTCGGTGCGCGCCTTCCTTCTCGACCGCCGAGAGCCCGCCGCCCGAGATCGTCGTGCTCGACGACAGCCTCGCCCCGGTGTCCATGAACCCCGAGGCAGAGCAATGGCTTGCCGACCTCGCCGGGCCACCGGTGGCCCGGCTCGGGCGAGCTGCCCGTGCCCCTCCACGCGGCCGCGGCCCGGCTGATCCTCGCCGAGCGCGCAGACCCCGCGGTGTGCCCGCCTCCGACCGCCGTCCGCCTGCGTGGCCGCTCCGGGCGGTGGCTCTCCCTGCACGCCAGCCGGCTGCCGGACCCGTCGGGCCCGCGCATCGGCATCGTGATCCAGGCCGTTCCACCGGCCGAGCTCGGCTCCATGCTGCTGAACGCGTACGGTCTCACCGAGGCCCAGCTGCGCGTGGCCGCCCTCATCCTCAAGGGCCGCTCCACCCGCGAGGTCGTCGCCGAGCTGCACATCTCCGGCAACACCGTGCAGGAGCATCTCACGGCGATCTTCGACACGTTCGGTGTCCGCAGCCGGCGGGAACTGGTGGCCGCGGTGCTCGCGGGCAGCGGTCCCCGGGGCTGACGGCGGAGCTTCCCGCGCTCCGCCCGCGCACAGGCTGCTACTCGGGCCAGTCCGAGTCCTTGATGACCTCGACGAAGTCGCCGCGTACGAAGCCGGGCGCGAAGTGGGCCAGGACGTCCGCCTTGACGTTGCCGAACGTCGTCCCGGGGCGGTCCTTGATGCCGTCGGTGAATGCGGCGAGGATCCGGTTCTTGAAGTCGGGACGGGGGTGGGCCGCGGTGACGGCCGCGCGCTGTTCGTCGGAGACGGCGTGGTAGCCGATGCCGAGGACGTCCAGCTCGACGCCGCGGGTGACCAAAGCGACCTCGGGCGCCATGTGCAGCGGGATCTCCGGGGTGGTGTGCAGGGCGATCGCCGTCCAGACGCGGTCGGCCGGCTCGCCGGTGATGCCGTGGCTCTGCAGGAAGCGGCGGGCCTCGTCGGCGCCGTCGATCTCGAAACGCTGGTCGGTGCGGCGGAAGCGGTCGGTCAGCCCCAGGTCGTGGAACATGGCGCCGACGTGGAGGAGTTCGGGGTCGAACCGCAGCCCCTGCTCCCGGCCGCGCAGCGAGCCGAACAGGAACACCCGCCTGGAGTGGTCGAACAGCAGCGGCGAGGCGACGTCCCGTACGAGCTCGGTCGCCTCCCGGGCCAGTGCGCTGTCCGGGATCCGTACGCCCGCGATCGAATCACTCATGATCTCGTCTTCCTCCGCATGTCTGACCACTGCCTGACGGTCGCTCGACGACCTACTTCAGATTCGTCGGGTGCCGTAGGCTGGCGCCATGTCCTTTCTGCCGCACGACCCACAGATTCAGACATGACGCATCGTGTCGCCTTCCTGGTGTTCGACGGGGTGACACTGCTCGACGTCAGCGGCCCGCTGGAGGTGCTGCACCGGGCGGGACGGCCCGGCCCCGCCTACGCACCGGTCCTGGTCTCCCCGGCCGGCGGCGACGTCATGACCTCCTCTGGTCCGGTACTGGCGCGGACCGTCGCGGCGGCCGACGCCGGGCCGGTCGACACGCTGGTGGTCGCCGGAGCCGACGTGCTCGCCGAGCAGCCCCCGGGCGAGGAGCTACTGGCAGCGGCGGCTGGACTCGCCCGGCGGGCGGCACGGGTGGCGTCGGTGTGCAGCGGTGCCTTCGTCCTGGCCGAGCTGGGACTTCTCGACGGGCGCAGGGCGACGACACACTGGCGGCACGCCGAGACCCTCGCCGGCCGCTACCCCCGCGTACAGGTCGAACCGGACTCCCTGCACATCCGCGACGGCCGGTACGTCACCTCCGCGGGCATCAGCGCCGGCATCGATCTGGCGCTCGCGCTGGTCGAGGACGACCACGGCGCGGACGCGGCCCGGGAGGCCGCCCGCGAACTGGTCGTCTTCATGCAACGCCCGGGCGGACAGTCCCAGTTCTCCACGGCCCTGCAGACACCGCCGGCCCGCAGCGACCTGCTGGGGCGGCTGATCGGCTCCGTGCTCGCCGACCCGGCCGCCGACCACAGCCTGCCCGCCATGGCCGCGTCCGCCGCCGTCAGCACCCGGCACCTGACCCGGCTGTTCCAGACCGAGTTGAACACCACGCCCGCCCGCTGGGTCGAGCGCGTCCGCCTCGACCGCGCGCAGCAGCTCCTGCTCGACGGGCACGGCGTGACGGCGGCGGCCCGGCGCAGCGGACTCGGCAGCGACGAGACCCTCCGCCGCGCCTTCGCCCGCCACCTGAGCACCACCCCGACCGAATACCGCAGACGCTTCACGACGACGCGCCCGCGGGACTAGGGCGCTAGCTTCACGGGATCGCGGCTACGTAACGTTCCACGCGGAAAGGAACGGCCGCCCGTCCTCCGCGGCCAAGATGCGCAGGGTCCCCTGATGCGGATTGGCCGAGCAGTCGGCTCGCCGACGCGTCCATGCCCAGCCAACGCACGGTGAGCACGCGCGCCAGATGACCGTGCGCGACCACGGCGACGTCACCGTCGCTCAGCAGCGGCCGGATCCGGTCCAGCACCGCGTCCGCACGGGCGGCCACCTGCTCGTGCCGCTCGCCCGGACGGTCGGCGTCGCCGGGAACGACTCCGTCCCGCCACATGTCCCAGCCGGGCCGTTGCTGACGGATCTGTGCCGCGGTCATCCCCTCGTAGCCGCCGTAGCCCGACTCGATCAGATCGGGATCGGGCCGTACGCCGGTCAGGCCGGCCGGGGAACGAGGGCCTTGGCCGTCGCCTCCCCCGCGTCCGTCAGCGGGACGTCGGTGCGGCCGGCGTGCCGGCCCGACGGGCTCGACCGGTTCGGCGACCCAACACCTGCCCGCCGTACGGCAGTTACACCACTCCGAGGTCGAGCATCGTGTCGGCGACCTTGACGAAGCCGGCGATGTTCGCACCGACGACGTAGTTGCCCGGGACTCCGTACTCCTCGGCCGTCGTGCGACAGGTGGTGTGGATGCCGGCCATGATGGTGGCCAGGCGGCGGTCGGTGTCCTCGAAGGTCCAGGCGTCGCGGGAGGCGTTCTGCCGCATCTCCAGGGCCGAGGTGGCCACGCCGCCGGCGTTGACCGCCTTGCCGGGGCCGAAGGCCACGCCCGCGTCCTGCAGCAGGCGAACGGCCTGCGGGGTGGTGGGCATGTTGGCGCCCTCGGCCACGGCCACCACGTCGTTCGCCAGCAGGGTGCGCGCCGCGTCCTCGTCGAGTTCGTTCTGGGTGGCGCAGGGCAGCGCGACCGAGCACGGCACGTCCCAGACGGAACCGCCCTCGACATAGCGGGCCCGGGTCATGGTCTGCGCGTACTCCTTGATGCGGCCGCGGCGAATTTCCTTGATCTGCCGGACCAGTTCGACGTCGATGCCCGCCTCGTCGACCACGTAGCCGCCCGAGTCGGACAGCGCGACGACCGTCGCGCCGAGCTCCTGCGCCTTCTGGGCGGCGTAGATGGCGACGTTGCCGGAGCCGGAGATGACGACGCGCCGCCCGTCGAGGTCCTGGCCGCGGGCGGCGAGCATCTCGCGGACGAAGTAGACGGTGCCGTAGCCGGTGGCCTCGGTACGGACGTGGGAGCCGCCCCAGTTCAGGCCCTTGCCGGTGAGCACCCCGGACTCGTAGCGGTTGGTGATGCGCTTGTACTGGCCGAAGAGGAAGCCGATCTCGCGGGTGCCGACGCCGATGTCGCCGGCCGGGACGTCGGTGTGCTCGCCGAGGTGGCGGTGCAGTTCGGTCATGAACGACTGGCAGAACCGCATGATCTCGCCGTCCGAGCGGCCCTTGGGGTCGAAGTCCGCGCCGCCCTTGCCGCCGCCGATGGGCAGGCCGGTGAGCGCGTTCTTGAAGATCTGCTCGAAGCCGAGGAACTTCACGATGCCCAGGTTGACGGAGGGGTGGAAGCGCAGGCCGCCCTTGTAGGGACCGAGGGCGCTGTTGAACTCCACCCGGAAGCCCCGGTTGACCCGCACCCGGCCGTCGTCGTCGACCCACGGCACACGGAAGACGACCTGCCGCTCCGGCTCGCACAGCCGCTCCAGGACGCGGTGGTGAGTGTAGGCGGGGTGACGGTCCAGGACCGGCTCGAGTGACTCCAGCACCTCACGCGCGGCTTGATGGAACTCGGCTTGCGCGGGGTCCCTGGCCTGGACTGCCGCATAGACCTCGGCGGTCAGGCGCAGGTCCGTGGGCGGTGTGGACTGGACGGTCATGGACGTACCTCCTTGTACGGCGATGCTCGTTGATGTACGGCAGATCGCACTGTACGTACTCAGCGAACCGTCGGTTTGCCGCTGACCACGAGCCTCTCGCCTGCCCGGCAGGTACCGCGCCACAACGTCCCGCCCCGTGTCGGGAACCCCCTCGGGCCGGGCACATGAACACTGCCGCCGGCACCGGTCCGCTCCACGGTGCCGACGGCAGTAGCCTCTGCCGATCCCCAGGTCCGCCTGAGTTCAGCCCCTCCAGCGGTAGGTGGCGAAGGAGCCCGCGGGGACCGTCACGACGAACCTCTGACCGCCGACGATGATCCGCGCCGTACGGTTGACGTCCGAGCTGTTGCCGAGGACAGCGACGTAACCGCCCTTGCCGGAGCGGTAGACGACGTTGCTGACGCCGTTCTGGGCGGCGCTGGACTCCAGACGCGCGTCACCGGGCGACAGGTACTTCGCGAACTGCCCGATGCCGTACAGCTCGTCGCGGACGGTGAAGTCCTTCGTGTCCGTGTGCACCGTCACCAGGCGGTTGGGCCACTTGGTGGTGGCGGCGACCTGGTTCCAGTCGATGTTGTTGTCGCGGGCGGGTGTCCAGTGCAGCGTGCCGCCGTCCTGGTCGGTGGTCTGGGCCCACAGGATGTAGGAGCTGGCGTCGAGCCGGAAGTAGTCGAGGATCGTCGACGGCGACAGGTCGCTGGTCTCCGTCATCTGGACGGGCTTGCCGGTCTGTTCGTAGGCGTCGCGCATGACGGTCGGGTCGCCCCAGTAGGGGTGGAAGGCGATGGCGTCGGCGGCGTCGCGGACCTGCTTGCCCGTCACCGAGCCGTCGGGGGCGTCGTCGAAGATGCGGTGGTAGTTCTTGGTGGCCGTGCTGTTGGGGTCGCGCCAGTCCCAGAAGTTGAAGTCGTGCACGTACAGCTGGGTGTTGAGGCGGGCCGAACGGAACTCCCGCTTGATGGCCAGGGCCAGCTTCTGCTGCTGGGCGACGCTGATGTCCATGGCCGGGTAGACGACGTCCATGCCGGGCTCGTTGAGCAGCGTCAGCGCGTCGACGCGGACGCCGTGCCGGGCGTACGCCTGGACGAACTTGACGTAGTAGCGGGCGAAGACGTCGATGCAGTCGTCGCGCAACTTGCCGACCTGGTAGTAGTCGGTGCTGCTCCCGGGCTTGAGGGCGACCTCGCCGGTGAAGCGGTTGTTGGTCTTCATCCACGCCGGCGCGCTCCACGCCGACGCGAAGAACGTGGCGTGCGGGTTGTAACGCTGGATGAGCTTGATCGTGTCGATAATGTGCAGGTCGATGTCGCGCCGGATCGAGAAGTGCTTCAGGCCGAAGTCGTCCTTGACGCCCGCGGGCAGGTCGTCCTCCGACCAGAACGGCAGGTGCTCGATGAGGTCGGGGCTGCCGATCGTCAGCCGGAACCGGTCCAGTCCCGCTCCGTGCCCGGGGTCCACGAGCAGCCGGATGGCCTCCGCCCGCTTGTGCGGGGTGAGCTTCCAGAGGTTGGACACGCTCGTCTCGTCGAGGGAGAAGCCAACTCCCGTGTACTTCTGCCGAGTTGCACCGGGGTCGGCAACCACGGTGGCATCGACCGAACCGCTGGCGTCGGCACCCGTTCGGACGATGGGCAGCGGCTGCCAGGCGTGCGCGCCGCCGGTGGTGGAGTAGGTGCCGGTCACGGCATGTCCGTGCCCGGGGTGCGCGGTTGCGTCCCGGTCCGCGTGGGCGGCCGGGCCCGTGGCGACCAGCAGGGACAGTGTTGTGGCCGCGACGGCCGCGATTGCGGTGAACCTTCGTCTCACAGCTGCTCCTGGACTCTGGGGGGTCGGGGCCGTGCGCTGCGGAGAGATCCAAGCAATATCTGCAATGTTAAGTCAAGGCATGAAGAAAGGCTTCGCGTACGGGAGTTGGTCCGCCCGTGAGGCCGACGCACCTGTGCGGCGCCGGCCGGGAACCGACCTCAGAAGGCGGAGTTGGCGAACCAGTCGGCCAGCAGCTGCTCGTCCCCCTCGTGAGCGAAGGCCTCCCCGTCCCAGGTCAGGCGGCCGTAGACGAGGAGGAGGAGATCGGCCGCGGATCCCTGGACGGTCGCATCAGCAGGGACCGCGCCCGGGTGGGCCGTGTCCGATCCGAAGCCGTCGCGGCGCAGGCGGATCAGCCAGGCGTCGTCTCCGTCGGTCGTGCGGAAGAGGATGGTCTTGTCAGGAGCACGCAGATTGGTCACCTTGGGGGCGAAGAAGCCGGCGAAGGGCAGGTTGACGAGGAACTCGTCGATCCCGTCGACGGCGAGCGGGCGATCGACGACGGGCCGGCGGCCGAGTGCGAGTTCGGCGTCGACCCGGTGCAGCAGGGTCTCGAAGAGCATGCGGCGTGCCCAGAAGCGCGCGTGCTGGTCCGCGCCCCAGGCCCACATCGGCAGGTTCGGGTCGGTCGCGGCGAACGCCTCCTCGGCCACCGTCGCGCTCTCCGCCAGCCAGTCGGCGTATCCGTCCTCCTGCTCCGGGAGCCGCAGGTCCACCTCCCGCGTGCGCGGCGGTTCCTGGATACGCGCCCTCAACAGGACCGAGAACCAGCGCTGGACGCTGCCTGTGTGCTTGATCAGATCGGCGAGCGTCCAGCCGGGGCAGCTGGGCACCGCGGCAGCCGGGTCGGCGTCCTGGACCGCCGCGACGAACCGACCGGTCTCCGCCGCGACCGCCGTACGGTGAGCGACCTTTGCGGCAATGGGCCCGTGGCCGGTGTGCTGGTGGGTGTTCATCGCGACATGCCTTTCGGGGAAGCTGCGGGGTCGGCCGTACAGCGGTCGAGGGCTGCGGATCGCGTCAGGTCAGCTCGAGGACGAGCTTGCCGACGTTCTCTCCGCGGAAGAGCATGTTCAGTGTCTCGGGGAAGTCGTCGACGGTCCCCAGCACCACGTGCTCCTTGACCTTGACGCGGCCGTCGGCGATCCAGGCGGAGAGGTCGCGTGCGGCCTCGGGGTAGCGCTTGGCGTAGTCGAAGACGACGAAGCCCTCCATACGGGCGCGACGTACCAGCAGGGTCAGGTAGTTCGAAGGACCCTTGGCCGGGGCGGCGTTGTTGTACTGGCTGATCGCACCGCAGATCACGACGCGCGCGTGCATCGACAGCCGGGTCAGGACGGCGTCCAGGACGTCGCCTCCCACGTTGTCGAAGTAGACGTCGACGCCGTCGGGGGCGTATCGGCGCAGCGCCGTCCTGATGTCGTCGGCGCGGTAGTCGATCGCGGCGTCGAACCCGAGGTCGTCGGTGAGCAGCGCGCACTTCTCCGGTCCTCCGGCGATGCCCACCACCCTGCAGCCCATGGCCTTCGCGATCTGCCCCACGATGCTGCCGACGGCGCCGGCCGCGCCCGACACCACGACGGTCTCACCCTCCTTGAGCGCCCCGACGTCCAGCAGTCCGAAGTAGGCGGTCATGCCGGGCATGCCCAGCGCGCCGAGATAGGTCGAGGGCGGTGCGAGCGAGGTGTCGACCTTGA
Organism: Streptomyces sp. NPDC057616; assembly: GCF_042800575.1. NCBI lineage: Bacteria > Bacillati > Actinomycetota > Actinomycetes > Kitasatosporales > Streptomycetaceae > Streptomyces > Streptomyces sp. NPDC057616. Next base: position 143,505 of record NZ_JBHVGU010000007.1, read on the forward strand.
GGGCGCCCCGGCCGTCGGAGACCACGTGCTCCTGCACGCCGAACATGCCGACCACATGGTCACCGGGCTGGAAGTCGGGATGGTTCGACGTGGTGACCTCGATGACCGATCCGGCACGCATCACCTCGCCGATGCCCACGGGCGGCAGGTAGGAGGGGCGGTCGTCCAGCCAGCCCCGCATGGCCGGGTCCAGGGAGATGACGCGTGTCCGGCCCACGAACCGGCCCGGGCCCGGTTCCTCCACGGGCCGGAACAGTGCTGCCAGTCATCCGGCTTCGCCTCGCCCACGGGGCGGGCTGCCAGACGGATCTGGCGGTTGGTCGCAGACATCGCGCCTCCTGTCGATCGAAGTCTCGCAGCAGGGTACCGACCAGTCGGTATGAGTGGGTCGTGAGGTTTCCCACACACCTCGCGACACGCGGCGCGACCGGGGGCGCGGGGGTCAGCGGGTCGAGGCCTGCCGGCCGGTCCTGCCCTTGCGGTCCCGCTCGTGCAGCAGTCGCGCGGTCCGCTCGGACACCGGAGCGGCCAGCAGCGCGGTGACCAGGTCGACCAGCCGGCTGGTGAACAACCGGTCGTCCCTGCGGGGGCGGGCGGCGGCCCGCGCGGCGAGTTCGGCGTGACAGAAGCGCATGGCGGTGAAGCGGGTGTGGAACACCGCGGTCGACTCCGGTGCCAGCAGCGGTTCCACCAGGCGCCGCCAGGGATGGATGCTCGACCCCTTCGTCACGACCACCTCGACCAGGGGCTCGGGACGGTTCAGCAGTTCGGCCACGACCTGCAGGAACGCGCGGCCGCCGTCGGGGTCGGCGAGCTTCGCGGCGGCCGGCAGCACCAGCGCGGCGGCGAGGGCCCGAAGATCGGCGGCGCCTTCGTCCTCGTACTGCTGCAGCAGTACGTCCCGCTGTGCGTCCACCGCCGGAAGATGCTTGTCGAGTACGGCCCGCAGCAGCCCCGCCCGGTCACCGAAGTGGTATTGCAGGGCCATCGCGTTGCGCTGGCCCGCGGCCCGCTTGATCTCGTTGAGCGACGCACCGTCGACGCCCTTCTGCGCGAACAGCTGCTCGGCGGCCCGGACGAGCATGGCGCGGGTGTCGCCGGCCTTCCGGCTCCGAGGCGACGTGGCCTGCGTCTCATGTGCTGTCACGGACGCCCATGCTAGCGTCGCGACGCCCTAGTAATACGCATGCATTAATCATTGATACAAGCGCATTGTGCGCGGTGCGGGAGTCGATCCAGTGAAGGCACTCACCTACCACGGCCCCCACGACGTCCGGTACGAGGATGTCCCCCACCCGGCCGTCACCAGCCCCACCGACGCGGTCGTCCAGGTCACGACGGCCGGCATCTGCGGCAGTGACCTGCACATCTACGGGGGCAACGGGTTCAGTCCGGAGACCGGTTACACGCCGGGCCACGAGTGCGTCGGCGTGGTCGTGGACACCGGCGACCAGGTCACCCGCTTCCGGCCCGGCGACCGGGTCCTGGTTCCCGCCTCGGTGGGCTGCACCCTGTGCGGAACCTGCGCGAAGGGGCTCACCGCCAGGTGCGAGCGAGCCCGTACCCCTACCGACCTCTGCTACGGAGTGAGCCCCCGCATACCGGGCAGCCAGGCCCAGGCTCTTGCCGTGCCCCACGCCGAGGCCAACCTGGTCCACCTGCCCGAAGGCGTCTCCGACGAAGCCGCCGTCGTCCTGACGGACAACGCACCCACGGCCTGGTACGGCTGCCGCCGAGCCCGCATCCGGCCCGGCGAGACGGTTCTTGTCATCGGTCTGGGCCCGGTCGGCCTGATGGCCGCGCAATCCGCCTTCGCCATGGGTGCCGCCCGGGTGCTGGGGGTGGACCTGGTCGCGGAGCGTTGCGCCTTCGCCGCCACCCTGGGCGTCGAGCCGGTCGAGGGCGACGACGCGCGAGCGGCCGTACGGGAGATGACGGCGGGACGCGGACCGGACGCCGTGGTGGAGGCCGTCGGCTCGGACGCCACCATCGAGCTGGCCCTCAAAGCCGTCCGGCAGGCGGGACGGGTCAGCGTCATCGGCGTCAGCCAGAACAAGGCCTTTCCCTTCCACATGGGACTGGCCCAGATCAAGGAGCTGGAGTTCGCCATCGGGCTGTGCTCGGTCCCCTACGAACTCCCGGCCCTGATCCCCCTCGCTCAGGCCGGCCGGATCAAGCCGGAGGTCGTGATCTCCCACCGCTTCCCCCTGTCCGAGGGCCCGGCGGCGTACGAATTGTTCAGCGGCCGCGCCGCAGGCGTCCGCAAGATCCTTCTCGACCCCACCCGTTGATCCCGGTCTCTTCCGCCTGCTCCGTCACCCGGGCGGGCCGGCCAGCAGCTGTTCGGTCCACACGGTCTTGCCCTCGCGGGTGTAGCGGGTACCCCAGCGTTCGGTCATCTGGGCCACCAGGAACAGGCCGCGCCCGCCCTCGTCGGTCGTCCGGGCGCGGCGCAGATGCGGTGAGGTGTGGCTGGTGTCGCTGACCTCGCACACCAGGGACCGGTCGCGGATCAGCCGCAGGGTCGCAGGTCCGCCGGCGTAGCGGTAGACGTTGGTGACCAGTTCGCTGGCAATCAGTTCGGTGGTGAACGCCAGGTGCTCCAGGCCCCACTCGGCCAGCTTCGCCGAGGTGAGCGCCCGGGCGCGGGCGGCGCTTGCGGGCTCCGGCGGCAGGCGCCAGGAGGCGACGTCCTGCGGTGGCAGCGTGCGGGTGCGGGCGATCAGCAGGGCGACGTCGTCGGTGGGACGTGACGGCACGAGCCACTGGAGCACTGTTCGGCATGTCTGTTCCAGCGTGTCGGCCGGGCGGGTGAGCGCTGCGCACAGCCTGCTCAGGCCGGCGTCGGCGTCGACGTGGCGTTCGCCGATGACTCCGTTGGTGTACAGACAGAGCAGGCTTCCCTCGGCCAGTTCGATCTCCCGGGCCTCGAACGGCAGGCCGCCGAGGCCGAGCGGTGGCCCGGCGGGCAGGTCGAGCGGTGCCGCGTGTCCGTCCGGAGCGGTCACCACCGGCGGCAGGTGTCCCGCGCGCGCCACGGAGCAGCGTCGGGAGACCGGGTCGTACACGGCGTACAGACAGGTGGCGCCGACGACCTGCTCGACCACGGGCCGTTCGCCGGCCGCTTCCTGCTCGGCCGCCAGCATGAGGACCAGGTCGTCCAGGCGGGAGAGAACCTCGTCCGGTTCCAGGTCTAGGCTGGCGAGCGTGTGCACGGCGGTGCGCAGCCGGCCCATGGTGGCGGCGGCATGGATGCCGCGTCCCACCACGTCGCCGACGACGAGGGCGACCCTGGCCCCGGACAGAGGGATGACGTCGAACCAGTCGCCGCCCAGACCTGGTGCCGCGCTGGCCGGCAGGTAGCGCAAGGCCACCTCCACGGCCGACTGGTCCGGGACCGCCCGGGGCAGAAGGCTGCTCTGCAAGGTGAAAGCGGTCTGCTGCTGCTGGGTGAAGCGCCGGGCGTTGTCGATGGCGACGGCGGCGCGCGAGGCGAGTTCCTGGGCGAGGGTGAGATCGTCCGCCTCGAACGGATCGGGGCGGCGCGAACGCCACAGGGTCATCACGCCCAGCGTCATGCCACGCGCGGCGAGAGGTACCACGATCAGCGAGTGAACGCCCGGGTCCGGAGCATGGGCGCCCCTGCGGCCTGCCATGGAGAGCCGGTCGGGCGGGAGAACCGGTTCCAGGACGGGCCGTCCTTCGGCCAGGCATACGGCCTGGGGCGAGTCCGGCGCGAAGTCCACCGGCTCGCCCTGAGGATGGGGCGGGCCGGGTTGCTGGGCACCCACGCCACAGGCTCCCAGCCGTACCACCGGCCCTGGCAGGGCCGGTGCCAGCTCCTCGCCCCGCGTCACGGGCCGCAGCAGGTCCACGGTCGCGTGGTCGGCGAGGTGGGGCACCATCACCTCGGCGAGTTCGCGGGCAGTCTCCGCTACGTCGAGGGTGGTTCCGAGACGGCCGCCGGCCTGGTCGAGGAGCGCGAGCCGGCGCTGGGCCCGGTGCCGTTCGGTGATGTCCTCGATCATTTCGGCCACACCCAGGACGCGGCCCGATGGGTCCTCCATACGGAAGGACGAGACCAGGACGACCCGCTCGCGTGCCGGATCCTGCTCCAGGCGGGCGAACTGCTCGGAGTAGACCAACGGCCTTCCGGTCTCCATCACTTCGCGGACGCGGTCGACGGCCTTGCGTTCGTCGTCGGGGAGGAGCATCCACCCGGTGGGCAACCCCCGGAAGTCGGCCGCCGGGACTCCGCTGAAGCGCTCGATGGCCCGGTTCACCCGCAGCAGCCGCAGATCGGGGCCGTGCACGACCAGGCCGATCGGGCACCGGCGGTACAACCCGTCGAGAACCGCGCGGTCCCGTTGCCACTCCAGGACGTCGGCCGCGGGTGCGCCCGCGAGGAACCACTCGCGGATCCCGCCGTCGCGTGACAGCTCATGCGCCCTGAGTCCCATCGGCACGGGCTGCCCGTCGCGGTGCCGCACCGTGAGCATCCCGAACCAGCCGCCGGCTCGTCCGCACTCCGCGGCCGCCTCCATGGCAGCCGGCCGATCGCGAGGGTCGACGAGGAACTCGAACGCCCGGCGGCCGATCACAGCCGTGTCCGGATGGCCGAGGAGTTCCTGCGCCCGCCGGCTCCATCCGGCCACGACCCCGCGGTCGTCGAGCACCGCCAAGGCGGCGAGGTTCAGGGCGAACGGATCGTCGTGGCTTTCCTTGAGCTCAGTCATCCGCTTCTCCACCGATGGACACCACCCTGTACTCGGTCACCGATGTGCCGCGAGACCTCTCCGGCTCGCTTGCCGCCAACGCCCAGCTGAGTTCCACCGCGGTGTCCGGTGCGTCGGGACTGGTGCCGGTCAGCTCCTCGTAACGGCGCAGCCGGTAGCGGGTTGACATGGACGTATGCACCACGGACGGCCTCGCGGACGTTTCGTCCGCTCTCCAGGTAGCCCCGCACCGACTCCTCGATGAGCGCGCCGAACGCCCCCTCCGCCTCCAGTGGACGCAGATGGCGCTCGAGCAGCAACTCCGCGAGTTCCGGTTCGGCGACCACCGCGACCCGCCAGGACAGGTCGCTCAGGTCGTACACCCCGCGCAGGCCGTACGCACGGGCGGCTTCCCGCAGCCTGCCGGCGGCCCGGAATGTGTTGTGCGCCGCGGCCACGTCGGCCGGTGGACCCAGACCCGCCGTCAGCTCCAGGTCACCGATCTCCGGCTTCGCCTCCACGACTCCGGCGACAGCCTCGTCCAGGACGGCCAGCAGCGCGCCACGTCCTTGGCTGCGGCCGTGGACCTGCAGAGAGCGTTCCAGCGCGTCCGGGCCGGCGTTGCCGTACCGCACCGCTCTGATGGCCCGGTACGGCCGCGTCAGGTCCAGTCCGTAGATCGACGCACCGCTGTGGATCTCCGTCGCGCTCAGCATCCCGTGGAGCAGTCCGCGCAGGAAGCCGGCGTGGCGGCGGGCGTCGAACAGGGCGGACGCGACCTCCGCCTGCCGGTGGAGGGTGGCGATCCGCACACTCGCGACGTCCGCGAGTTCCCACAGGCATGTGGTGCGGTCGACGATGACGCCGGGGTCCAGTCCGCACTCGGTCGCCTCGGCGATGAAGAGGTCCCGCATCGCGCTCAGCGCCCGGCGGAAGGCGCGGAGCCCGTCGCTGAGCGGCACGCCTCTGGTGACCCGGTCCCGGGCCACGTCGGCCTCGTCGTAGTCCTCCGGTGCGGGCACCCTCCCGTCCCGCACCTCCGCGAGCGCCCGCTGGAAGTGCCGCTGCCAGATCTCATCCAGGAGTTCGCGCGGGACCGTGCGGTAGGACGGGATGTGGTCCGTCAGATCCGCGTGCAACCGGCAGCCCACGTTCGACCGCTGCGCGGCCATCGCGGCGATGACCCGTTCGAGGGGCTCCGTCGCGCCCGGCGGTCCGGGCATGGATCTCACCTCCACCCCTGTCGGCACCGGCCGTTGTGCAACTGAACAATATGTCGCCCGCCGGTCTTCGCCGGGGAGCCGTCGACAGCTCCCCGGCCTCGAAAGCACAGTGGCACGGCGGCGGAAGAGACGCATCGGCGCGCACCGGGCAGGACATCGACCGGCCGTGCCCGGACCCGCCCTCGTGCCGCCGGCCCACCCTCACCGACAGTGCGGAGACCTTCATGACCGACGAGCACCATCACCGACCCGACGGTGCCGCCGACTCCGGGCCGCGCCTCGCGCCCCTGGCCGAGGACGGCTGGGACCCCTCCACCAGGGAGTTGCTCGCCCCGATTCCCCGGGACGCCGACGGACACGTCATAAACGTCTTCACCACCTTGGTGCGGCACCCCGAACTCTTCCGGTACTTCCTGCCGTTCGGCTGCCATCTGCTGCGCTACGGCCGGCGCCGGACCGGACCCGGGAACTGCTGATCCTGCGCACCGCGCGCAACACCCGGGCCGGTTACGAATAGGGCCGACACGTACCACTGGCCAGGGCGGCGGGGGTCACCGACGAGGAGATCCACCGGGTCGGCGCGGGCCCGGACGTCCACGGGTGGACACCGGCCGACGCCCGGCTGCTGCGTGCCGCCGACGAACTGCACCGTGACGCGCGGCTGTCCTCGGCCACCTGGTTCGCCCTCGCCACCGACCACGACGAGGCACAGCTGATCGAGATCACCATGCTCGTCGGCCAGTACCACATGGTCGCCTTCTTCCTGAACTCGGCCGGCACCCGGCTCGAGCCCGGCTACGACACGCAGACCCTGCCCGCACCCACGGCCCGCGAGGACGGCGCGGAAGGGACGCACCGCGATGCCTGAAGCCCAGCACACCACGACCCATCCGGTCGGCCTCCTGACCGGCCGGAACGTGCTGGTCATCGGCGCGGGCACCCGGCCCGGCGAGGATCCGCAGGCCCCGGTCTGCAACGGGCGCGCGGTGGCCGTGCTCGCCGCCCGCGAGGGAGCCTCCGTAGCCTGCGCCGAGGTCACCCCCTCCGCCGCGGCGGCCACCGCCACTCTGGTCGGTGAGGAGGGCGGCCGTGGCTTCGCCGTGGCCGGTGACGCCACGCACCCGGGCCAGTCTTCGGCCGTGGTCACCGAGGCACTGCGCGAACTCGGTGAGCTCGACGCGATGGTGGTCAACGGCGGAATCGGCCTCGACGCGAGCCTGGCGGACACCTCGCCGCAGCAGTGGGACGAGGTGCTCTCGCTCAATCTGGGCGCCCCGTTCCTGGCCGCCAAGTACGGGTTGCCCGTGATGGCCGAGGGAGGATCGATCGTCTTCGTCGGTTCCCTGGCCGGGCTGCGCGCGGCCACCGACTCGCCCGCCTACGACAGTTCCAAGGCAGGCCTGTTCGGTCTCACCCGCCATGTCACCAAGGAGGGTGCGCCGCGCGGGATCCGCGCCAACCTGGTCGGCCCGGGCCTGATCGACACCCCGATGGGCCGTGCGGCCTCGGCCCAGCGTTCGTCGCGTTCCGCCTCGCGCGGCCGCATACCGCTCGGCCGCCAGGGCACCGCCTGGGAGGTGGCCGAGGCCGTCGCCTTCCTGCTCAGCGACCGTGCCTCCCGCATCACCGGTCACAGCCTGGTGGACAGCGTGGCGAGCGCCGTCTGAGCGGGCGGTGGCGAGGGCGGTCCCAGAGGTCAGGGCATCGACGGGGACCGCCCCCGTCGGCTCACTTCGCCAGCGGGCCGAACTCCTTGCGGGTGTCGACCGGTTGGCCGAACAGCTGCCACCGCGCGCCCTTGAACCGCATCAGCTGCATCGTCTCGAGCGGGAAGGCGTCGCCGTGTCCCGTGGAAATGGTGACACCGGGCAGCAGCAGGCCCACCTTGACGTTCTTCAGGTTGCGCACCGCGTCCCGCAGCCCCTCCCTGGTGGGGCACTTCATCGCGTCGAGGGCCTTGTGCAGGCTGTCGGCGACGGCCCAGCCGTAGGCGTTGAACTGGTTGGCGGGGTCGGCGTCGGGCGCGTACTTGTGCAGCGCGTCCTTGTACGTCTTCATCGCCGCGTCGCCGTCCCACTGCGGGTCGGCGGGGTCCTTGAAGTAGGTCGCCGAGACGACGCCCTGCACGTGCTTGAGCCCGACGGGCTGCAGCACGGCGACCGACGAGGCCACGTTGTTCACGATGTGCAGCGGGTTCCACTTGGTGTTCCTGGCATCGGCGGCGAGGGCCTGGCTGCCGAACTTCGGCGTGGTGACGTCGAGCAGCACATCCGCCTTGGACCGGGCGAGAGTTGTCATCTGTGCCGACACGGAGGGGTCGGTGACCTCGTAGCTCTCCTCGGCGACCACCTTGACGCCGCTGCCGGCGACGGCCTTCTTGAACCCGCCGAGCAGGTCCTTGCCGAAGTCGTCGTTCTGGTAGAGGACCGCGACCTTGGCCTTCGGCTTCTCGTCCTTGAGGAACTTGGCGTACACCCGGGCCTCGGCCACGTAGTTGGGCTGCCAGCCGATGGTCCAGGGGTGCTTGTCGTCCGTGCCCCAGGCGGAGGCGCCCGTGGCGACGAAGGGCTGCGGCACCTTCTGCTGGTTCAGGTAGTCCCACACGGCCGCCGTGGACGGGGTGCCGAGGGTCTGGAACACGGCGAAGACCCTCTCCTGCTCGACGAGTCTGCGCGCCTCCTCGACCGCCTTGGGCGGCTGGTAGCCGTCGTCGCGGACGACGAACTGCACCTTGCGGCCGTCTATTCCGCCCTTGTCGTTGACGTACTTGAAGTAGGCGGCCACGCCCTTGCTGATCGTGCCGTACGCGGAGGCGGGCCCCGACAGCGGGTAGATCCCGCCCAGCTTGATGGTCTTGTCGGTGATGCCCGTGGTCTGCTGGCCCCTGCACGCGCCATCGGCGGCGGCGTCCTGGCCGTCCGCACCACGCTGGCTGCTGCAGGCGGTCGCGGTGAGCAGGGCGGCGGTCGCGGCCGCGGCCGCCCGCAGAGCGGTCGTCTTGCGCATGTGATTCATTCCTTTTCCGTACGGGGCGGTGCGCCCACGGGTTCGGCATCGACCACTGCGGGGTCCGCAGGGGTGACGGTCGCGGAGGGTCCGGACTCGGCGGGGGACTTCGGTTCCGTATCGGGTGCGGGTCCGGCCTCGACGGCGGATTCGGCACCGTGAGCGGGTGCGGCCCCGGTGTCGGACTCGGCCCCGGGCGTTCGGTCGGGGGCGGCGGTGCGGTGGAGGCGGCGGGTCACCTCGCCGAGCACGCGGCCCGGCAGACCGGCCAGTCCCGTCGGGGCCACGAACATCACGATGATGATCAGCAGCCCGAACACCACTCCCGGTGCCGCCTCGCTGAGGTCCTGGGAAACGCTCGGCACGTACATCACGAACGCCGCGCCCAGCAGTGGTCCGTACAGCGAGGCGAGCCCCCCGACCACCAGGCCGGCCAGCAGCGTGATGGACAGCACGAAGCTGAAGGAGTCGGGCGAGACGAAGCCGATCACCCAGGTGTACAGACAGCCGGCGACGCCCGCGAACATCGCGCTCCACGCGAAGGCCAGCGTCTTGTGCAGCGACAGCCGTACGCCCATGACCTCGGCGGCGCTCTCGTTGTCCCGCACGGCGAGCAGTGCCCGGCCGACCCGGGACCGGAGCAGGTTGCGGGCCAGCAGCAGGGCCACCGCGGTGACGGCGAGGACGACGAAGTACATCCACTGGTCCTCGGCGAGCCCACTCCACGCCGGCGGTTCCAGCTTGTCCACGGTCAGCCCCATGGAGCCGCCCGTCACCGACTCCAGCCGCTTGAGCAGGGGAGGCAGGAACACCGCGAACGAGAGGGTGACCAGGGCCAGATACAGGCCGCGCAGCCGCAGTGCGGGGACCCCGAACGCGAGACCCAGCAGGAAGCATCCGGCGGCCGCGGCCGGCAGCGTGGCCAGGTGGCCGGTGTCGTAGCGGTCGAGCATGACCGCCGCCGTGTACGCCCCCGCCGCGAAGAACGCGCCGTGCCCGAGCGAGATCTGGCCGCCGAAGCCGACGAGCAGGTTCAGGCCGGCCAGCGCGACGGCGTACAGGAGGACCATGGTCAGCTGGAAGACCTGGAAGGGGGCGAAGTAGAACGGTGCGCCGAGGGCGACCGCCGCCGCGACCAGCACGGTGAGTGTGGCCCGCAGCCACCGGACCCGGTCGGTGCCGAGCGCCGCTGTGAGGGTGTTCATGCGCGCTCCACCGCCGCCCGTCCGAAGAGGCCCTGGGGCCGCACCAGCAGAACCGCCAGGATGATCACCAGGGGGACGCCCACCTTGAGGTCGGCGCCGATGACGTCGACGTACGCGCCGGTCAGCGTCTCGGCTACGCCCACGAACAGGCCGCCGACGACCGCACCGACCGGGCTGTCGAAGCCGCCGAGGGTGGCTGCCGCGAACGCGTAGATCAGCACCCCGCCCATCATGTTCGGCTCCAGGAACAGCACCGGAGCGACGAGCACGCCCGACACCGCGCCCACCGTGGCGGCCAGTCCCCAGCCGAGCATCAGCACCCGCCCCACCCGGATGCCCGACAGCCGGGCGGAGGCCGGATTGCAGGCGACCGCCCGCATCACCAGGCCGATGGAGGTGTGCTGGAACAGCAGGTACAGCAGGCCCATCACGACCGCGACCACGCCGATGATGCCGAGCGTCGACCAGTCCACGCGCACCCCGGCCAGGTCCAGCGCGCCGTCCGGGAACGGCTCGGGAAAGTCCTTCACGGTGAACGACCAGATGAGACCGGCCAACGCGTTGACGAAGATGAAAAGGCCGACCGTGACGATGACGACCGTCAGCTCGGGCGCGCCCTGCACGGGGCGGATGACGATCCGTTCGACCAGCATGCCGCCGGCGAAGGACACCGCCAGGGTGACCGGCAGCGCCAGCCAGAACGGCATCCCGGACACCACCAACTGCCAGGCGACATACGTCGAGAGCATCGCCAGCTCGCCCTGCGCGAAGTTGACGATCCCCGTGAACCGGTGGATCAGCACCAGGGCCAGCGCCAGACTGGCGTACACCGCGCCGGATCCGAGCCCTTCCACCACCTGCTGGAGAAGATCGGTCACGGCGCTCACCCGGCCTTGCCGGTGCGGACGGAGACACCGAGATACACCTCGGCGACCTGCCCGTCCTCGCGGATCTGCGCGGCCGGTCCGGACAGCACCAGACGACCGGCCTCCAGGACGTGGGCCCGGTGCGCGATGTCCAGCGCGAGTTGTGCGTTCTGCTCGACTACGACCACGGTGGTGCGTTCCTCCTCGTTGACGGCACGGACGATCTCGAACAGTTCGCGGGTGACCAGCGGTGCGAGTCCCAGGGACGGCTCGTCCAGGAGCAGCAGCGAGGGCCGCAGCATCAGCGCCCTGCCGATGGCGAGCATCTGCTGCTCACCGCCGCTGAGGCTGCCGGCGGCCTGGTGGGACCGCTGCCGCAGGGTGGGGAAGTAGCCGTAGATCCGTTCCAGGTCGGCCGTCACGGCCGCACGCGCGGCGCGGCCCCGCCGCCCGTGTCCGGAGCGCAGATGGGCGCCGATGCGCAGGTTCTCCTCGACGGTGAGGTCGTTGAAGGTGCCCCGGCCCTCGGGCACGTGCGCCACGCCGAGCCTGGCGGCCTGCTCGGGCGAACGGCCCAGCAGTTCCGCCCCGTTCAGGGTGACCGAGCCGCGGCCGCGGACCATGCCGCACAGCGCCCGCAGCGTCGTGGTCTTGCCCGCGCCGTTGGGTCCGAGGACCGCGCACACCTCACCGCGGGCGACGGAGAAGTCGAGACCCTGCAGCACACGGGCCTGGCCGTATCCGGCGTGCAGATCGCGGACCGTCAGGAAGTCCGGCTCCGCACCCGCCGCTACCTCACTCACGCGGCCACCCCCAGGTACGCCTCGACGACGGCCGGGTCGCGCTGGATGTCCTGGGGCGAGCCTTCGGCGATCTTTCGGCCGAAGTCGAGGCAGACCACCTTGTCGCACAGCTCCATCACGAATCCCATGTGGTGTTCGACCAGCACGAGGGTGAGATCGAAGTCGTGGCGCACCGACCGGACCAGATCCGCGAATTCGTCGACCTCGCGGTGGCTGAGCCCGTTGACGGGTTCGTCGAGCAGCAGCAGCCGGGGCCGTACCGCGAGCGCCCGGGCGAGTTCGACCCGTTTGAGCGTGCCGAACGGCAGCCCGGCGGCGGGGTGGCCGGCGACGTCCGCCAGGCCGAGCCGCCGTAGCAAGTCGTCCGCCCGGTCACGTAGTTCCCTCTCCTCCCGCCGCACGCGGGGCAGCCGGAGCGCCGCGGCGAGGTGTCCGGTGCGCCCCCGGCTGTGGGCTCCGACCATGACGTTCTCCCGGACCGAGAGCCGCGGGAACAGGCCCAGGTTCTGGAAGGTGCGGGCGATTCCGCGTCCGGCCACGGCGTGCGGAGGCAGGGCCAGCAGGTCCTCGCCCTCGAACCGCACGCCTCCCTCACCGGGAGTGCAGCGCCGGGTGAGGCAGTTGAACAAAGTGGTCTTGCCGGCTCCGTTGGGCCCGATGAGCCCGACGGCGGTGTCCGGCTCGACGGTGAAGGAGACACCGTCCAGCGCCGTGATCCCGCCGAAGCGCACGGTGATACCGTCGACCGCAAGCATGAGTGACGCCCCTTCCGACGTGCTGGGGGATGAGCGAGCGTCACAGTAGGTGGGGCTGTTCCCGGCGCACATTGTGCGTGAGCACCCAACTTCCCGGTCGCCGAACTGTGCGCCGTGCACAGGTGCCGCACGATGTCTCACCCGGAGACTGTTGACGGAGCACGAGTCGAGCGGTCACGATCGGCGCCATGCCTCGCGGTCCCGCCCTCGGCACCCCCCAGCTCTCCGAACACCTCCGCCGGCAGCGGTGGCGGATCCTGCATGCCGTCCAGGACCGGATCGAGGAGGTGGCGCAGGCCGCGGTCGAGGTGATGCGCGCGGAGATCCCGTCGTACGCACTGCAGGACGGGCGGTTCTTCGACGACGTACGGGAGCAGGTGCTCGAGCACTACCGGATGCAGCTCGCGGCACTTGCGGGCGACCGTGACATCGCCGCCGAGGACCTGCTCTTCAGCCGGGCGGCAGCCATGCGCCGAGCCCGTGCGGGATTCGCCCTCGAGGACTGGATCAGTGCCTTCCGGGTCGGCCGGCAGGTGATGTGGGACGCGATGCTGGAGTGCGCGGGCACGTCGGCCGAGGCCCAGCAGGCCGCCCTGTCACTCGTCACTCCGCTGATGCGGTACGTCGACTACGCGAGTACGCATGCCGCGCAGGCCTACGTCGAGTACCAGCAGCACGTGGTCGCGGACGCGGACCGGGAGCGCCGGGACCTGCTGGACCAGTTGCTGGCCGGTGTGGCACCGTCGCACGGCCCGCTGTTCGCCCCGGCGCAGGCGTACGGCATCGGGCCGCGCTCGCCGATGATGGCGGTCGTGGCGGTGTGCGTCGGCGACACCCGTACCGGCGACGTCACCTCGGCCGAGAACGGGTACGCCGCCAGCGCGTCGATCAGCGTCGCGGGCCCCTGGGCAGGCAGGACCCTGGTCGTCGTGCGCCACGGTGAGGTGGTGGCCGTGCCCGTGGTCCGGGCCGGGATGGACGCGGAGGACATCTGCGCCCACTTCGAGGCGGTGCAGCGGCGGCTCGCGCGGGAGGGGACCATGCTGTCCATGGGGATCAGTACGGTCGCACGGAGCGCCGACGAGCTGCCGCGCGCCTACGGGGAGGCGCGGGCCGCCCTGGACCTGGTGCCGAGCGGCGGCGGAGTGGCGGCGCTGCCTCGCCTGTCTCCGTTCGACTACCTGGCGCTGCGTGCCGACGACCTCGCACGCCAACTGGTCGATCCACGGGTGCGATTGCTGCTGGAGGAGGACCGAAGACGGGGCGACACGCTGGCCGTCACCATCAGGGCGTTCGCGGACGCGGACCTCAATCTGCGGCTGGCCGCCGACCGGCTGCGGGTGCATCACAACACGGCGCACTACCGGTTGCGCAGGATCGAGGAGCGCACCGGCTGCAATCCGCGCCGGCTCGCCGACCTCCTGGAACTACTGGTCGCCCTCGCCATCCGCGACGGGGCTGGGGAAGGCGGGGATCGCCGGTGAGCGGCATCGTAGAGTCCTCCGGGACCGAAGCGGCGGGTCAACTGCCCGGCGGGCAGGAAGGCATGCGTCTCGCGGAAGGGCACGGCGGGCACCACCCGGCGGTCCGGCCCGCGCTGCTGGGCGCCGCACTGGAGGTGTTCCTCGAGCGCGGCTACGCCGAGGCCGGTCTCACCGAGATCGCGGCGCGCTCCGGCATCCCGGGCGGCAGCCTCTTCCAGCACTACGGCGGTAAGCGCGGGCTCTACCTAGCCCTTTGGGAGGAGTTCCGGGAGGAGCAGGAGCGCCGGACCGCGGCCACGCTGGCCGTCGAGCGCGGCCGTGGCGTGGACGACCCGATCGCCCTCTTCATGGCCGGAGCCAGGGCGTATCTTCAGGGCGCCTGGGACAACCGGCGGCTCGGCAGACTGCTCGCGCAGGACGACGCCCCGGCCGGTTTCGACGCACTGCGCCGCCAGTGGGACCGTGCATGGGTACGGCGCAACGCCCGGCTCCTGGAGGTGGACGAGCGGCAGCGCGCCGGCCGGGTCCGGGTGAGTGTGCTGACCACCGTCATCGGAGGAGCGGCGCGTGAGCTGGGCGACTGCGGGGACGAGACGGAGGCCCTGGAGATCGTGGACGAGGTGTGCGGCATCCTGATCCACCTGACGACACCGCCCGGCTGACGCGCCCGAGCCTCAGCGCCGGGTGGGGAAGCGCAGGGCGTTCGCCCAGAGCCGGGTGACCGTGGACACGAGCTCGTCGAAGTCCACGGGGGCACCTCCCTCCTGCGGTTCGCCCAGCACGAAGGCGTTGTAGGCCATGACGCTGACCATGCCCGACAGGGCTCGGGAGGCCAGCATCGGATCGACGTCGCGATCCGCGACACCCCGCGTCTGCAGATCGGCGATACCGCGGCCGTTGCGGCGGATGAAGGCGTCGGCGCGCCGGCTTCGGAACTCACGGAACTCCGGCTCCACCTGAGCCACCTGCTCGAGCAGGGCCATCAGCTTCGCGTTCCGCCGGTAGGCCTCGAGATAGGCGCGATTGCTGGCCTCGAGCACCGCGTAGGGGTCGTCGGTGTCCTGCACCCGGTCCATGCCGGGGTGCATCATGTCCTCCTGCGCCTCCAGGAGGACGGCGGCAAGCACCTCTTCCTTGTTGGCGAAGTAGGTGTAGAAGGATCCCGCCGCGCAGTGCGCCTCTTTGGTGATGTCAGTCAGGCGGCACTCGAGATAGCCGTCCCGTTCGAACACCGTCCGCGCGGCTTTCACCAGAGCCGCCCGCGTGCGTGCTCCACGCTTGGTCGTGGGCGGCTCGCGAAGGTGCGAGAGAGGAGCCACGGGCGGTACGTGCTCGCCGTCGATCTCCTCGGGCGCGGTGGTGTCCATCCCGGGAACTGTACTTGGATCCGGTGCCATGGTCACAAAGCCGCTGAACCGATCCCGAAGCGTTCGGCGAGCTGGCGCCGGGTGTCGGCGGCGCCGGTGTGCAGGACTCCCCCGATGCCGATCCGGGCCGCTCCGTCGAGGTTCTGCCGCAGGTCGTCGATCATGACCGCCTCCTCGGGGGCGACGCCGAGGCGTTCGCACGCGATCGCGTAGATCCGTCGGGAGGGCTTGCGGATGCCGACCTCTGCGGAGATGACGACGACATCGGCGACAGCGGCGAGGTCGACGCCGTCGTAGGTCCCGTTGCCGAACGAATTGGACACGAGCGCGACGCGATGGCCGGCGGCTCGCAGCTCGTCGAGCAGGGCGAGCATGTCCTGGTCGATCGACATGCCCGCCTGTATCCGGGCCGTGAGCCCCTCGGCCGACACGTCCGCGCCGTGCGCACGGAGGCGTTCGGCGTATCCGCGCTCGAAGGCCTCGGTGTCGATACGGCCGCACTCGTGGTCGGCCAGGAGGGTGCGGGCGCGCTCGTCACGGGCAAGCAGGTTCAGCGGCAGACGCGGGTCGCCGCCGAGCGAGGCGCCGAACTCGGTGAAGGCCCGCAGCACACTGGAGGTGATCACGCCGCCGAAGTCCACCAGGACCGCGGTTCGGGTCTTTTCCGCTACGTACGACACGGTGTCCACACTTCTCTCTCGGGGCGACTTGCCGCCGTATTGGCGGGAGTCGAGGCTCAGGCGACCTCGAACAGCCCGGCCGCGCCCATTCCGCCGCCGACGCACATGGAGATCACTACGTACCGGACTCCCCGGCGCCTGCCCTCGATCAGGGCGTGCCCCACCAGCCGGGCGCCTGTCATGCCGTAGGGATGACCGACCGAGATTGCGCCGCCGTCGACGTTGAACTGCTCCGGGTCGATGTGCAGTTCGTCCCGGCAGTACAGCGCCTGGGAGGCGAACGCCTCGTTGAGTTCCCACAGGCCGATGTCGTCGATGGTGAGGTTGTGCTGCTTGAGCAGCTTCGGGATGGCGAAGACCGGGCCGATGCCCATCTCATCGGGTCCGCAGCCGGCGACGGTCATCCCCCGGTAGACGCCCAGTGGTTGCAAGCCACGACGCTCGGCCTCCCTCGACTCCATCAGCACCGACGCCGAGGCCCCGTCCGACAACTGCGAGGAGTTGCCCGCCGTGACGCCGGACCGCGCGCTCACCTGACCGTCGGGCAGCACCGGCGCCAGCCCCGCGAGACCTTCGAGCGTCGTCGACGCGCGGTTGCCCTCGTCCCGGGTCAACGTGACTTCCTCGTCCCGGACTTGACCGGACTGCTTGTCGAGAACCTTCTTGACGCTGGGAAGCGCGACGATCTCCCGGTCGAACCGGCCGGCCTCCTGCGCCACCGCGGTGCGCTGCTGGGACATCAGGGCGAACTCGTCCTGGCGTTCCCGGCTCACGCCGTAGCGTTCGGCGACGATCTCCGCCGTGTGCAGCATCGGCAGGTAGATGTCCGGCTTGTGCTCGACCAGCCAGGGATCCTCCATGCGGTGGGTGTTCATGTGGTCGTTCTGCACCAGGGAGATCGACTCGACGCCGCCTCCGACAGCGACCTGCATGCCGTCCGTGACGATCTGCTTGGCGGCCGTCGCGATGGCCATCAGGCCCGACGAGCACTGCCGGTCGATCGTCATCCCCGACACGGCGTCAGGAAGTCCGGCGCGCAGAACCGCCTGCCGGGCGACATTGCCACCGGACGCCCCCTGCTGCACCGCGCAACCGAAGATCACGTCCTCGACCTCACCCGCGTCGACCCCGGCGCGCCGTACCGCGTGCGAGAGGGCATGAGCGGCGAGTTCCTGCGCCTGGACGTCGTTGAACGCGCCCCGGTAGGCCTTTCCGATCGGCGTGCGCGCCGTCGAAACGATGACTGCTTCCCTCATGTCGCCTCACTGCCTCGGGTGATCGGGGCACTCGTTATAGTTGAATCCGGCGTCAGGTTCAACTGGATGCCTGGACGGTCGACGAGCACGGGGCACCGGTCCGAGGCCGAAAAGGCGTCTTGACAGGCGGCTTCCGCGCCAGAAGGGTACCGACCAGTCGGTACGAAGAGGTGCATCGTGACTCTGCTGAGCATCCGCACGGACGCGGGCGTGTTCGACGCGATCACGGCGGGTCCGCGCGAGGGCCGCCCGGTGTTGTTGCTGCACGGCTTCCCGCAGACGGGGCTGGTGTGGCGACGGCAGGTCGAGGCGCTGGCGGCCCAGGGCTGCCGGGTGGTGGCACCCGACCAGCGCGGTTACTCCCCCGGCGCCCGCCCCGTGCGGCCCGGGGACTATCGCATGAGCCTTCTCGTCGACGACGTGGTCGCGATCACGAAGGAACTGGGGTGGACGGCGTTCGACCTGGTCGGCCATGACTGGGGCGGCGCGGTTGCCTGGTGGACCGCCCAGGCGCACCCCGGCCGCGTCCGCACGCTGACGGCCGTCTCGACCCCGCACCCCGGCGCCCTGGCCACCACCCTGCGCACCGACGAGGACCAGCGCAATCGCTCCCGCTACATGATCGACTGGCGCGAGGCGCCCGCGACGGAGGAGCGCATGCTCGCCCACGACGCCCAGGAGCTTCGCGGCTTCTTCGCCGGAAAGGTCCCGAAGGACAGCGCCGACGCCTACGTACGGCACCTGTCCGAGCCGGGCGCTCTCACCGCTGCCCTGAACTGGTACCGGGCGGGCCGCCCCGACGGCGCGATCGGTGTCCTCGAGGTGCCCACGCTGTACGTGTGGAGCACGCGGGACAGCGCGTTCGGCCCGGCGGCCGCACAGGAAACCGGGCGGTGGGTCGACGGGCCGTACCGGTTCGAGACGCTTGAGGATGTCAGCCACTGGGTTCCCGAGGAGGCGCCCGAGACGCTGAGCCGCCTCCTGCTGGAGCATCTGGGCGCGCACGGCGCGAACTGAACCGCAGGCCAGTACCCCTTCGTCAACTCCCGGAAGAAGAGGACCCCTTGAAGACAGCGCACGCGGCCTGGCGCCGCCTCGAGCCCGTGCACGGCATGATCTACTTCGTCCCCGAGGCGAAGCGACGGTATGCGGAACTCGGCCTGAGCGGACGCGCCGGGTACTTCACCTCGCGAAGCGCCGCGTTCGGCCGGACGTCCGCCGAGCTGATCATCTCGACCTTCTACAACTTCAACCCGGATCTCGTACGGCAGGCGGTCGACGGGGCCTGGGACGCGACGACGCCGCAGCAGGTGCTGCACGCGCGCTACGCCGCGGCGGGGGAAGCCCTGCGGCGGGCGAAAATCCACGAACTGCCCGACCTGGCCGAGGTCCTGGCACTGACCCGCCAGGCCGCGGAGGCGGCCTGCGAACACGCCCAGGGACGCCCGCTGTTCGCCGCGCATGCCGCACTGCCGTGGCCGGACGAGCCGGTACTGCAGCTGTGGCACGCCCAGACGCTGCTCCGGGAGTTCCGTGGAGACGGCCATGTCGCGTGCCTGCTGACCGAGGGCGTCGGGGGCCTGGAGGCCCTGGTGCTGCACGCCGCCACCGGTGAGGTTCCCGTCGACTTCCTCAAGGCCAGCCGGGCATGGCCGGAGGAGGAATGGGCGGGCACCCAGGAACGCCTTCGCAAGCGAGGTCTCCTCGACGGCGACTCCCTCAGCTCCGAGGGCGTACTGCTGCGCCGGCACATCGAGGACCGCACCGACCGCCTGGCCCTTCCCGCCTACGCCGCCCTGGGAGACGCCTGCTGTGAGCGCCTCGCCGAACTCGCGAGCCCCTTCGGCCGCGCCGTCGTCGACGCCGGCCTGCTCACTCGCGCCTGACGGGCAGCCGTTCGATCACTTGGTGCAGGGCAGTCATAGGCGTTGCCTGCACACTTCCCAAGGGAAGTATGTAGTCCCACCACATGTGCTCCTGACCTTGGGCTTCCTACCGTGTGCCGACACGTACCCGTCCCCACCGCACACGAGGAAGTGGCGCACATGGCCTCAGCAGCATCCGCTCCCCCGACGCCCGCCAGTCTCAAGCGCATCGTCGCCGCCAGCCTGATCGGCACCACCATCGAGTGGTACGACTTCTTCCTCTACGGTTCCGCCGCCGCCCTCGTCTTCAACAAGCTGTTCTTCCCGGACTCGGACCCGCTCGTCGGCACGCTGCTCTCCTTCCTGACGTATGCCGTCGGTTTCGCCGCCCGCCCGCTGGGTGCTCTGGTCTTCGGGCACTACGGCGACCGGATCGGGCGCAAGAAGCTGCTGGTGCTGAGCCTGCTGATGATGGGCGGTGCGACGTTCGCGATCGGTCTCCTGCCGACGCACGCCTCGGTCGGGTCCGCCGCTCCGGTCCTGCTCACCACGCTGCGGCTGATCCAGGGCTTCGCGCTGGGCGGCGAGTGGGGCGGCGCGGTGCTGCTGGTGTCCGAGCACGGGGACGCGCGCCGGCGCGGGTTCTGGGCCTCGTGGCCGCAGACCGGCGCGCCCGCCGGGCAGTTGCTCGCGACCGGCGTGCTCTCCGCGCTGACCGCCCTGCTCTCGGACGCCGCCTTCACGTCCTGGGGCTGGCGCATACCGTTCCTGCTCTCCGGCGTCCTGGTGATCGTCGGTTTGTGGATTCGTCTCTCTGTCGATGAGTCGCCGGTCTTCAAGGAGGCGCTGGCGCGGGCCGAGGCCCGCAAGGCCGACCGGACAGCGGCGGCCGAGAAGCTGCCGCTCGTGTCGGTGCTGCGCCACCACTGGAAGGACGTCCTCATCGCGATGGGCGCGCGCATGGCGGAGAACATCAGCTACTACGTGATCACCGCGTTCATCCTCGTCTACGCCACCACGTCGGCCGGCGTCTCCAAGCAGACGGCGCTCAACGCGGTGCTGATCGCCTCGGCCGTGCACTTCGCGGTCATCCCGGCCTGGGGCGCCCTCTCCGACCGGATCGGACGGCGTCCGGTGTACCTGCTGGGCGCGGTCGGTGTCGGCCTGTGGATGTTCCCGTTCTTCTCCCTCATCGACACCGGCGGCTTCGGCAACCTGATCCTCGCCGTCACCGTGGGCCTGGTGCTGCACGGCGCGATGTACGCGCCCCAGGCCGCCTTCTTCTCCGAGATGTTCGCGACCCGGATGCGCTACTCCGGTGCCTCCATCGGCGCCCAGTTCGCCTCGGTCGCGGCGGGCGCCCCGGCGCCGCTGATCGCCACCGCGCTGCTGTCGGAGTACGACAGCTCGACCCCGATCGCCCTCTACGTCATCGCCGCGGCGCTCCTGACGGTCCTCGCCGTGGGCGTGGCCAAGGAGACCCGCCTGCGGGACCTGGCCGACGTCGAGTCGCCCGTGGACGAGCAGCCCGCGACGGCCCCGGCGGACATGCGCACCGTCTGACCCGGCGCAGCCGACCCCCGTACGCCGCGCGTACGGGGGTCGGTGCTGTTACGGGGGTGAGGGCTGTCACGGGGGTCGGTGCTGCGGCGGAAGTCAGTGCTGTGCCGACAACCGGTGCAGCCGCAGGGCGAGTTGGATCTCCAGCGTCCGCGCCGGGCTCTGCCAGTCGTCACCGAGGAGACGGCCGACGCGCTCCAGGCGCTGCGCCACCGTGTTCACATGGACGTGCAGGGCGTCCTTGGTGCGGGCCGGGCTCATGCCGCAGGTGAAGTAGGCGTCGAGGGTGCGGACGAGATCGGTGCCGCGTCGCTCGTCGTAGGCGACGACCTCGCCGATGGTGCGGTCCACGAAGCCGGCGATGTCCCGGTCCCCCGCCAGCAGCAGGCCGAGGAAGCCGAAGTCCTCGGCCGCGGCCCCGTCGCCGGAGCGGCCGAGCAGCCGCAGGGCGTCGAGGCAGCGCCGGCCCTCCCCGTAGGCGGCGGCCACGGTGTCCGGGTCGGCTGCGAGATCCCGCACGGGGCCGGAGGCGCCGACGGTGACCGCTTCGTGGACCGCCGTGCCCAGCTGGCGGGCGGTGCGCCGGGCCAGTTCGGTGGCGGTGTCGCCCGCGATGAGCGGCAGCACCAGGACGGTGCCGCCGTCACGGGCGGCGGCCAGGCCGTGCCGGGTGGCGGCGAGATGCGAGGCGGCGGACCACAGCCGGCGGCGGGCCTCCGCCTCCTGGTCGGCGTCGGGGGCCACGGCGTCGAGCCGGGCGGCGAGCACGACATGCGTGGCGTCGAGGTCGGCCCGCAGCCGCGCGGCACGCTCGCGCGGCAGGCGCGGATCGCGGTCGCGGGCGTCGAGGAGGTCGTCCAGCAACTCGCCGCGGACGCGCCGTTCGGCCTCCGCGGCGGAGCGTCTGGCGAGCAGCAGCAGCGAGGTGACCATCGCGGCCCGCTCAAGGGTGAGCTGGTCGACGGGGTCGAGTCCGGGGTGGCCGCGCAGCACGAGCGCGCCGAGCAGCTCGCCGCCGGCCGTCACGGCGGCGATCCAGTCGTCCTCGTGGCACACCGCGTGGCCCTCGGCGCGGGACGCCTCCAGCGGGAGCGCGGGTGCGTCGGCGGCTTCGGTGAACTCGACCGTGCCGTCGAGGACCTGGGAGACGGCGGCGGCCACGTCGTGGACCCCGCCGCCGCGCAGCACGAGCTCCGTGAGCCGGTCGTGCACGTCGGAGGCGCGCTCGATGACGCCGCTGCGGTCCCGGATGATCTCGTTGGCCCGCTCCAGGTCGGCGAGGGCCGAGCGGGTCTCGGCGAGCATGTTCGCCGAGTCGATGGCGGCCGCGGCCAGGGCGGCGAACGAGCCGAGCAGCGCGATCTGCTCCCGCTCGAAGACCCGGGCGCGCCGGTCGGCCGCGAAGAGGACGCCGATGACGTGGTGGCCCAGCATCAGGGGCACGCCGAGGATGGCGACCAGGCCCTCGTCCCGCACACCGGTGTCGATGGTGTTCGTGTGCTGGAAGCGGCCGTCCTCGAAGTAGTCGTCCGTGACGTACGGGCGGGCGGTCTGCGCGACGAGACCGCCCAGGCCCTCCCCCATGCCGAGCCGCAGCTGCTGGAAGCGGGCGGCGACCGAGCCCTCGGTCACCCGCATGTAGGTGTCGCCCCGGTCGGGGTCGTTCAGGCTGAGGTAGGCGACGTCCGTGCCCAGCAGGGACCGGGCGCGCTGCACGATGGCCTGCAGCACCGAGTCCAGGTCGCGCAGGCCCGCGAGGTCGTGGGCCGTCTCGAACAGCGCGGACAGCTCGGCCTCGCGGCGGCGCCGCCCCTCCAGCTCCGCGCGCACCCGCAGCGCGAGCAGCTTGGCGTGCTCGAGCGCGGCGATCGTCTCGGCGGGCCGGCCCTCGGCCCGGGCCAGCAGCACCGGCTGCTCGTAGGCGTCGGCGGACGCGCCCCTGGACAGCAGCTCCAGGAACGGCGCCTCGGCGCCGGTCGGCGCCGCACCGGCCACTTCGGCGCCGGCACGCTCGGCGGACTGCACGTGATCACCAGACATGCTCACAGGATTCCTCATGGCACGGCCGCCCCGTCAGCCCTGTGGACAACTCTCGTCCACAGGGCTGACGGAGTTGTCAGTGCGCGGTCCAGCCGCCGTCGAGCACCAGCGAGGTGCCGGTGACGAAGGACGCCGCCGGGCCGCACAGGTAGGCCACGGCCTCGGCGACCTCCTCGGGCTCGATGAGCCGCTTGAGCGCGCTGTCCTGCAGCAGCACGTCCGCCAGCACGCGCTCCGGAGCGATGCCGTGCGCCTCGGCCTGGTCGGCGATCTGCTTCTCGACCAGCGGGGTGCGCACATAGGCGGGGTTCACGCAGTTCGAGGTGACGCCGTGGGCCGCGCCTTCGAGGGCGGCGGTCTTGGACAGCCCCTCCAGGCCGTGCTTGGCGGCCACGTACGCCGACTTGTAGGCCGAGGCGCGCAGCCCGTGCACCGAGGAGATGTTGACGATACGGCCCCACCCCTGGCCGTACATGTGCGGCAGCGCTCCGCGGATGAGGCGGAACGGCGCCTCCAGCATCACCGTGAGCACGGTGTGGAAGACGTCGGGCGGGAACTCCTCCAGGGGGCGCACCAGCTGCAGCCCGGCGTTGTTGACCAGGACGTCGGTGCCCGCGGCGGCCAGTTCCGCGGCGTCGAGGTCGGTGAGGTCGAGGACGTGCGACTCGACGGCGCCCGCGAGACCCCGGGCCTCCTCCGCGAGCGACTCCAGGCCCGTGGCGTCCCGGTCGACCGCTCTGACCTTGGCCCCGGCGGCCGCGAGCCGCAGTGCGCAGGCTCGGCCGATGCCACCGGCGGCGCCGGTGACGAGGGCGGTGCGGCCGCCGAGGTCGAGCGAGGGGGCGTGGGGGGCCGGAAGGGCGCTGGGCGGAGTCATGAGTCGACCCTAAGCAGCGCCCTCGCCTCCCTGCATGTGCTTGCAGCCCATACTTCAGTTAGAAGTCATGGGCTCGAACCATGTGGGGTCGTCCGACAGCGCCTGCTTGATCCGGAAGTGGTGGTACTCGGTCATGGTGGGCAGCGCCTCCAGCGCGAACCAGCCGACCTCCAGGGACTCGTCGTCGTTCACGCGCGCCTCGCCACCCACGGCCCGGGCGCGGAAGCAGATGTCCATGAACTGGCAGACGTCGCCGTTGGGGTAGGTGACCTGCCTCCCGGACCGCACCGCGACCATGCGCTCGACGACGCACTCGACGCCCGTCTCCTCCTGCACCTCCCGCACGATCGCCGCTGCGGGCTGCTCTCCCGGGTCCGGGATGCCGGAGATCAGCGCCCACCTGTGGTTGTCCGCGCGCTGCCCCAGCAGCACTCGGCCCTGGTCGTCGAAGACGACGGCGCTGACGCCGGGGAGCCAGAGCAGCTGGTGGCCGGCGGTGGCCCGGATGTCGCGGATGAAGTCAGGAGTTGGCATGGCACCGACCCTAATCGGCCGGTGCCCCGGACCCGGCGCACGCCCGTGGGCGTACGCACGGCGTACGGCTACACGCCCTGGGCGCGCCGCCCGCGCACTCCGGCGCCGATCGCCCAGCCCAGGCCGCCCGCGGCGACGAGCACCAGGGCGATCTCCGGCAGGACGCCCAGCCGCGTGGCGGGCGTCTCGGACGAGCGCAGCGGCACCTTCTGCACCAGGTGGCCGGCGACGAACATGCCGGTCTTCTGCGTGATCCTGCCGTCCGGCATGATGATCGCGCTGACGCCGCTGGTCACCGGCACCGTGACGGTCCGGCTGTGCTCGACGGCGCGCACCCGGGACATGGCGAGCTGCTGGTAGGTCATCTCGCTGCGGTCGAAGGTCGCGTTGTTGCTCGGCACGGAGATCATCTGGGCGCCGTCGGTGACCTCGGAGCGCACCGCCCAGTCGAAGGCGGCCTCGTAGCAGGTGACCAGGCCGACCTTGGCGTGGTCCATCGTGAAGACGCCCGGCTTCGTGCCCCGGCTGAAGTCCTGGCGGACCATCGAGGTCCAGTTGCCGTTGATCGCGCCGATCAGCGAGCGCAGCGGCAGGTACTCGCCGAAGGGCTGGATCTGCCGCTTGTCGTAGGTGTCGACGGGGCCCTTCTTCGGGTCCCACAGGATCTGCTCGTTGTAGAGCTTGCCGTGCCGCTCGACGACCCCGCCTACCGAGATCGGGACGCCGATCGCCTTGGCCGCGCCGTCGATGACGGCGTACGCGTCCGCGTTGGCGAAGGGGTCGACGTCGGAGGAGTTCTCCGGCCACAGCACGAAGTCGGGCCTGGGCGTCTTTCCGGCCTTGACCTCGGCGGCCAGCCGCAGCGTCTCGCGCGCGTGGTAGTCGAGAACGGCGCGCCGCTGGGCGTTGAACTCCAGCCCGGAGCGCGGCACGTTGCCCTGGATCACGGCGACGGTGGCGTAGCCGTTCTCGGCCTTGTCGCTCACCAGCGGGCGTGCGGCCACCGCACCGACCACGGGCACGGCCACGCTCAGCAGCGCCACGGCCGCCGCCGGCCGACGCACGGCCCGGGTGCGCCGCCCTTCGCGGACGAGGCGTACGACCTCGTAGAGGCCGAAGCCGCACAGGGCGACGGCGAAGCCGAGCACCGGGGTGCCGCCCACCGCGGCCAGCGGCAGGAAGACACCGTCGGCCTGGCCGAAGGCGATCTTGCCCCAGGGGAAGCCGCTGAACGGCACGCGCGCGCGTGCCGCCTCACCCGCGATCCACACCGCGGCGGCCCACAGGGGCCATCCCGGAAGCTTCGAGACCGCCGCGACGCCCGAGCCGACCAGCGCGATGAAGATCGCCTCGATCGCCACCAGCGCGAGCCACGGTCCGGAGCCGACCTCGACGCCGGTCCACACCAGCAGCGGCAGCAGGAATCCGAGGCCGAAGAGGTAGCCGAGACCCAGGCCCGCCTTCCAGCTGCGGCCGCGCAGCACCCAGCCGAGGCCGGCGAAGGCCGGCAGGGCCAGCCACCACAGGGTGCGTGGCGGGAAACTGACGTAGAGCAGCACTCCGGAGAGCGCGGCGGCGAGGGCCGGAACGAGGCGTACGAGACGCGCCGCGCGCGATGCGGGCGCGGACTGCGGCTGCAGCTGGTCCGACTCGTCCACGGAGGTTGCGGTGACGGTCACCCCGGGAGTGTACGGCGGGTGACCTTGGCACCGACAGCTCGGCCCGAACGGCGGGCACCCCCGTCACGGGCGCCACGGGCGTCGCATCGCTCCTGCGTAACTCGGCCCAACTCATCCACAAACCGGCCATCAGCCGTTACGGTGTGCCCAGCAAGTCGCCCGGCCGGTCACGGCCTCGGCGGCCTGGTCGTACGAGGTCGGGGGGCCTTTCGGTCGGGGTCTGGGGGCGGGGTGGGTTCCACGGGGATGACGTCTGACGCCGGTCATGGGGAGATCAGCGAAAGACGAAACGTTTCTGATGCGGCGGGCGTGGTGGTGCTCGGCGCGTGTGCCACCTGGTCGCTGATCACGGCGACCGTTCAGGAGGGCCGCCCGGAGGGCGTGCTGCTCGCCGTGCTCGCGGTGGCCGCCGGATACGCGGCCGGGCGGATCTGCGGGGCGCTGCTGCCGGTGGCGACGCCGTGCGCCGGGGCGCTGGCCGGACTCGGCCTGGCCGTGGCCGTGCCGCACCTCGCGCCGGGACCGCAGATCGTCGCACCGCTCGGGCACTCGGGTGCCACGGCCGCGCTGCTGACCCTGTGCGTCGGCGCGGCGTGCTGTGCGGCCTGGTCCGCCGAGTCGCCGGCCCTGCGCCACATCATGGTCGCGCTGGCGGTCGGCATCACGGTCGCCGCGGCGCTCCTGGGCTCGACCAGCGGCTTCGTGACCTGTATCGCGGTCCTGCTGTGCGCGCTGGCCGCCGGCCGGATGACCAACCGTGGCCTGGGCATCGCCGGCCTCGCGCTGGCCGCCGTCCTGGTGACCGGCATGACCTGGGCCGTCGCCGGGAACGTCCTGCCCGACGGGCTGACCACGTCGCTGGAGGGCCCGCTCACCCCGCACCGGATCGAGCTGTGGCGGGACGCCCTGCACCTGGCGCACCGCAACGCCGCCCTCGGGGTCGGCCCGGAGCGCTTCGGGGAACTGAGCTCGACGGCGAGCCGGACCCTGCTCTCGGACGGCAAACCGCACTCGGCGCTGCTGCAGCAGGCGGCCGAGCAGGGCGTCATCGGTGTGGTCCTGCTCGCGGCGTCGTTCGGCTGGGTGCTGCACGCCCTGTGGCGCTCACCGCGCCCCACCCCGGTCGTGCTCACCGCCGGAGCGGCCCTGACGGCGCTCGCGGCGATCGCCGCCGTCGGCAACGCGCTCAGCTTCACCGCCGTGTCGGTGGGGGCGGGGCTCCTGGCGGGCGTGGCGACGGCCCGGCCGCTTCCCGGGGAGTCACCGCGCCCGGAGGTGGACGCACGCCCGAGGGGTGACCGGCTGACACCGTGAGTCGCTGATCAGAGGGACGGGCCCGGCCGCAGCCGGTCCCTGATGACGCGTACGGCGGTCTCGGCGTTGTCCACGGTGATGGTGAACGTATGGCCGTCCCACAGGCGCAGGACGACGCCCTCACCGCGCCGCACGACGACCGCGGTGCCCTTCTCGGGGCGCCAGCGGTAGCCCCAGCCGCCCCACTGACGCGGCGTGACGTGCTCGGCGAACTCGGCGCCCGCGACGTGCGAGAGGGGGATGCGGCGGCGCGGCACACCGATATGGCCGCAGCGCACCTCGACGCACTCCTTGTCGAGCTTCATGTCGACGTGCACGAAGGCGAGGGTGCCGAAGAGGACCAGCAGTCCGGCGGCGATGCAGCCGACCACTGACATGACGAGCGGGGCGATGCCGGACGTCCAGGCGGAGTCGACCGCCAGCTCGACGCCGAGCGCCATGAAGGCCGCGCCGCCGAGCGCCAGCACCCACTGGACCTTGTTGGTGGCGCGTCCGGTCCAGACCTCGGGATGTGTGGCGTTGTCGCCGTGGGGGTGGTCCCTCATGGATACGACAGTACTCATGTTCCGCTGCGCGGGCACCGAGTCGCGCAGCGTGACTCCGCCGACCGGACGACCCCGGATCCCATCCGTCCGTTTCGCGGCTTTCGGTCAGCCCGCGGGACTGACCGCCTCGAGGAGGCGGCCTTCCTCGTAGGCGAGGGCGGGCGGGACGAGTGGGCCCTCGCGTCCGCTCAGCAGGACCGTGAGCGTTCCGGTGGCCAGGGCCCCGGGAGCGGGCTGCGCACCGATGCGGCGCAGGGCCTGGGCGGCGACGGCGCCCGCGGAGCCGTGCAGCACCAGCGGCGGCGTCCCCGGCTGCTGGACCGCGGCGCGGATGCGTTCGGCGACGAGCTCGTAGTGGGTGCAGCCCAGGACGACGGTCGTCACGTCGGCCGGGGTCAGCGCGGCGGCCGCGGCGACGGCGGCGTCGATGGCCGCCTCGTCCGCGTGCTCGACCGCCTCGGCCAGACCGTGGCAGGGCACCTCTTCGACCCTCACGCCGTTCGCGAACTCCGCGATCAAATCGCGCTGGTAGGGGCTGCCGGTGGTGGCGGGAGTCGCCCAGATCGCCAGCGGTCCGCCGCCGGCCGCGGCCGGCTTGATCGCCGGGACCGTGCCGATGACCGGCACGCCGGGTTCGAGGCGGGCCCGCAGCGCGGGCAGGGCGTGCACGCTCGCCGTGTTGCAGCCGACGATCAGGGCGTCGGGCCCGTACGCCGCGGCCGCCTCGGCCACCGCGAGGGCGCGCCCGGTGAGGTCCTCGGGGCTCCTGGGGCCCCAGGGCATGCCGTCGGGGTCCAGGGAGAGCACCAGATCTGCGTCGGGCCGCAGCCGCCGCACCGCGGCGGTGGCCGCGAGCAGTCCGATTCCGGAGTCCATGAGCGCGATCTTCACCCGGCCACGATAGACGATGGCCTCCGAGGGGCCGGTGGAGTGGGGCACACTGCGCGGGTGAGCGCCGTTTCGTGGATCGCCGCCGTATCCCTCGCCGCCTGGCTGTGGCTGTTGCTCTGTCAGGGCTTCTTCTGGCGTACGGACATCCGGCTGCCGCCCCGGGAGGAGCCGGCGGTATGGCCGTCGGTCTGCGTGGTCGTGCCCGCGCGCGACGAGGCGGATGTGCTGCCCGCGAGCCTGCCGTCCCTGCTCGCCCAGGAGTATCCGGGCCGGGCGGAGATCTTCCTCGTCGACGACGGCAGCTCGGACGGCACCGGCCGGCTCGCCCGTGAACTGGCCGCCGCGCACGGCGGTCTGCCCCTGACCGTCGGCTCCCCCGGCGAACCGCCCGCCGGCTGGACGGGCAAGCTGTGGGCCGTACGGCACGGCATCGCTCTGGCACGCGCGCGTGAGCCCGAACATCTGCTGCTGACGGACGCGGACATCGCGCACGCGCCGGACAGCCTGCGGGAGTTGGTCGCGGCCGCGCACGGCGGCGGCTACGACGTCGTCTCGCAGATGGCCCGGCTGCGGGTGGCGAGCCTCTGGGAGCGGCTCGTGGTGCCGGCCTTCGTCTATTTCTTCGCGCAGCTGTATCCGTTCCGCCGGATCGGCGGGAAGGGCAGGACGGCGGCCGCGGCGGGCGGCTGCGTGCTGCTGCGCGCCGAGACCGCCGAGCGGGCGCGGATCCCGGACGCCATCCGCCACGCGGTCATCGACGACGTGGCGCTGGCGCGCGCGGTCAAGAGCGGCGGCGGGCGCGTCTGGCTGGGCCTGGCCGAGCGGGTGGACAGCGTGCGCCCCTATCCGCGGCTGCACGACCTGTGGCGGATGGTGTCCCGCAGCGCCTACGCGCAGTTGCGGCACAACCCGCTGGTGCTGCTCGGGACGGTGATCGGGCTGGCCCTGGTGTACCTGGTGCCGCCCGCGGCCCTGGCCGCGGGTCTGGCCAGTGGCGACGCGGCGGCCTGGGTCCTCGGCGGCCTCGCGTGGCTGGTGATGACGGGGACGTACTTCCCGATGCTCCGCTACTACCGCCAGCCGCCGTGGCTCGCTCCCCTGCTGCCGTTCACCGCGTTCCTCTATCTCCTGATGACGGTGGACTCCGCGGTGCAGCACTACCGGGGGCGCGGTGCGGCCTGGAAGGGCCGCACCTACGCACGCCCGGACGCGGTCACGGACGAGCACCCGCTCTAGGGGCGGGCGCTCTCACCGGGTCACTTCCGGCCGGGGGTCCAGTTCATGCCCCACCCGTAGGCGTAGTCGATGGTCCGCTGGGGGCTGACCCCGCGCTCGGGCACCAGATAGCGGGCCTCGCGCTGCACCATCAGGTCGCCGCCCGTATTGGTGATCAGCGCGAGCGCGCACACCGTCGAGGGGACGGTGCACTCGTCGAGCGAGAAGTCGATCGGGGCGCCGAACTGCGGCTGGAGGGTGACCGTGGCGTGCAGGTCCGCGAAGGAGCGCGCGCCCTCGTAGATGGTGACGAAGACGAGGATGCGCCGGAAGTCCTGCTTGTGGTCGAGATTGATGGTGAGGTTCTCACCGCTCTCGACGGCACCGGTGCGGTCGTCGCCGTCGAGGTGGATGTACGGCGGCTGGTGCAGCGCCCCGAAGGCGTTGCCGAGGGCCTGGATGACGCCCTTCCTGCCGTCGTTGAGTTCGTACAGGGCGCACAGGTCGAGGTCGAGGTCCCGGTGATTGGCGACGGCCCGGCCGCGCTTGCTGCCCCAGCCGGAGAACTGCTTGCGCACCTCCCAGTTGAGGTTCACGCGCATGGCGCCCGAGGTGCCGCCCTGCTTGGCCAGGGAGACCGCGGGGGCCGCCTTGGTCAGCGTCACCTTGCTCAGCCGGACCGGCTGGCCGGGAGGTGCCTGCGGCGGGGGCGGCTGCACGGCCGCCGGGGGCGCGACCGGCGGGGACATGTGCACGGGCCGCGCGACCGGCGGCGGCATCGTCACCGGAGGAGCGACGGGCGGCGGCATGGTCACCGGCGGCGCGGCCGGAGGCGGAGCGGAGGGTGCGGCGTGCTGCGGCTCGTCCACCGTGATGCCGAAGTCGGTCGCCAGGCCCTCGAGTCCACTGCTGTACCCCTGACCGACGGCGCGGAACTTCCAGGCGCCCTGGCGGCGGTAGAACTCGCCGAGCACGAACGCGGTCTCCACGGTCGCCCCCGTGCTGTCGAAGCGGGCCACCACGCCGTTCTGCGCGGCGTCGCGCACCTCGATGTAGAGGTCGGAGACCTGGCCGAAATTGCCGCCGTCCGAGGAGGCCGCGAGCACGACCGTCTCGATCGCGGGCTCCACGCGCGCGAGGTCGACCAGCAGGGTGTCGAAGATACGGCCGCCGCCGTCCCGCTTGCCCTCGTGCCGGACCGCGCCGGAGGAGTGCACCGCCTGGTTGTAGAAGACGAAGTCGCCGTCGGAGCGGACCTTGCCGCTCACGAGCAGAAGCGCGGAGGCGTCCGCGTCCGGCACTCCCGGTCCGGAACGCCAGCCCAATTCCACCCGCAGCGCCGTCGTCGGCACCGGCGTATTCGAACCTTTCGACATTGACATGTCCGCCCCCATCGCGTCTCAGCGCGCCAGTCGGTGTCCCGGCAGCCCTCCGGGTTGTCTACCCGCACAACCTATTCGCTGGGACGGCGAACTCCCACGAGCGGCGCAGGAACACCTTCGTCCGACCCGCCGGTAACCCTCTGCGAGCTGGCCTTTACAGGATTCAGACGCCGATCGGCGCCCCTTTTTGCCGAGTTCGCTCGCATTGGGGATCCCAGGTCACTGCGGACACTGAAAACAACCCTCTTATCGGTCTCCCCAACTAGCACATCGAGGGCTTAACTTATGAGCCATGACCTCCCCCCGCTCCACCTTTGGCGGCGGTTACTACTCCGCCTTCCCGGACACCCCGATCTACGACCGGCTGGTCGCCGAGCGGGGCACCCCTCAGATCGCCCCGATCCGGGTCCCCGCCGCGTACGACGCGCCGGGCAGTTATCTGCCGGCCCTGCCGTCGGCGCTTCCCGCCCTTCCGGCGGGTCCCTCGTCCCAGCAGCCCTCCTACGGCTATCCGCAGGCGCAGCAGCCGGCACCGCTGCAGCAGGCGCCCGCGGCCTACATCCCGCAACAGGCCACCGCGCCTCGCGGGTACCCCGGCCAGCAGCAGCCGCAGCCGCAGCGCCCGATGGCGTCCGGCATGGGCTACGAGGCCATGCGCCCCGCGGCTCCCCGGCCCGCCCCGGCGCAGTACCAGGATCCGTACAACGGCCAGCAGCAGTACCGCGGCGGTTACTGAACCGTCCGAGGCCCCCGCGTGGCCATCGTTGTCACCTGGCACGATGGCCTCATGGGGAATGCTCTGCTGCAGTCGATCCACATCCACCCGGTCAAGGCGTTCCGGGGCCTCGCGCCCCGGGAGGCCGTCGTGGAGCCCTGGGGGCTGGCCGGGGACCGGCGCTGGACGCTGATCGACGACGGGGGAAAGGTCGTCACGCAACGTCAGCAGCCGCGTCTCGCGCTTGCCGCCGCCGAGTTGACGCCCGGCGGCGGCGTTCGCCTGTCCGCGCCGGGCATGGACCCGCTGACCGTGCCGGCGCCCCGGCCGGTCGGCACCGTGCCGGTGGAGATCTTCGGCGACAAGGTCGAAGGGGTGCTTGCCGAGGACGCGGCCGCCCATGCCTGGTGCAGCGACTTTCTCGGCGCCGACGTGCGCCTGGTGCACATGGACGATCCGGCCACGCGCCGGCCCGTCGACCCCGAGTACGCCCGCCCCGGCGAGACGGTCAGCTTCGCCGACGGCTACCCGCTGCTGCTCACCACCCGCGCCTCCCTCGAAGCCCTCAACTCCTTGATCGCACAAGGCCCGCGCGCGACCGAGGGGCCGCTGCCCATGAACCGGTTCCGGCCGAACGTCGTGGTGGAGGGCACCGCCGCCTGGGCCGAGGACGCCTGGTCCCGCGTCGCCGTCGGCGAGGTCACCTTCCGCGTCACCAAGCTGTGCGGGCGGTGCGTGGTGACCACCACCGACCAGGGCACCGCCGCACGGGGCAAGGAGCCGCTCGCCACGCTGGGCCGCCACCGCCGCATCGACGGCAAGCTGGCCTTCGGCCAGAACCTGGTGCCCCTGACCACCGGTACGATCCGGGTCGGCGACGCGGTGACCGTCCTCGACTAGCGGCAGACGCGCTCCCCGCGTGCGGGAACCCGGGCCGGGGGCCCGCGCGTTGAGCTTCGTGAGAAGTTCATGAGAGGCCAGTGGGCGCGTGATTTCGCTCTCTCTTCGACCAGGCCGGCACGTGAACTGCTCACCCGGGGGTTAAGACGGAGTGGGAAGGGGGGTGCGGGTCGGTGCGCACCATCAGCGGACTCTGGCGCTGGCGGCACAATCCGCTGCGCCGCACGAGCGATCTGGTCGAGGCCTGGCTGGCCTTGGTGGTGCTGCTGCTCATCCTCGTCGCCGCACCCGTGATCGGCTCCTTCGTCGGCAACATCGCCCAGGACGCGCTCCAACAGTCCGTCCGCGACCAGCGCGCCGCCCGCCACCTGGTGACGGCCACGGTGGTGCGCAAGCTGGACCGCTCCCCGCTGGACACCGACCCGGAGACGTCCTCGGCGCGCGACCTGCGCAGCCGTGTGGTCGCCGACTGGACCGCGCCGGACGGCTCCGGTCACCACGGAGCGGCCATGGCGGAGCTCAAGTCCCCGCACCGCGGCGACCACTTCGCGATATGGACGGACCTGCACGGCCGGATAGTGGCCCGGCCGCTGGACCCCGCGACGGCCACGACCCATGCGGTGCTCGCCGGGTTCGGAGCCGCCATGCTCACCGCGGGCGCCCTGGAGACCGGCCGCCGGCTGATCGTCTGGCGCATGACCCGTCGCCGGTACGCCCGTTGGGACCAGGCCTGGGACAAGGCGGGCCCGGACTGGGGCAGGACCGGCACCGGCAGCTGACCACCTTCCGGCTCTGGTCAACCCACCACCCGCGCGCACGCTACCGTGGAGCGGCCGATCCCTTCGGCATCAACCCGCGTAACACGAGGTGGGGGGCACAGCAGCGCCATGGCACAGGGCACGGTCCAGGTGACGCACACCGGCACATCGCGGTGGCGGCGCCGCACAGGTGAGTACGCATCGCTCGCCGCCGCCCTGGAGGCCGCCGCGGACGGTGACGTCCTCACCGTCGCCCCCGGCACCTACCGGGAAAACCTCGTGGTGCAGCGGTCGGTGACGCTGCGCGGGCCCGAGGGCTCCCCCGGTTCGGTGCGCATCGCGCCCGCGGACGGGGTGCCGCTGACGGTGCGTGCCTCGGCCGTGGTCCAGGACCTGCACGTGGAGGGCCAGGACGGGGCGGCGCCCGCCCTGCTCGTCGAGGAGGGGACGCCGGAGCTGCTGGACATCCGGGTCGTCACCCGGTCCGCCGCCGGGATCGAGGTGCGTGCGGGCGCGCGGCCCACCGTGCGGCGCTGCACCGTCGACAACCCGGCCGGCATCGGGGTGGCCGTACTCGACGGCGGGGGCGGGGTGTTCGAGGAGTGCGAGGTCGTGGCCGCGGGCCAGGCGGGCGTCGCGGTCCGCGGCGGCGCGCACCCGCGCCTGGAGCGCTGCCGGATCCACCACGCCTCCGGCGCGGGCCTGTCCGCGACCGGCGAGAACACCGCTGTGGAGGCGCTGAGTTGTGAGATCTACGAGGTCCGGGGCAGCGGCGTCCAGATCACCGGCCGGGCCACCGCGCACCTGACGGACTGCGATGTGCACCGCACCACGGCGGACGGCGTCACGCTCGACACGGACGCGGTGCTCACCCTCGCCGACTGCCGTATCCACGACATCCCGGAGAACGCGGTCGACCTGCGCTCGCGCTCGGTCCTCACGCTGACCCGCACGACGGTGCGTCAGTTCGGGCGCAACGGCCTGTCGGTGTGGGATCCGGGCACGCGCGTGGACGCCAACCAGTGCGAGATCTTCGACAGCACCGGCGACTACCCGGCGGTGTGGGTCAGCGACGGCGCCACGGCCGTGCTCGACTCCTGCAGGGTGCACGACGTGCCGGACGCCCTGTTCGTGCTCGACCGCGGCTCGCGCGCGGACGTCGTCGACAGCGATCTCTCGCAGGTGCGCAACACGGCCGTGTCGGTGAGCGACGGCGCCACCGCGCAGCTCGACGACTGCCGCATCCGGGACGCCGCTACGGGCGCCTGGTTCCGCGACCACGGCAGCGGCGGCACCCTCAACAACTGCACCGTGGACGGCACCCAGACCGGCGTGATCGTCACCAAGGGCGCCGACCCCACCATCGAGCGCTGCACGGTCGAGTCCCCCGCGGAGGCCGGGTTCTACGTGTCGGCGGGCGGCCGCGGCACCTTCCTCGGCTGCCGTGTGACGGGCAGCGGCGGTTACGGCTTCCACGTGATCGACGGCAGCCGTACGACGCTGAAGAAGTGCCGTACGGAGCGCTGCGCGCGCGGTGGTTACGAGTTCGCGGAGGGCAGCGACGCGGCGCCCGGCACCGGCCCCGTCGTCGAGGAGTGCACCAGCGACGAGAGCGGGGGCCTGACGCCGCCCGCGGCCCGCGAGACCGCGGTGCAGACGGCCGACAGGTCGCCCGGTCTGCTGGGTGCCATCCCGGGCCAGCGCACCACCGAGCAGGAGCCGCTGCTCGCCGCCCAGCCCGAGCCGCCGGCACGGACGTCGAAGGCCGTGCTCGGTGAACTCGACGCGCTGGTGGGCCTGGACAGCGTCAAACGCGAGGTGCGGGCGCTGACCGACATGATCGAGGTGGGCCGGCGGCGCCGGCAGGCCGGCCTTAAGGCGGCTTCGGTCAAGCGGCACCTGGTGTTCACGGGCTCCCCCGGCACCGGCAAAACCACCGTGGCCCGGCTCTACGGCGAGATCCTCGCCTCGCTCGGTGTGCTGGAGAAGGGCCATCTGGTCGAGGTCTCCCGCGTCGACCTGGTCGGCGAGCACATCGGCTCCACGGCGATCCGCACCCAGGAGGCCTTCGACCGGGCGCGCGGCGGTGTGCTGTTCATCGACGAGGCGTACGCCCTCTCCCCGGAGGACTCGGGCCGCGACTTCGGCCGGGAGGCCATCGACACCCTGGTGAAGCTGATGGAGGACCACCGCGACGCGGTCGTGGTGATCGTCGCGGGCTACACCGCCGAGATGGAGCGGTTCCTGTCGGTCAACCCCGGTGTGGCGAGCCGTTTCTCACGGACCATCACCTTCAGCGACTACGACCCCGACGAGCTGCTGCGGATCGTGGAGCAGCAGGCCGACGAGCACGAGTACCGGCTGGCGCCGGGCACCGCCGAGGCCCTGCTGACGTACTTCACGGCGATCCCGAAGGGCCCGGCGTTCGGCAACGGCCGTACCGCCCGCCAGACCTTCGAGGCGATGGTGGAGCGGCACGCGAGCCGGGTCGCCCAGGTCGAGGAGCCCACCACCGACGACCTGACCCTGCTCTACGCCGAGGATCTGCCCGGGTCCTCCTGAGCGGCCGCCGCGGGGCGCGGGAGCGGCACCTCCGGCCGCAGCCGGGCCAGCAGCCGCTCGCGCTCCTCGGCGAAGGCGGGGTCGGCCTGGTAGTCGGAGTGGCCGAGGATCGGTGCGGGCAGGGGGTGCGCCGCGGTGCGGCCGTAGGCGAGGGGGTCCTTGAGCGGCGCGCGGTCCACCTCGGGGCCGCAGTCGCCGGGCAGGCGGACCGGGCCGCCGATCGGGTCGGTGAGCCGGTGCAGATTGCGCCAGCAGTCGACGTCGTGGTGCAGCGAGGTCAGCGCGGCGGGGCCGAAGTGGGCCGGGAACCAGCGGCCGTAGAGGCGCTCGATCGGGGAGCCGTAGGTGAGCAGGGCGACCCGCTTGCGGTCGGACGGCTCGAGCTGCCAGGCCGCGGCGGCCGCGAGCACGCTGCCCTGCGAGTGGCCGGAGATGACGAGACGGCCGCCGGTGGCGCGCGTCCAGGTCGCCATCCGCCAGGTGAGGTCGGGGACCGCGCGTTCGGCGTAGCAGGGCGGGGCGAAGGGGTGGGCGGCGCGCGGCCAGAACGTGCCGACGTCCCACAGGATGCCGATGGTGCGCCGGGCGGAGGCGTCCTTGTAGGCGCGCCGGCCCCAGGTGACGAAGAGTATGAAGCCCAGGCCGATCAGCCAGGAGCCCAGGGCCTGCGCGGTCTGCGCGGTGCCGTGCACGAAGGCGTACGCGTCCTGTGCGGCCGGTGCGGGGGCCTCGTCGGTCGTCTGGGCGCCGACGATGGCGCCGGCGCCCAGCACGAGGGTCGTGGCGGCGACGACGGCGATCAGCAGCGGGGCGCGGTCGGTGAGCGTGGCGAGCGCGCGCGTGGAGGCGATACGGCTGGTGCGGGCGGCGTCCCGGGGCTCCGAGGGGTAGTCGAGCTGCACCCCGCCCAGCTCGGCGCGGCGCAGCAGCCAAGCCCGGCGAGCCAGCCAGCCGCAGAACACGAACAGGACGACGAACAGGACGGGCATCACGGAGGCCTGCCAGGTCAGCAGGACCGGCGGGCCGACGAGGAAGGTGCCGGTGCCGTCCAGCCAGTCCGACACCCGCTGGGCGACGCCGCCGGACATCACGCCGCCGAGGGCGCAGGCGAGGGTGGCGACGGCCGGGCCCGCCAGGCCGCGCAGGGCCGCCCGCCGGTCGGGGCGCGTGCGGTACAGGACGCGGGCGACCACGGCGAGGGCGATGACGAGGGCGCCCTGGATGACGGCGATGCCGCCGAAGGTCGCACCGCCGCCGACCAGCCGGCCCGTCGAGTGCCAGCCCGGCCGCTCCCATCCGGCGTAGAGCACGGCGAGCAGCAGCAGGGCGAGCGCGGCGAGCGGCAGGCGTTGTACGAGATGCTCGTCGAGCTCCTGGTCGAGGCGGTTCTCGCTGCGGCCGCGGCGGCAGACCACCCACAGCACGACCAGCGCGGTGGCGGCGAGCGTCGCCAGGAGCGACCACCCCAGGGTGTCGAGCACGGCGGAGCCGCCGGGCAGGCGGTCGTGGCGTGCCGCGGACGAGGCGACGGCCGAGGCCACCGTCAGCAGGCCCGCCGCGGTGTGGGCGGCCCGCAGGCGGGCGACCAGCCGGCGGCCGTACCAGAAGCCGGGGCTGCCGAGGGCGCTGCGGCTGGTGTCCTCGTCCGGTTCGGCCCGGTGGGGCATCGGCCGGACCGACTCGTAGGCGCTCCAGGTGCGGCGGGAGAGGTACCACAGCAGGCCGGTGAGCGCGGCGGGCACCACGGCCGCGAGGGCCAGGCGGCGGCCCGGTGCACTCCACCAGCCGTCGTGCGACAGGGCGGGCGACAGGAAGCCGAGCCAGGTGTGCCGCTCGGCGCACGCGCGCGTACCCGCGCACTGCCAGGCCGCCAGGTCCAGGGCCACCTCGCAGGCGGCCGCGACCAGCAGCACCGTCAGGGTCAGCCCGGCGAGCCGCACCAGCAGCCCGTACAGCCGGACCGTCCGCCGGTGGCCGCGGGTGCTCGGACGCATCCAGTGGGCGAGGTTGACGACCATGAACGGCAGAAGCAGCAGCCACAGGGCGCGTGCGCTGTTTCCGGAGGTGAGGTTGCACCAGACGTACGCCTCCGGCACCGGCCGGCCCCGGTAGTCCTCGGGCCTGCTCTCGGCGTCGACGTCCTCGGCGCGCCGGAAGACGGCCGCCGTGTCGTCCCCGCTGATCCGCACCGTGCTCGGATCGTTGAGCATCGTCTGGGGCGTCGTGCCGCCCACGCCGTGGACCAGGAGTTCCAGGGCGGTCGCCGATGCCTGGGCTCCCTGGGCGGGGCCGTCGGCCGAAACCCGTTCCTGCGCACGTTCCACTGTTCGCACTTCCCCCGTGACGCGCCGTCGGCTTGTGTCCGTGCGGGCACAAGGATCTCCGCTGCGGACCCGGCTCACACCTGTGACCACGGAATCTCCCCGATCCGAGTGACATGCGGGGAACAGATGTGGCCACGGTGACATGCGCGCGTCGGGTCAGTGGCGTGGCGGGTACCCACCCGTGCGAGGATGGGACATCCGCGCACCGGGGCTTGGGAGAATGGCCTTGTCGGAGCAGGTGTGCGCGGCGTGTCGGACGGCGTGAGGCGAAAGGACCGGAGCGTACGTGAGTGAGAATCAGAACCTCCTCGCGGAGCAGCGGCGCTCCCTGATCCTGGAGGAGGTCCGGCGGCGCGGCGGGGTCCGGGTCAACGAGCTGACCCGCAAGCTCGGCGTGTCGGACATGACCGTGCGCCGCGACCTCGACGCACTGGCCCGCCAGGGTGTCCTGGAGAAGGTGCACGGCGGCGCCGTACCGGTGGTGGAGGCGAGCACGCACGAGCCGGGCTTCGAGGCCAAGTCGGGCCTGGAGCTGACGGCCAAGGAGGACATCGCGCGCTCGGCGGCCCAGCTGGTCGCGCCCGGCACCGCGATCGCGCTCTCGGGCGGTACGACGACGTACGCCCTGGCGCACCAGCTGCTGGACGTGCCGGACCTGACGGTCGTGACCAACTCGGTGCGCGTGGCCGACGTCTTCCACGCGGCGCAGCGCACCTCGGGGCCCCGGCAGGGCGCGGCCACCGTGGTGCTGACGGGCGGGGTGCGCACGCCCTCCGACTCGCTGGTGGGACCGGTGGCCGACCAGGCGATCGCGGCACTCCACTTCGACGTGCTCTTCCTCGGTGTCCACGGCATATCGGTCGAGGCCGGCCTGTCGACGCCGAACCTCGCGGAGGCCGAGACCAACCGGCGCCTGGTGCAGTCGGCGCGGCGTGTCGTGGTGGTCGCCGACCACACCAAGTGGGGTGTGGTGGGCCTGAGTTCGTTCGCGGCGCTGGAGCAGGTCGACACGCTCGTGACGGACGCGGGACTGCCGGGCGACGCCCGCGAGGAGATCTCCGAGCACCTGCCCCAGCTGGTGGTGGCGGGCGAGCCGGAGAACTGATCCCCGCCACGGGGCAGACAACTGACGGGTCGTCAATTACGGTGAGGACGCCCTGTCAACCACCCTTCTCCGCCCGGGGGTTCGTGCCCATGGCTCGCCGTCTGCGCCCCGTCGGGATCGACTTCGTCGAGACCGCGCCCGTACGTCTGGTCTTCACCCGGGACGTCGCGGCCCCGCCGGAGGCGGTGTTCCGTGCGCTGGCCGAGGACGTGCCGGGCTGGGCGCAGTGGTTCACGGCGGTCACGCAGGCCCGGCCGCTCGACGACGGCGCCCGGCGCGAGGTGCGCCTCAAGGGCGGCACACGCTTCGAGGAGACGGTGCTCGCGGCGAAGGAGGCGGAGCTGTACGCCTACCGCGTCGACGAGACCAACGCGCCGGGCATGCGGGCCCTGGCCGAGGAGTGGCGCCTCACTCCGGCCGGCACCGGCACGCGCGTGCGCTGGACGTTCGCCGCCGACGGGCCGGCGCCGTTCCGTCTCGTCCTGAAGGCGGCCCGTGCGGGCCTGGGGCGGTCCTTCCGGGGCGCGATGGCCGGATTGGACCGGCACATCGCCGCCTAGCGGCCCCGGCCCCGGCGTCGCGGCCGCGGGCCGCCAGCCGGGTCAGTCGGGCCAGCGGGTCAGTCGGGCCAGACGGGCCAGACGGGTCAGTCGGGCCAGACGCCGGTCTCGAGCAGGGACCGGATCGCGGCCGTGTACGGCTCGATGTCCAGGCCCTGCCCGGCGAGCCAGGCGTCCGAGTAGTACTTGTCCAGGTACCGGTCGCCCGGGTCGCACAGCAGCGTCACCACGCTCCCCTGCCGCCCCTGCGCCACCATCTCGGCGACGATCTTCAGCGCGCTCCACAGCCCGGTGCCCGTGGAGCCGCCCGCCTTGCGGCCGATGGCCCGCTCCAGGGCCCGTACGGCGGCGACGCTCGCCGCGTCGGGAACCTTCATCATCCGGTCGACGGCGCCCGGCACGAAGCTCGGTTCCATCCGGGGCCGGCCGATGCCCTCGATCCGGGAGCCGCAGTCGCACGTGACGTCCGGATCGCCGGTGGTCCAGCCCTCGAAGAAGCAGGAGTTCTCGGGATCGGCCACACAGATACGGGTGTCGCGCTGGGTGTAGTGGACGTAGCGCGCGATGGTCGCCGAGGTGCCGCCGGTGCCGGCCGTCGCCACGATCCACGCGGGTTCGGGGAACCGCTCGAGTTCCAGCTGGCGGAAGATGGACTCGGCGATGTTGTTGTTGCCGCGCCAGTCCGTGGCCCGTTCCGCGTAGGTGAACTGGTCCATGTAGTGGCCGCCGCTCTCCACCGCCAGGCGGGCCGACTCCTCGTACATCCTGCGTGAGTCGTCCACGAAGTGGCACTGCCCGCCGTGGAACTCGATCAGGCGGATCTTCTCGGCGCTCGTCGTGCGCGGCATGACGGCGATGAAGGGCACGCCGATCAGCCCCGCGAAGTACGCCTCGGAGACGGCCGTCGAGCCGCTGGACGCCTCGATCACCGGACGGCCCGGCCGGATCCAGCCGTTGCACAGGCCGTAGAGGAAGAGGGAGCGGGCGAGGCGGTGCTTGAGGCTGCCGGTGGGGTGTGTCGACTCGTCCTTGAGGTACAGGTCGATCCCCCACTTCTCGGGCAGCGGGAAGCGCAGGAGGTGGGTGTCGGCCGAGCGGTTGGCATCGGCCTGGACCTTGCGGACGGCCTCTTTCAGCCAGTCGCGGTAGGCCGCGTCGCTGTGGTCGACGTCGAGGGTCTCGCCGGACCGGGTCTGCTGGGGGGTGCTCACGACGGGTGCTCCTTACGCTGGGCGCCGACGGCGCGTCGCGCGGCCGACGCCTCGATCATAAGCACCTTCCACACGCTTCTCACCTGCATAAACGCACCTTTGAGCGCCTCAAAGAACCACCTGGAGTGCAGGGCCGGCGGGCGTGGGGGGCGCATTCGCGCGAGTGCTCCGTGCGCTTCGTCCGAGCGAGGCGTGCGTACTGGTGCTCGACGCCGGGTGCGTGCAGACTGCACCGCGGGTGCGGGCAAACCGCACCGAACGGGGCCGCACACTGGGCCTCGACACGAGCTGGATCTTGACCCGCGCAGGCACACGGTCCAGCGCCCGGACGCGCACAAGGGGGCGGCGGCATGGCGGAGCCGGAGTTCACGGCCACGGGGGTGCGGATCGGCAAACGGCTGCGTTCGCTCACCCGGGCCGGGCAGGTCCGGATCAGCGACGGCAGGCTCGCGTTGCTCACCAGTTACGGCACCGAGATCGACAGTGCGCCGGTGCAGGCGGTGCGCGCCTCCAAACCCTGGTTCGCCCCGGAGGACCGGGCGCTCGCGGACCTCAACGGCAAGCGATATCTACTGACCCTGGGCGACCACGACCCGGCCCCCGGCGAGGTCGGTCCCCCTGCGGCCCGCCGCTTCATCGAGGCGGTACGGAAGGCGGCGGGGCGGGGCGGTTGAGGGGGCTTCGGGGTTTTGGGCGGGGACTACGGTTTGGGTCTTGGCCGGGGGGCTACGGCTCGGGGTCTTGGCGGGACCACGGCTCGGGGTCTTGGCCGGGGACCACGGCTCGGGTCCTCGGCTGGGACGGCGGCTCGGGTCCTCGGCTGGGACGGCGGCTCGGGGTTCTTGGTTCGGGACCTCGGTCCGCGGACTCGGCCGGGAGCGCGGCTCCTGGCTCAGGGCCACGGCACGCGGGTTCGGCTGGGATCGTGGCTCGGGCTTCCTGGCTCACGACCACGGCACACGGGCTCGGCATCGACCGTGGCTCGAGGTTCTTGGTTCGGGACAACAGCCCGGTGCCTTGGTCCGGGACCACAGCCCGGGACCTTGGTCCGAGACCACAGCCCGGGGCCTTGGTTCGGGACCACAGCCCGGGATCTGGTTCGAGACCCCGAACTCGGTGCCTCGGCTGGGACCTCGACCCGGGGCCTTGGTCCGGGACCGCGACTCGAGATCAGGGCTCAGACCGCAGGGCCGCGGTTCGGGACGTGGGCCTGGACCGCGAGACCGCGGCTCGGGGCCACGACCGGCGCCCTTGTCTCAGACCGACGGGACTCGGCTCGGGACCTGGGCCTGGACCGCGAGACCTTGGAGCGGGGCTCACGATTCGGGCCCTGGGACCAAACCGGGGCCTTGGCTCAGGGTCACGGGCCGGCACCCCGGACTCGGTACCACGACCCGAAACCTGCGTTCGGTACCACGGCCCGGGGCCACGGGTCGAACCACAACCGCGGGTCGCGACTCCGACCAGGGCCCGGGGCCACGGGTCGAACCACAACCGCGGGCCACGGCTCGAACCACAGCCCGAGGCCGCGACCCGGAACCACGCCTCAGGGCCACGACTCGCGACCATGGCTCGCGACCATGGCTCGGGACCATGGCTCGGGACCACGGCCCAGGGCCACGACTCGGGACCGCCACTCAAGACCGCCACTCAAGACCACCGCTCAAGACCACCGCTCGGCCCGCGGCAGCGGATCGGGTTGGGCGACGGCGAGTTGCGGTACCGCGCCCCCTGCGTCACTCTGGTCTCACGTCACTCTGGGTTTACCGGCGATAACGCTGCGAACCAGCCGCCGGGCACGACAGCAGGCAGCCGTTCCACTCAGGCCCTGCTGGATCCGTCTTCCGTGTTCTTCCGGACCTCTTCAGTCGGGGAGTCGCAGCCGTGATCACTCACCCAAGCAGGCACTGCACGGTAGAGCTGCAAGCCCTGCCGTCGCGGATCGGCCAGGTCCGCAGAATCGTCTCTGCGCAGTTGCGCTACTGGCATATGGACTCGCTCATCGACCGGGCCGCGCTCGGTGTGACGGAGCTGCTGACCAACGTCCACCTGCATGCCCAGCCCGACAAGCTGTGCACCGTGGAGATAGAACTGCTGCTGGACCGGCTCATGGTCTCGGTACGCGACCACGACCCACGCCTGCCCGAGGTCCGGGACGTGGAGACGTCCGCCACCACCGGGCGCGGGCTCGCCATGGTGGCCGCGGTCAGCGAGAGCTGGGGCGTGCGCCCGGACGGCGAGTCGGGCAAGGTCGTCTGGTTCACGCTGCCCACCGCCCCGGCGCCGGTCGCCCCGCCGGCCCGCCCGCAGCGCCGCACGGCCGAGAAGCCTGCTCGCCGCTTCGTCGAGGTCGAGCACGCCGTCGACGCCCACAGGTCCGCACATGCTCCCGCCCGGTCCGCCGTTGCCGGCT
This sequence comes from Streptomyces sp. NPDC057616, assembly GCF_042800575.1. NCBI lineage: Bacteria > Bacillati > Actinomycetota > Actinomycetes > Kitasatosporales > Streptomycetaceae > Streptomyces > Streptomyces sp. NPDC057616. The sequence continues at coordinate 187,315 of NZ_JBHVGU010000007.1, forward strand.
GACCGGGCGGTGACCGTACCCTCAACCCCCGCCAGGCCGACGGCAGTCACTCCGTCGCGATGGCGCGCAACACGTCCAGGCGTGCCGCCCGCCGCGCCGGGCGCCAGCCCGCGAGGGCGCCTGCTACGAGGCCCACCAGGGCCACGATCACGAGCTGAACGGGCGGGATCGCGAAGGCGAAGGCGCTGTCGCTCGCGCCGTCCGAGGCCTTCACCAGGACCCAGCCGAGGAAGGCACCGAGGCCGAGGCCGCCGGCCGTGCCGAAGGCGGCGACGAGCACCGACTCCCAGCGGACCATGGCCCGCAGCTGAGCACGGGTCTGGCCGACCGCCCTGAGCAGGCCCAGTTCGCGGGTGCGCTCGTGGATCGCCAGGGTCAGGGTGTTGGCGATGCCCAGCAGGGCGATGAGCACCGCGAGGGCGAGCAGGGCGTAGACCAGGGTGAGCATCATGTCGATGCCGCCGGCCGAGGACTGCGCGTAGTCGTCGCGGGTCTGCACCTCGGGGCTGCCGTAGTGCACGGCGACCTTCTGCACGGCCGCCTTGCCCGCGTCCGTGCTCACGCCGTCCTTGAAGGAGACGGCGACGAGGGTGTCGGAGTCCTGGGTGCGGTGCGGGGCCCAGGCGGCGCGGGTGATGACGTAGTCGCCGGCGAGTTCGGACTGGCCGTAGACCGCGCGGACGGTGAAGGTCTGCTTCTTGCCGTCGGTGAAGGTGAGTTGGGCCTTGCCGCCGGTGGTGAGGTGCTGCTTGTCGGCCTCCGCCTTGGTGACGGCGATACCGTCGGAGCCGAGGTCGCGCAGGGAGCCGTCGACCGTGCCCAGGTCGAAGGTGCGCTCCAGCGCGACGGGGTCGGTGACGGTCAACGCCCGCCCCTTGCCGTCCACTTGGGCGACTCCGCGGCCCAGTCCTACGGCCGTGTCGACCTCGGGGAGCTGCTGGATCGCGTCGGCGAGGCGCGGGCTCAGGCCGCTGCCGCCCGCGCCGAACGACGGCGTGCTGACGGCGACGTCACCGGCGAAGGACCGGGACACGGTCTGGTCCATGGTGGCCTTCAGCGAGGCACCGAAGACGGTGAACAACGAGACGACCGCGACTCCGATCATCAGGGCGCTCGCTGTGGCGGCGGTCCGCTTGGGGCTGCGCAGGGCGTTGCGCCGGGCCAGGCCGCCGGTCACGCCGCGGAGTTTGTCGAGGGGGCCGCCGAGGACGCGTACGGCCGTGTTCGAGGCGACCGGTCCGAGGACCACGAACGACGCCAGGGCGAGCACGGCGCCAAGTCCCGCCATCCACAGGGACGGTGACACGAGGACTCCGCCGAGGGTGGTGGCGACGGCCAGGGCGCCGAGGCCCATGCCGGTGACCGCACGGGTGCGGGAGGCGCCGGAGGCGTCGACGGCCGTCTCGCGCAGCGCAGCCAGCGGAGCGGTGCGGCCGGCGCGTGCGGCGGGCATCAGCGCGGAGCCGAGGCAGACCACGATGCCGACCACGAGCGGCAGCACCATGGACAGGGCGCCGATCACCAAGTTGCCGTCGGGGAAGGGGAATCCGATCGCCGGGAACAGCGCCTGCAGTCCCGCGGCGATGCCGATGCCGCCCGCCAGACCGGCCACGGAGGCCGTCACGGCGACGACGGTGGCCTCGGCCAGAGTGGTGGCGGTGACCTGGCGGCGAGAGGCCCCCAGAGCCCGCAACAGGGCGTTCTCGCGGGTGCGTTGGGCGACGACGATCGCGAAGGTGTTGTGGATGGAGAACGTCGCGACCAGCAGGGCGATGCCGGAGAACACCAGCAGGAAGGTGGTGAAGATGGTCAGGAACTGGCTGGAGATCATGTCGGTGTTCTCCTGCGCCGACTGCTGACCGGTGATGGCCTCGACTCCCTTGGGCAGCACGGGAGTCAGCCGGTCGACGAGCGCCTTCTCGCTGACGCCGGGTCCGGCCCGCACCTTGATGCTCGCCGCCTCGCCGGGCCGTGCGGTCAGGTACTTCTCGGCGTCCGCGCGGGTCATGCCGGTGAAGGTCACCTGCGCCATGCCGTCCTCGCCGCCGAAGGTCGCGAGGCCGACGACGGTCACCTTGACCGGGTCCGGGGTGCGCAGCGTCGTCGTGTCGCCGATCCTCAGGTCGCCCTTCTTCGCCGCGCCGCGGTTGACGACGACCTCGCCGGACTTCCGCGGGGCGCGGCCCTCGGCGAGCTGGTACGGGTTGAGCTTGGAGTCGGTGATCCAGTTGCCTGCGAGGGTGGGCGGGCCCTGGCCGCCGATGGGCTTGCCGTTCTTGCCGACGAGCTGGCCGGCGCCCTCGATGTCGGGTGCGGCCGCCGCCACGCCCGGCACGTTCTCGAGGGTGCTCACCAGGCCGGTGGGCACGGGCTGGCGCACGCCCTGGCTCTCGCCGGGCGTGGTGATGGCGTCGGCGCTGCGCACCACGGCGTCCGTGCCGCTGGTCGCGCTGCCGAACATCGAGTCGAAGCTGGCGCGCAGCGTGTCGCCCATGACGAGGGTGCCGGCGAGGAAGGCGACGCCGAGGAACACGGCCAGGAAGGTCCCGGCGAAGCGCCGCTTGTGGGCGCGCAGGGAGGACACGCTCAGGCGTACGGCGGCGTTCATGACGGCACCTCGAAGGCTTTCATGCGGTCCAGGACCGTGTCGGCGGTCGGGGATTCCATACGGTCGACCAGGCGTCCGTCGGCGAGGAAGACGACCTCGTCGGCGTGGGCCGCGGCCACGGGGTCGTGCGTGACCATGACGACCGTGCGGGAGGTCTGGCGCACGGCGCGGCCGAGCAGGCCGAGCACCTCCCCGCCGGAGCGGGAGTCGAGGTTGCCGGTGGGCTCGTCGGCGAAGACGACGTCCGGCCGTCCGGCGAACGCCCGTGCCACGGCGACGCGTTGCTGCTGGCCGCCGGAGAGTTCGGTGGGCCGGTGGTGCAGCCGGTCGCGCAGGCCGACGACGTCGATCAGCGCGTCGATCCACTCCGGGTCGCCCTTCCCGCCGGCCAGGTCCAGCGGCAGCGTGATGTTCTCGGCAACCGTCAGCGTGGGCACCAGGTTGAACGCCTGGAAGACGAAGCCGACGCGGTCGCGGCGCAGCAGGGTCAGGCGGCGGTCGTCGAGGCCGCCGAGCTCGGTGTCGCCGACGAAGGCGGCGCCCGAGGTGAGCGTGTCGAGGCCGGCCGCGCAGTGCATCAGGGTGGACTTGCCGGAGCCCGAGGGCCCCATGATCGCGGTGAAGCGGCCGACCGGGAAGTCGACGCTCACCCCGTCCAGGGCCCTCACCTCGGTGTCGCCGCGGCCGTAGACCTTCACGGCGTCGACGACCCGGGCGGCCGTGCGGATCGCGGTCGTGGTGGTCACGCCGCACCGCCCTTCGTACGGCCGAACTGCTCGTCCAGGACGGACAGCCGGCGCCAGTACTCGTCCTCGTCGATCTCGCCGGCGGCGAAGCGGCGGCCGAGCACGGCGATGGGTGAGTCGCCGGTGGGGCGAGCGTCCGCCATCGCCCGCCACGGGCCTCCGCGCCCGCGCCACACCGTGCGGCGCAGCAGCGTCACGACGCCGACCACGACGGCCGCCCAGATCAGCGGGAAGAAGAGGATCCAGGGGCCGGGGCCGCCGCCGTGCCAGTTCGCGAGTGTCTGCATCTCGAGTCATCTCCCAGAGTGGGTCTTCCGGTGCTCCGGTCCTCCGGTGCTCCGGTGATGACTCGAGGCTCCCGCCGTGGAGGGGTCCGGGTCGTCGTACGGCCAGCGGCACTGCGCGTACCTCCCCGGGAGTACGCGGGGCCCGCTCCCCTGCTCCTCAGGGCCTCGACTTCTGTAACTACTAGTATGTACAGTACCCTCGTGAGCACTTCGGAGAGCGCGTCGGAGCGGTTGATCGAGTCCACGCGTGAGCTGCTGTGGGAGCGCGGCTACGTGGGCACCAGCCCCAAGGCCATCCTGGAGCGCTCGGGCGCGGGCCAGGGCAGCATGTACCACCACTTCAAGGGAAAGCCGGATCTCGCGCTGGCCGCGATCCGGCGGACGGCCGAGGAGTTGCGGGCTACCGCCGAGGGAGTACTGGGCGGTCCGGGGACGCCGTACGAGCGCATCCAGGCGTATCTGCTGCGTGAGCGCGACGTGCTGCGCGGCTGCCCGGTCGGGCGGCTGACGATGGATCCAGAGGTGATCGCCAGCGACGAGCTCCGGGCACCGGTCGACGAGACGCTCGACGCCATCCGGGAGTTGATCGCCGGCATCGTCGAAGAGGGCAAGGAGCAGGGGCAGTTCGCGTCCTCGCTGGACGGTGAGGAGATCGCCGCGACCGTCCTCGCGACCGTGCAGGGCGGTTACGTCCTCGCCCGCGCCTCCGGCTCGCCCACGGCCTTCGACGCCGGCGTCCGGGGCCTGTTGTCCCTTCTCGCCCCCCGGCAGAACTCGCCTGCCCGCGCCGTGCCTTCGTCACCGCGCTGACTCGCCCCCGCTTCGCCCCGTCCACGAGAGGAGCGCACGCACGTGCACATCACAAGGAATCGACCCGACACCCGGCAGGGACCGGAGGAGAACTTCACCGGTTCGGTGTGGCTCGACGAGATCGCGGCCCCCGCCGCGCCGTCCCGGCTGCGCATGTTCAACGTCCACTTCACCCCCGGAGCGCACACCGCCTGGCATCGCCATCCGCACGGCCAGGTGCTGCACGTGCTGGAGGGCGAAGGGCTGGTGCAGCGCAAAGGCGGTGCCGTGGAGGCGATCCGCGCGGGCGACACGGTGTGGATCGAGCCGGACGAGTGGCACTGGCACGGCGCCGGGCCGCGCACCTTCATGACGCATCTCGCGGTCGTCGAGGCCGCCGAGGACGGCACCACCACGGAGTGGGACGCGCATGTCGCCCGCGAGGAGTACGCCGCGGGCGCCTCGCCGGACACCCCCGCCTGAGGAGGCATCGATGCACGCCATGCAGTACGAGCTGACCCTGCCCGCCGACTACGACATGGGCATCGTCCGCGGCCGCGTAGCCCGCATCGGGCACCTGCTCGACGACTGGGACGGCCTCGGCTTCAAGACCTACCTGCTGCGCGAGCGCGGAGTGAACGGCTCGCCGGTCAACCAGTACGCGCCCTTCTACCTCTGGAACACCATGGCGGGCATGAACGCCTTCCTGTGGGGCGGCGCCTTCCAGGGGCTCAGCAACGACTTCGGGCGCCCCTCGGTCCGCCAGTGGAGCGGTCTCGCCTACGAGGAGGGCGGCGCTGCGGGATCGGCGGCGCGGTATGCCGTCCGGCGGCGTCAACCCGTCCCGGACGGCGCGGAGTTGGCCGAGCTGACGACGGAGGCGGTGGCCGAGGTCGCGCGGCTGGCCGGGGAGGACGGAGCCATACTGGCGGCCGCCGCCGTGGACACGAGTCGCTGGGAGCTCGTGCACTTCTCGCTCTGGGAACACGACACGCCCAAGGCCGACGGGGACGTCTTCGAGGTGCTGCACCTGTCGGCGCCGGGACGTGACCGCCTGCCGCGAGGGAGGCAGTGGTGAGCGGCGTCCGTACGGTGCTGGGCGACATCCGGCCCGAGGAGCTGGGCGTGTGCGACGCGCACGACCATCTCTTCATCAGCAGCCCGCAGTTGCCCGGTCAGGAGCTGAACGACGCCCGCGCCGCGCGGGCCGAGCTGGAGGCGTTCGCTTCGGCCGGCGGGGCGGCCGTCGCGCAGTGGACGCCGTACGGGATGGTGCGGCGGGCCGCCGACCTGCCCGCGCTGTCGCGGGATACCGGTGTGCACGTGGTGTGCGCGACCGGACTCCACCAGGCGGCCCACTACGCACCGGAGTCGCTCAAGGAGGTGCGTGGCCGTCTCGCCGAGGTGTTCGTCTCCGAACTCACCGAGGGGATCGGCACGTCGGGCGTCCGCGCCGGGCTCGTGAAGGTCGCGGGCGGCTTCCACGCCCTGGACGCGCACGCCCGCTGGACGATGACCGCCGCGGCCGAGGCCCACCACGCGACGGGTGCGCCGATCGCCGTCCACCTGGAGATGGGCACGGGCGCCCTCGACGTACTGGACCTGCTGTGCGGCGAGTTGGGTGTGCCTCCGCAGCACGTGATCCTCGGCCACCTCAACCGCTCCCCCGACTTCACGGTGCAGCGCCAGGCCGCCGAGGCCGGCTGCTGGCTGGCCTTCGACGGGCCGTCGCGCGCCCATCACGCCACCGACTGGCGCATGCCGGACGCCGTACGGGCCCTGGCGGAGGCCGGGTTCGGGCACCGGCTGCTGCTCGGCGGCGACACCGTCGTCGCCGCGGCGCGATCGGTCGACGGCGGGCCCGGGATGCCGTATCTGCTGCGGCGTGTGCGGCCGCGGCTGGAGGCCGCGCTGGGCACGGAGGCGGTGGTCCGCATCCTCGCCGAAAATCCCGGCCGGGCCTTCGCCGTGGACTGGCGCTGACAAGTACGGCCCGGACCGGGCGGGTTCAGCGGCAGAGGGCGTCGATGTCGTCCGAGAAGGCGGGGAACTCGGCCTGGGCCTCGGCGACGATCTCACGGGCGGTCCGGCGCGGTGTGGTCGCGTGCCGCTCGGCGAGTGCGGCGAGGGCGGGGTCCGGGCGCCCCTCGAACTGCGCGAACTCGACCACCTCCAGCGGCCCCACGCCGTCGGCCAGCACCCACAGGAAGTCGGAGAGGTTCCCGGCCACCACTCCGCGCTCGCCCTCCGAGCCCAGGAACACCACGGGCTGCTCGGCCGGCGGACGGCCCGGCCGCACCTGCCAGAGGGCGGCGTGGCCGCCGCTGCCGTCCTGGCCGAAGACCAGGTAGGCGGCACCGTCGAGGTCGTGGTTGCCCGTCCAGTGGCGCAGCCAGTCGGTGGTCTCCTCGGCGGGGCCGAAGGCGCCGTACGGCTCGAAGTCGACGCCCTCGCCGTCGTCGTAGTCGAACTCCACCTCGGCCACGTCGGCCAGGGCGGGCGGGAAGCGGCGGTCCTCGCCGGTCGTCTCGATCATGCCCGCAGGCTAACCGCCGCCACTGACAGCGCCCCTGGGGCCTGTTGCCGACGCCTCTAGGAGACCGCGATGTCCACGGACGGGCGCAGTTTCGCCGCCGCGGCCAGGGCCTCGTGGACGGGGTGGGCGTCGAAGGCCGCCAGCAGGTCCCGGTCCGCAGGTCGCTCGGCGGCCGGGTAGGCGATCTGCTCGTATGCCGCCTGGAAGCGGGGGCCCCAGCGGCGGGTGCCGAGGCGGGCCGTGCGGGAGCAGTTGTCGACCATGTGGGCGACGTTGCGCGCGTGCATGTAGGGCAGCAGCGAGTCGACCGCCTCGATGACGGACTCGTTGACGATCTCCGACCAGGGGTGGCCGCGTTCGGCGAACTCGTCGATCTGGGCGGTCATGGTGGCGACGAAGACACCCGCGGTGAACGGGTCGACGGGCAGCTCGCGTTCGCCGCGCCGGGCGTGCACCTCGTCGCTGACCGACCACATGGGTGAGCCGCCGATCCTGCTCATCGGGCGGCTGCCGAGCCGCTGTTCGGCGAGGATCACGCTGCGCAGCTCGGTGCCGTCGGCGACCTCGTCGTAGATCTCGGCGACGATCTCCCGGGCGGGGCCGTACGTCGCGGTGTAGGCGCGGTCGAAGACGTCGCGGCCGGCCGGGGCCAACTCCTCGCGCACGGTGCGCAGTCCGTTGCCCGAGATGGTCCGGGCGATCGGTCCGGTGATGTTCTCGCAGGCCCGCTCGTAGGCGGTGACGGCGTCGTCGCCCGCGAGGCGGGCGCGGGTGAACAGGCTCTCGACGATGCCGTGCACCGCGCCGAGCAGGATGGCGCGTTCGCCGACGATGTCGGAGAGGTACTCGCTGTCGAGCGTGGTGCGGAAGGTGTACGGCGATCCGAGCGCGACCGACCAGCCGAGCGCGAGGTCGGTGGCGCGGCCGTCGGGGTCGGCGTGGACGGCGTAACTGCTGTTGATCCCGGCGCCGTTGCTCTCCGCGCCCTGCTGGTACAGGCGCCGCACGGAGTCGCCCATGCCCTTGGGGCAGACGGCGATCACCCCGTGCCCGGGCGGGAACTGCCCGCCCGCCTCCCGGAGATGGCCGAGCAGGAAGCCGTGCGAGAGGCCGATCACGGCGCCTGGCCTGAGCGCGGCGAAGATCTCCTGGTGGTGGGCGGCGAGGGCCGCGTCGGCGATCAGCAGGATCAGGAGGTCGCTGCCGGCCGCGACGGCGAGCCAGTCGCCGAGCGTGCCGTCCTCCTCCGTGAAGCCGTGGGCCCGTGCGTCGGCGGCCGACGCGGACCTGGGGCGCAGTCCGACGGTCACCCGGATGTCCGTGCCGGCCAGCGAGTCGCGCAGGTTCAGGGCCTGGGCGCGGCCCTGCGGGCCCCAGCCGAGGACGCCGATGCGGCGGACACCGTCGAAGGCCCGCGGCAGCAGCGGGAAAAGATGCCGGCCGCCGCGCAGGATGGTCTCGGTGCCGCCGGGCACGTCCATCGTCTCGAGCGAGAAGACGCGGGAGCTGTTCGTGGTGGAGGTCATGGTCGAGTTGTAGGCTCGCGGGGAACGTTGCAGCAAGCGCAACCTGTGCACCGGAGCGTTGCGTGGAATGAAAGACAGAGGTCATGCCGTGCGCGACGATCATCGGGAGCTGCGTCTTTTTCTCCATCTGGCGCAGACGCTGAACTTCGGGCGGACCAGTCTCGACTGCCATGTCAGCCCGGCGACGCTGACACGCACGGTGCAGCGGCTGGAGACGGACCTCGGGCACCGGCTGTTCGAGCGCGGGCCGCGCGGGGTGTCGCTGACGGCGGAGGGCCACCGCTTCCGTGAATACGCCGTGCAGGCACTGGAGTTGTGGCGCTCGTACCGCGAGGAGCATCCCGACCCGGCACAACTCACCGGCCGTCTCGGTCTGTTCGCCACGGTGACCGCCTGCCAGGCGCTGCTGCCCGACCTGCTGGCGCCGTTCCGCGCCGCCCACCCCCAGGTGCAGCTCGACCTGCGAACCGGGGACGCGGCGGCCGCGCTGGCCCGGCTGGACGAGGGCGAGGTCGACGTGGCCGTGGCCGGGATTCCGGCGCGCCTGCCGGAGGGGCTGGTGAGCCGGACGGTGGCGGTCACCGAGCTGGTCCTCGTCACGGCGCGGGACCGGCCGGACCCCGGTCTCGGCGGACCGTTCGTCCTCCCCCACCGCGGGCTGGTCCGGGAGGCCGCGGACCGCTGGTTCCGCGCCCGCGGCACACGGCCGCACGTGGCGTGCGAACCGGACGGCCACGAGGGGCTGTTGACGCTCGTGGCCCTGGGCTGCGGCACCGGTGTGGTCCCCCGCCTCGTCCTCGACCACAGCGCGGTGCGCGACCGGCTCGCCGTGGTCCCCGCCGATCCGCCGCCGGAGCCGTTCCCGATCGGGCTGTGCGTGCGGCGGGCCGATCTGCGGCGGCCGTTGGTGGCGGCGCTGTGGAGCCGGTGACCCGCTGCCGGCCCGGAGCGGTCAGCCGAGCTTGGCGTACTCGACCGCGATCCGCGCGCCCAGGCGCGCGTTGTTCTTGACCAGGGCGATGTTGGTCCGCAGGCTCTCGCCGCCGGTGAGTTCGACGATCCGGCCGAGGAGGTAGGGCGTGGTGTCCTTGCCGGTGATGCCTGCCTTGTCCATCTCGGCGAGGGCCTGCGCGATGACGCCGTCCATACGCTCGGCCGGGACCTCCTCGTCCTCGGGAACGGGGTTGGCGATGCTGACGCCCCCGGGGATGCCGAGGTCCCAGCGGGCGTGCATCACGGCGGCGATCTCGGCGGCCGAGTCCACGCGCATGGGCGAGGTGAAGCCGCTGCGGCGCGAGTAGAACGCCGGGAACTCCTCCGTGCCGTAGGTGAGGACCGGGACTCCGAGCGTTTCGAGGGTCTCCAGGGTCAGGCCGATGTCGAGGATGCTCTTGACGCCCGCGCTGATCACCGCGACGCCGGTCGTGGCCAGTTCGGTCAGGTCGGCGCTGATGTCGAAGGTCGTCGGGGCGCCGCGGTGCACACCGCCGATGCCGCCGGTGACGAAGGTACGGATGCCGGCGAGGGCGGCCAGCCGCATGGTCGCCGCGACGGTCGTCGCCCCGTGGGTGCCACGCGCCATCACGTACGCGAGGTCGCGGACGCTGGCCTTGGTGACGTCCGGCGCGGTCGCGAGGAGCTCCAGGTCCTCAGGGGTCAGCCCGATGCGCGGGCGGCCGTGCAGGACGGCGATCGTCGCGGGGACGGCGCCGCCGTCGCGGATGATCTGCTCGACCTCCACGGCCATCCCGACGTTCTGCGGATACGGCATGCCGTGGCTGATGATCGTCGACTCCAGGGCCACGACGGGACGCCCGTCGCGCAGCGCGTCACGGACCTCGTCGGTCAGCACCAGGCGCGGGTGCGGCACGGGCGTCGCGGGGGTCGGGGCGGGGGAGGGCGTGATCATCTCGGGCTCCGGATCGGGTCGTTCGGGCGAGCGGTGGGTGGGGCGGGCGGGTTCTTCAGGCGAACCCGTGGGCCGGGCACGCCACTTGGTCAGGCGTTCGTAGGAGCTGTGCTGTCATCGAGTACGTCCTCGATCAGACGTGGTGTCAGGTCCGGTCTCACGGTCGACGCGCTCGCGACCGTGAGGGCCGCGGCCGCGTGGCCGAAGCGGGCGGCGTCCACAGGATCGCCGCCGGCCAGCAGCGCGTGGACGAACGCGGCGAGCATCGCGTCGCCGGCCCCGGTGACGTCGGCGACCTCGGCGGGCGGCGCGGCCAGGAACCGCGCACCCGCGCCCGCCGAGCTCAGCACGCTGCCGCGGGCGCCGAGCCGGACCCACACGTGCCGCACCCCGCGGGCGTGCAGCGCGTCGGCCGCCACCACCACCTCGGCCTCGCCGTCGCCGACGAAGTCGCCGAGCAGGGAACGGAGTTCGTCGAGGTTGGGGGTCAGGGCGAAGACCGGGCGCCGGGGGCCGAGCAGCGGCGCGAGGAAGGCCGCCTTGGGGGCGCTCACCGGGTCGATCACCACCGGTACGTCGGCGGGATGCGCGACGTCCATCGCGTGGGCCAGCACACCGGCCGGCAGGTTGCCGTCCAGGACCAGCATGTCGGCGTGGGCAATGAGTTCGCGCGCCGGGTGCAGGTCCTCCGGGGCCAGGGCCTCGGTGGCCGCCATGTCCGCGACCGCCACGACCAGGTCTCCGTCGGCGTCCAGCACCGCCGTGTACGTCCCCGTCGGATGCGCGCTGCGGTGCACGTGGTCGAGGCGCACGCCCGCCGCCGCGGTCTCCGCGAGCAGCCGTTCGCCCGCGGCGTCCCGGCCGACGGCGGCGATCAGGTGCGTCGGGGTACCGAGCCGCGCCAGGTTCTCCGCGATGTTGCGGCCGACGCCACCCGCCGTGGTGCCCGCCCGGCCCGGGTTGCTCGTCCGCTGCCGTATGGGCGCGAGGCTGCGCACCTTGACGTCGGTGTTCGCCCCGCCGACGACCACGACCGCGTTCTCCTCGCGGAGGATGTAGCCGCGGCCGAGGATGGCGCCCTTCTTGCCCAGGTTGGACAGGTGCACGTTCACCGAGGCCCGGGTGCTGCCGAGGGCGTCGGCGATCGCCTGCGGGCCCGCCAGCGGGTCGCGGCGCAGCAAGGCGATGATCTCGCGCTCCCGCTGGGTCAGCATCATGCTTACCAAGCTAAAGGGGCTTTATCGGAGCAAGCAAGAGGTGATCGGCGGCGATTTCGAAGGCGCGGGGCGGCTACGAGCGGCACCGGACGTCGTCAGCCCGTGCCCCTCCCGGCGTCCAGCCGCCCCACCCGCGCCACGTTCTCCCGGTCCTCCGCGTCCTCGCTCGCCGCGGCGGCGAACCACGCGTCGAGGATCTCCTTCAGCAGCGGCTCGGAGGTCAGCCGCAGGCTCAGTGCCAGCGTGTTCGCGTCGTTCCAGCGGCGGGCGCCGTCCGCCGTGTACGCGTCCGTGCACAGGGCCGCCCGTACGCCCGGCACCTTGTTCGCCGCGATGGAGGCCCCCGTGCCGGTCCAGCAGCACACGACCGCCTGGTCCGCGGCGCCTTCGGCGACCTCGCGGGCCGCGGCCTCCGAGCACGCGGCCCACTGCGGGTCGTCGCCGGGGCTCAGTGCGCCGTGGGGCACCACCTGGTGGCCGCGCCTGCGCAGCTCCGCGACGAGCAGGTGCGCCACGGGTTCGTCCATGTCCGAGGAGACGGAGATCCGCATGCCTGGAGACTAACGCCGCACAGCGCCCGCTCCCAGTGCGCGACAGGCGCTCACGTCAGCGCCCCCAGCGGGTCGTCCAGCACCGGCTGCCACGCCAACTCCGCAGCGCCGACCAGGCTGTTGTGGTCGAGGGTGCAGGGCAGGATGGGGACCCCGCCGCTCTGGCCCCACAGGCTGCGGTCGGCGACGACGGCGCGCAGGCGCTGGGGGTCGGCGTCGAGGAGTGTGCGGTGCAGGCCGCCGAGGATGATGCGGTCGGGGTTGAGGATGTTGACCAGGCCCGCGAGGCCCAGGCCGAGGCGGTCGATGAGGGCCTCGGTGGCGGTGCGGATGGACGGGTCGTCGTAGTGGTTGCGGATCAGGTCGATGGCCTGCTGGAGGAGCGAGACCTCGGGACCGGGGTCGCGGCCCGCGGCCGTGAGGAAGGCCAGCGGGTCGGCCTCCACGTCGAGACAGCCGCGGCTGCCGCAGTGGCAGGGCCGGCCCTCGGGGTTGACGGTGAGGTGGCCGACCTCGAGGGCCAGGCCCGAACTGCCCGTGTGCAGGCGGCCGTCCAGCACGAGCGCGCCGCCCACACCGCGGTGGCCGGTGGCCACGCACAGCAGGTCCCGGGCGCCGCGCCCGGCGCCGTGCCGGTGCTCGGCGAGGGCGGCGAGGTTGACGTCGTTGCCGGCGAAGGCGGGTCCGTCGATCCCGGCCGTGCGCACGCACTCCGAGAAGAGCCGGCGGACCGGCGCGCCCACGGGCCAGGCCAGGTGCAGGGGGTTGAGGGCGAGGCCGTCCGGCTCGGCGACCGCGGACGGCACGGCGAGTCCGGCGCCGACGCAGCGCCGCCCGGTCGAGCGCAGCAGCTCGGCGCCCGCCTCCACGACCGAGCCGAGCACCTTCGCCGGGTCGGCGTCGACGGTCTCGCAGCCCGGCGCTGTGGCGACGATCCGGCCGCCGAGCCCGACCAGCGCGGCACGGAATCCGTCGGCGTGCACCTGGGCCGCCAGCACGACCGGCCCATCCTCGGCGACCGCGAGCCGGTGCGAGGGCCTGCCCTGCGATCCGGCCGCGGCGCCCGGCCGGGCGTCCACCTGGATCAGGCCGAGCGCCTCCAGTTCGGCGGCGACCGCACCGGCGGTGGCCCGGGTCACCCCGAGTTCGGCGGTGAGCACGGCCCGGGTGGGCGCGCGTCCGGTGTGCACGAGCTCCAACGCGGGCCCGAGCGCACCGCGCCCCCGGTCCAGCCGCGCCCTCGAGGTGGTCCCTTCCCCCGCCGCCCGGGGGTCCGCCTTGCCGCTCATGAGGGCGAGTCTCCCATGATCCGCCGGCGCACCGGCTACCGGCCGCTGACCCTGAGTGTGATGTTCAGACGTCCCGTCAGTCCCAACTCGGGCGGTGCGGTGCCGGGCTGCACCTTCGGCACGCCGTGGTACGCGAGCCGCGAGGGTCCGCCGAACACGAACAGGTCGCCGCTGCGCAGCTCCACGTCCGTGTACGGCCTTGTGCGCGTCTCGGGGTTGCCGAAGCGGAAGACGCAGGTGTCGCCGAGGCTGAGGGACACCACCGGGGCGTCCGATCTCTCGTCGCCGTCGCGGTGCATGCCCATGCGGGCGTCGCCGTCGTAGAAGTTGATCAGCGCGATGTCGTACGCCGGTGTCTGCGCGGGGTCGCCCAGCGCGTCGCGGACCGCGCGGCGGCCGAGCTCGCCCAGCCAGTCGGGGAAGGGTTTCACGGGGGCGCCGTCGCCGTCGGCGACCGTGCGGGCGTAGGCGTACGGGTACCAGTGCCAGCCCAGGCAGACCTGCCGGGCGGTCATCGTGCCGCCGCCGGGGGTGCGGACCGTCCGCAGGCCGGCCGGCGGGCGGGCCCACGCGCGGCAGGCGCCGAGCAGCGTGCCCTGCTCGCGCGCGTCCAGCCAGTCGGGCACGTGCACCGCGCCCGGCGCGACCTCGGTGCGCTCGCGGGGGAACAGCTCGGCGTCCATGCGTCCATCCTCCCCCACCGGCCGTGAGCTGCGGCTCGGCTAGCCTGGGCACACGATGAACGACCGTATGACGACGCCCTGGGGCGAGCCGGCGCTGACGCGATTCCCCGAGGACCCGCGCGACCGGCTACGCGCCTGGGACGCCTCCGACGAGTACCTCCTGCGCCACCTCGCCGACGAGGACGTCCCGCTGTCCGGCACGGTCGTGGTCCTGGGCGACCGCTGGGGTGCGCTGGTCACGGCGCTCGCGGCGCACCGGCCGGTGCAGATCACCGATTCCTTCCTCGCGCAGGAGGCGACCCGGGCGAACCTGGACCGGGCCGGCGTCGAGACCGGTGCCGTACGCCTGCTGACCACGCAGGACCCGCCGCCCGAGCGGATCGACGTCCTCCTGGTCCGGGTGCCGAAGAGTCTCGCGCTGCTGGAGGACCAGCTGCTGCGGCTGGCGCCCGCGGTGCACGAGGGCACGGTCGTCGTGGGCACCGGGATGGTGAAGGAGATCCACACCTCCACGCTCCAGCTCTTCGAGCGGATCCTGGGGCCGACCCGCACCTCGCTCGCCGAGAAGAAGGCGCGGCTGATCTTCTGCACGCCACGGCCCTCGCCCGACCGGCCCGCCAACCCCAACCCGTGGCCGTACACCTACACGCTCCCCGACGGCGTCGGCGCGGTCTCCGGGCGCACGGTCGTCAACCACGCGGGCGTCTTCTGCGCCGACCGGCTCGACATCGGCACCCGCTTCTTCCTGCAGCATCTGCCGGCCGGGCGCACCGGTCCGCGGGTGGTGGACCTGGGCTGCGGCAACGGCGTGGTCGGTACGGCGGTGGCGCTGGCCGACCCGGCGGCCGAGGTGCTGTTCGTGGACGAGTCGTTCCAGGCCGTGGCCTCGGCGGAGGCGACGTACAAGGCGAACGGGGTGCCGGGGCACGCGGAGTTCCGGGTCGGCGACGGGCTGGCGGGGGTGCCCGACGGGAGCGCCGACCTGGTGCTCAGCAATCCGCCGTTCCACTCGCACCAGGCGACGACGGACGCGACGGCGTGGCGGATGTTCACCGGGGCGCGGCGGGTGCTGCGCCCCGGCGGTGAGCTGTGGGTGATCGGCAACCGGCACCTGGGCTATCACGTGAAACTGCGCAAGGTCTTCGGCAACAGCCGGCTGGTCGCCGGCAACCCGAAGTTCGTGGTGCTGAAGGCGGTCAAGGGTTAGGGCGCGGCGAGCGGTCGGGCGAGGGTCGCGATGATCCCGGTCACCGCCCGCACCATCGCCTCCCGCGCCACGCTCAGGTACTTCCGCGGGTCGACCACGCCGGGGTGCTCGGCCAGGAACTCCCTGATCGCGCCGGTCATGGCGATGTTGAGGGCGGTGCCGACGTTGACCTTGGAGATGCCGCCCGCGACCGCGGCGGCGAGCTCGCCGTCCGGTACTCCCGAGGAGCCGTGCAGGACGAGCGGCACGTCCAGGGCCGCGGAGAGCCGTTTGAGCAGGTCGTGGTCGAGGGTGGCGGTGCGGGTGGTCATGGCGTGCGTGCTGCCGATGGCGACCGCGAGCGCGTCCACGCCGGAGTCGGCGACGAAGGCGCGGGCCTCGGCCGGATCAGTGCGGGCGCCGGGTGCGTGCGCGTCCAGAGAGGGCTCGCCCGTCTTGCCGCCGACCTGCCCCAACTCGGCCTCGATCCACAGCCCTTGGGAATGCGCCCAGTCCGCGGCGGCCCGGGTGGCGGCGAGGTTGCGCTCGTAGGGCAGGCGGGCCGCGTCGTACATCACGGAGCTGAACCCGGCGTCCGCGGCCTCGCGCAGCAGGTGGTCGCTCTGGACGTGGTCGAGGTGCAACGCGATTGGTACGGCGGCGCGTTCGGCGGCGGCGACGGCCGCGCGGGCGAGCGGCAGCAGGC
Organism: Streptomyces sp. NPDC057616; assembly: GCF_042800575.1. NCBI lineage: Bacteria > Bacillati > Actinomycetota > Actinomycetes > Kitasatosporales > Streptomycetaceae > Streptomyces > Streptomyces sp. NPDC057616. The sequence goes on from NZ_JBHVGU010000007.1 coordinate 203,348, forward strand.
GTCCGCGGCGGAACTTGACCGCGTTCTCGCTGACCTGGAGGACGACGGCGCTGCGCGCGGACTCCGCGCCGGCCACGACGGCCTCCACGTGCTCCAGGGTGATGATGTTGAAGGCGGCGACGGCGGAGCGCCCGGCGGCGGCGCGGGTGACGAGTTCGCCGGTGGTGACGAGGGGCACGGCTTCTCCTTCGATCAGGCGCGTCGGGGCGCGTCAGGGCGTGAGGATCACCGAGCGGGTGAGGTGGCGGGGCTGGTCGGGGTCGAGGCCGCGGGCCGCGGCGACGGCGACCGCGAGGCGGTGGACGCGGACCAGTTCGGCCAGCGGGTCGAGGCCGCCCGCGATCCACAGTCCGCCGGTGGCGCGCACCTGTTCGGCCAGGCCCTCCGGGGCGTCGCCGAGCATCCAGGTCGCCGTGCCCTCGGTGGTGACGCTGATCGGGCCGTGCCGGTACTCCATCGCCGGGTAGGACTCCGTCCAGGCGAGTGAGGCCTCGCACATCTTCAGGCCGGCCTCGTTGGCCAGGCCCACCGTCCAGCCCCGGCCCAGGAAGGTGAACTGCGTGCAGGCGACGAGTCCTTCGGGCAGCGGGGCCGCGAGGGCGGTGCGGCCGTCCTCGACCACGGCGTCGGTGTGCAGGCCCAGATGGGCGCGGAGCAGGGTGAGGGCGGTGGTGGCGAACCGCGTCTGCACGACGGACCGTTCGTCGGCGAAGTCGAGGACGACGACGTCGTCGGCCGCCCGCATGACGGGGGTCTCCGGATCGGCGGTGATCGCGACCGTGCGGGCGCGCCCCTTCAACTGCCCGAGCAGGTCGAGGACTTCGGTGGTGGTGCCGGAGCGGGTGAGGGCCACGACCCGGTCGTACGTGCGGCCGGAGGGGAACTCGGAGGCGGCGAAGGCGTCCGTCTCGCCCTGCCCCGCGCCCTCGCGCAGCACTGCGGCCGCCTGCGCCATGAAGTACGAGGTGCCGCATCCGACGATCGCGACCCGCTCGCCGGGCGCCGGGAGCGTGTCGCGGTGCCCCGCCGCCTCTCCCGCGGCCCGTATCCAGCACGCGGGCTGGCTGGTCAGTTCGTCCTCGACATGGGTCATGCCGGGCCCTCCCCTGATGTGGATGCCGCTCGACGCGGCGGTTTGCTTGTTTCTGCAAGATACAGCGCCGTTTCGAGCATAATCAAGCATTGCGGTGAGGGCGGTGTGCGCTAGGGTCGCCGGGAGATCGAGGAACGGGAGGGTGGGCATGTCGCGGGACGCCCGCTGGAAGGCGCTGCTGGAACTGCTCGTCGAGCGCGGCCGGCTCGACGTCGAGGAGGCCGCCGCCGAGCTGGAGGTCTCCTCCGCGACCATCCGGCGCGACTTCGACCAGCTCGCCGAGCAGCAGATGCTCGTCCGCACCCGGGGCGGCGCGGTCGTGCACGGGGTGTCGTACGAGCTGCCGCTGCGCTACAAGACCGCCCGGCACCCCTCCGAGAAGCAGCGCATCGCCAAGGCGGTGGCCGACCTCGTCGCGCCCGGCGAGGCGGTGGGGCTGACCGGCGGCACGACCACCACCGAGGTGGCGCGCGCACTGGCCGTACGCAGTGATCTCGCCTCCGGCTCGCCGGCGCTCACCGTCGTCACCAACGCGCTCAACATCGCCAACGAGCTCGCCGTGCGGCCCCAGTTCAAGATCGTGGTGACCGGCGGGGTGGCGCGCGCGCAGTCGTACGAGCTCATCGGGCCGCTCGCGGACGGTGTGCTCGGCCAGATCACCGTCGACGTGGCCGTGCTGGGCGTCGTCGCCTTCGACGCCGCGCACGGCGCCGCCGCGCACGACGAGGCGGAGGCCGCGATCAACCGGCTGCTGTGCGAGCGCGCCGAGCGCGTGATCGTCGCCGCCGACTCCAGCAAGCTGGGGCAGCGGGCGTTCGCGCGGATCTGCGGGGCCGGCGAGGTCGGCACGCTCGTGACCGACACGGGGGCCGGCGCGGACGAGGTGCGGCGGTTCGAGGAGGCAGGCCTGACCGTCCTCACGGTCTGACGCCTCCGCCCTCGCTCCCGCGACCGCCACCGCCGCCACGTCCCCGCAGCCGTGGTCCGGCCACCGGCTGCCTTCGCTGCCGCGATCCCCGCGCTCCCCGGCCCGAATCCGCCTAGGCTGAGGGCGGGGTGCGTGGCGGGTCAGGGAGGCTGCGATGGGTGCACGAGCGATCGACCAGGACGATCCCGGGACCGGCCCGCGCTATCTGCCGATCGCGGAGCACGGGCTGATCGGTGATCTGCGCAGCGTGGCCCTCGTGGGCACGGACGGCACGATCGACTGGTACTGCTGCCCCGCCTTCGACGCGCCGAGCATCTTCGGGGCGATCCTGGACGCGGAGCGCGGCGGGTGCTTCGAGCTGGCGGCGTCCGTCCCGGCCCGGACCAAGCAGTTCTACTTCCCCGACACGAACGTGCTGATCACCCGGTTCTTCACCGAGGACGGCGTCGGTGAGGTGCAGGACTTCATGCCCGTCGACGGCGGGGACGCCGAGGCGGAGCGGCACCGCCTGATCCGGCGGGTGGTGTGCGTGCGCGGCTCCATCCCGTTCCGCACGCGGGTCGCCCCGCGCTTCGACTACGGCACCCGGACGCACACCGTGCGCATGGCCGGCGAAGCGGCGGTCTTCGAGACCGACGGGCTGGCCCTCGCACTGACCTCGACCGTGCCGCTCGAGGCCCAAGGGCCGGACGTGCGGGCGGACTTCAAGCTCTCCGAGGGTGAGACGGCGGTGTTCGCGCTGGACCAGGTCGGCGGCGACCTGGAGCCGCGCCGGTGCGCGAAGGCGGAGGCCGAGGAGCAGTTCGGCACCACGGTGGCGTACTGGCGGCGCTGGCTGTCCGCCTCCAAGTACCGGGGCCGCTGGCGGGAGATGGTGCACCGCTCGGCCCTCACCCTGAAGCTGCTCACCTACGCGCCCACCGGCGCGATCGTGGCGGCGCCGACCACCAGCCTGCCCGAGCAGCTGGGCGGCGAGCGCAACTGGGACTACCGCTACGTGTGGGTGCGCGACGCCGCCTTCTGCGTGTACGCGCTGCTGCGGCTCGGCTTCTCCGACGAGGCCGAGGCGTTCATGAAGTTCGTGACCCGGCACATCAGCCCGGGCGACGGCAGGCCCTCCGGGCCTCTGCAGATCATGTACGGCATCGACGGCCGCACCGACCTCACGGAGACCGAACTCGGCCATCTGGAAGGGCATCAGGGCTCCGCGCCGGTCCGGGTCGGCAACGCCGCGGCCGACCAGCTCCAGCTCGACATCTACGGCGCGCTCATCGACTCGATCTACCTCTACGACAAGTGGGCCAAGCCCGTCTCCAGCGCGCAGTGGGACGACGTGTGCGCCCTGGTGGAGTGGGTGTGCGCCCACTGGGACCAGCCCGACGAGGGGATCTGGGAGACGCGCGGCGGGCGCAAGAACTTCCTGTACTCGCGGCTGATGTGCTGGGTGGCGATCGAGCGCGCCATCCGCATGGCCAACCGGCGCGGGCTGCCCGCCGATCTGCCCCGCTGGCTCGAGTGCCGCGACACGATCTACCGGCGGATCATGAAGAACGGGTGGTCCGAGACCCGGCAGGCGTTCGTCCAGCACGAGGACGGCGACGTACTCGACGCGGCCGTGCTGATGATGCCGCTGACGAAGTTCATCGCGCCCACCGACCCCAAATGGCTGTCCACCCTCGACGCCCTGACCCACGACCTGGTGTCCGACTCCCTGGTCTACCGCTACGACCCGCTCACCAGCCCCGACGGGCTGCGCGGCGACGAAGGCACCTTCTCCATCTGCTCGTTCTGGTACGTCGAGGCCATGGTGCACGCCGGGCGCATCGACGAGGCGCGGCTCGCCTTCGAGAAGATGCTCACCTACGCCAACCATCTGGGCCTGTACGCCGAGGAGATCAGCCACACCGGCGAGCAACAGGGCAACTTCCCGCAGGCGTTCACCCACCTCGCGCTCATCAGCGCGGCCTTCAATCTGGACAAGGCCCTGGGCTAGGGGGGTGTTGCCGGGTACACCTGGTATCAGGTGCCCAGGCCCAGGGACGGGGTCCCCCTGAACAGGAAGGATTCCTGATGTCGGCGAACGGCCGGCAAGGACATCCACCTCACGGATTCGGGGGACCACCCATGAACGAGACCTTCGCACGGCGGCTGACAGGTGCCGCGGGCATCGCCACCGCGGCCGCGCTCATCATCGAAGTGCCGTTGTACTTCGTCTACTCGGGCCCGCCGACCGACGCGAACGTGCTCGCCCGGCTGCTCATCGGCATCGTCGCCCTGGCCTTCCTGGTCGTGTTCGTGACGGCCTTCCGCGAACTCGTCAAACACACCAACCCCGCCTACGAATGGGCCGGTTCGATCGCCTTCGCCACCGGACTCGTCTACGCCACGATCACCCTCGTCTCCTCCGGGCTGGAGGCGGGCGCGGTCATCGCCACCGACCACCGGATCGACCCGACGATCACCGTCAACGGCACCTACATCCTCTACGGTTCGATCTCCCGGCTGATTCTGGCCTTCTTCCTCACGGCGGTCGGCGTCGCCGTCACCCGCACGAACCTGCTGCCGCGCTGGGTGGGGCGCTCGGCCTACATGCTCGCGGCCGTCAACCTCCTGTTCGTGCCGTCCCTGTTCTTCGGCAACACCCCCGCGCACTTCTACGCGGCCAACGGCTGGGGCACCACGGCCCTGATGGGCGCGATCCTCAGCTACTGGCTGCTGGCCGTGGGCGTCTCGACGTACCGCAGCGCGAGCCGCCGCGGCGTACTGGCCGGCGCGTAGACCGGACACGGATCAACGGGAGGGGCGGGACGGCGGACAGCCGTCCCGCCCCTCCCGCACGCCCGCGTCGGTCTCAGTCGTCCGCGACCAGCTCCACCGGCACCGCCACGACGTCCACGAGCGCGCCGGAGCGCAGAGCCGTCAGGGACAGCGGCCGCCCTATGGCGTCCTCCAGCATCAGCCGCTGGAGCACCTGCGCGCTGGTCACCGGGTCACCGCCCGCGGTGAGCAGCAGATCGCCGTCGCGCAGGCCCGAGCGGGCGGCGGGCGAGTCGGGCACGACCTCGATGATCCTCAGGCCCGTGGACCGGCCCGTGCGGTCCTGGAGCGGCGGCGGCAGCGGTGCGGGGATGCCGGCGAGACCGAGATAGGCGCGGCGGACCCGGCCCTCGGAGAGCAGGGTCGCGATGATCTGCCGGCTGGTGCCGTTGACCGGGATGGCCAGGCCCAGGCCGACGTCGGCGATGGCCGTGTTGATGCCGACGACCCGGCCGTCGGCCGTGGCGAGCGCCCCGCCCGAGCTTCCCGGATGGAGGGTGGCGTCGGTCTGGACGACGTCGTCGATGACGCGCGTGGCCCGGCCCGCACTGGCCGGCAGCGACCGGCCCAGCGCGCTGACGACACCGGCGGTGACGCTGCCGGCCAGCCCGAGCGGGTTGCCGACCGCCACGACCAGCTGCCCCACCCGCAGTGCGTCGGCCTCGCCGAGCGCGGCCGGGGGCGGAGTGGGACCGTCGGCGCGGACCACGGCGAGGTCGGAGAGCGGGTCGGCGCCGATGACGTGGAAGGGGGTGGTCGTGCCGTCGGCGAAGGATGCCGTGCCGGCGTCCGCGTGCCCCACGACATGGGCGTTGGTGAGCAGGAAGCCGTCGTCGGTGAAGACGACCGCGGAGCCCGTCCCCCGGACGAATCGTCCTCTGGAGCGGCGGTGCGCGACGTTCAGGGCCGCCACCTTCGGCGTGAGCTCGGCGGCGACCGAGGTGACGATCCGCGAGTAGGAGTCGAGCGCGGCCTGCTCCCTGCCGGAGTGGTCGGGCCCGGAAAGTGTGGTGGCCACGAGTCGACCTTTCCGCTTGCCCAGGTGCGTGCATTACATGCTTACACCCTTGCAGGGGCAGGCGGAGAGGACTTCGCCGCGGGCTGACGGGGGGCGCGGTCAGCGGGCGCGGGGCCCCTCGGCGCCAGGATCCGGCCGTCTCGACGTACGCAGGGTGCCGACCGTCTTCAGCAGACGGTCGGCGGGTGCGCGCAGTCCGGGATGGGCGTTCACCGTGTTCCGCAGGCCCCGCACGGGTCTGCGCCACAGCTGGTGGGCGGCCGCGACCGGGTGGGGCCGGCTGGCGAATCCTTCCGCCACGCGCAGCTCACGGGTCTTCAGCCAGTCCTTGTACTCCTTGTCGCCGCGGCCCAGGTCCAGCAGGGTCACACCATGCCGGGCCGCCGCCTCGGCGGTGCGCAGATGCATCATCAGCCCGGGCGAGTAGCGGTGGAACTCGGGGTCGTAGGCCGTGAACCAGGCGGCCAGCACCGTGCGCGAGCGGGGCCCGAAGTGTGCCGCGACCGGGCGGTCGCCGGCGTAGAGCACCGACAGGACGCCGGTGAAGTGCTCCTCGCGGACCTGGTGGAGATGGTGCACGAGGTCCACGATCCACGGCCGCGCGAAGCGGTCCATCCGGCCCGTCCTGCGGTACTGGGCGGACTTCCACTGCATGAGCCGGCGCAGCATCCGCGGATCGCGCTCGTCGAACTCGAAGCGCACCTCGCCCACGTCGCGCCCGAGGCGGCGCTCCTTCTTCAGCGTGGTCTTGGCGAGGCCGGGGTAGGCGCCGCGCAGCCACGGCGCGTACCCGCTCTCGTCGGGCTTGAGATCGACCACCGGGGAGGCGAACAGGCCCGTGGCGTACCGGCCGAACGGCTTCTGCTCCTCCACGAGATGGTCGAACTCGAAGACGGACAGCCGGCAGCCCTTGAGCAGGTCCTGGGCGTCCCAGGTGAAGCCGGGGCGGTGCACGAGCGCCTGGCAGTCGGAGAGGCCGAGGCCGACGGCGCGGCCGACGCCGAAGGCGTTGCGCTCGTAGGGGAGGAAGCCGACGGGCTCGCCGTCCTCACGCAGGACGGCGATCCGTGTCCCGGCGCGGTACCTGCCGATCCCGGTCGCGAACTCCGGGGCCAGAAAGGGATTGGCGTATTCCGGAGACTCGTCCATCGCCGTGTGCCATGCCGCCCGCAGTGCGGCGGTCAGCTCGTCGGCTCTGTGGATCGTGACGTCCACGTCAGATCATCCGCCCTTCCGCAGGCTCCGCGAGGGATGTCCCGACCGCGGCACAGGCCGGCTGAGCGTGTGGACCCCTGTTCATCGATCGCATCGGCGACCGCTCCCCCCATGATGTCCCCCCACGGCGCACTCTCCGCCGTGGATCAAACCTCGCGAAACAGTACGCATGTTGTCAAGAGTGCCTGCCCCAACAAAGACCGCACTGTGACGAGGGGCCAGGATCCGGGCCGGATGGACGTCCTGTCCTGCGCTTGAAGGGAAATTGTCAGGTGGGTGGGATTGTCAGGTGGGTGGGATCGCCCGGCGCGGGAGCCACTATCCCCACCATGACTCCCCAATCGTCCCTGCGGAAGGGCGAGATGACCGGCAGTGGGGCTGGTGAGCGGTGGTGGTGCAGGTGCTGCCGTTGAGGGTGAACTCGGCGGGTGCGGTGTTCGTGGCCCCCTTGCCGGCGATGAAGCCCACGGTGACCGAACCGCCGACCGGAATCGTGTTCGTGCAACTCGCCGGTGTCACACCGGCCGAGGCGACTCCAAGGTGCATCGGGTGGGGGGTGGCGGTGACATGCGAGCGCTCCCGTGAACTCAGCTTGCCGAGTACACGTCAAGCAAGAAGTCCGGCTGCGGCTGTGGGAGTTGAGGAACGAGTCACCTTGACCGCCCCTTTCCGCCCCAGCACAATGTGCGCCACTTGAGAGCGCTCTCAAGCGAGCGCCGCCATCGACACCGGATCGACATCGAGGAGAGCAGACATGGCCGAGATCGCCCGTCGGACCATCATCGGGGCCGGCACGGCCGCGGCCCTGACCGTGTTCGGCAGCGGCACGGCACGTGCCGGCGCCCGCTCGGCTCCCGCCGCCGGGGCCGGGGACGCGCCAAGACGCGGCTACGCCTTCCTCGACGCCGCGGCGGACGGCTACCCGGAGCACGGCGGCATCCGGCTGGCCCAGAGCTACGCCGACCAGGCCGGCCTGTTCAGCACCGCGTTCACCTACGACAACGCCCTCGCGATCCTGGCCCACCTCGTCCGCCCCGGCCGGGAGGGCCGTGCCCGGGCCGTCGCTCTCGGGGACGCGCTGCTGTACGCCCAGACCCACGACCCGCAGTACGCGGACGGCCGGCTGCGGCAGGGGTACAACGTGGGGCCGTACGTCTTCTACGACGGCTCGGCGCAGCCGGACGGCTTCGTGCGGGCCGACGGCACCGTGAACGTCGGCACGCAGTTCGGCTTCACCGGTACGGCCGTCGGGGACATGGCCTGGGCGGGCATCGCACTGGCCGCGCTGGCGGCACGCACGGAAGCCCGGCGGTTCCTGACGGGTGCGCTGCGGATCGGCGCCTGGGTGGAGGCGCACGGGCGCACCGACGAGCCGCTGGGCGGCTACAAGTTCGGGGTCGACGGGGCCGATCGGCCGCTCCCCTACACCTCCACCGAGCACAACATCGATCTGACCTGCCTCTTCGGGCGGCTCGCCCGGCTCACCGGGGACACGGTCTGGCTCGAACGGCGGGCCCGCGCACGGGCGTTCGTGGAGAAGATGTGGAACGGGTCCGGCGGCTTCTTCCACACGGGCACCAACGACGGCGTCACGATCAACACCAACCCGGTGCCGGAGGACGCCCAGACCTGGAGCTACCTGGCGCTGCGGGATCGCCGCCGCGCGAGGTCCGTGGACTGGGCCGCGGACGGGCTCGCGGTCCTGGACTCCTCCGAGCGGACCAACAGCGCGGTCCCGGCCGGGCAGTTGTACGGGGGCGTCACCTTCAGCTCGGCCTCCCTCGTCGCGAACGAGGACGCGCCCATCGCGCCGTCCCAGCCCAAGCCCGACCGCAGCGGCGTGTGGTTCGAGGGCACCGCGCATCTGGCCCTGGCCCTGCGGGAGCGCGGCGCCGCGGGGGACGCGCGGCGTGCCGCCCGCCTCCTCGCATCCGTGGAGAAGGCCCAGGACCACCTCGGCCCCGACCAGACCGTGGGCGGCAGGCCGCTGCCCGAGCGGTCGGGTGTGGTGTCGGCCAGCAGCCCCTTGGACACCGGTTACGGCTTCGGCTACTACCCGTACCGGCACACGGGCGCCACGGCCTGGTACCTGCTGGCGGCGGCCGGCGCGAACCCGCTGGGCACACGCTGAGCCGCGGTGCGGGCGCCGGGCCGCTGCGCATCCGGGCACTCAACTCCTGTGCGCCAAGGTGCCGTTGACACTCGGTGCGATCCGCGTCACGGTGAGGATCCGTCGTGTCCGGAGGTCGTCCATGGCTCCGTCCGCAGCACCGCCCACCGACGCGGGCCTCGTCGAGCGCGCCGCCGCGCTCAGGCCCTTCGTCCGTGCGCACGCGCTCCGCACCGAGCAGGAGAGGACGGTGCCGAGGGAGGTCGTCGCGGCGCTCACGGACGCCGGGATCTACCGGATGAACGTCCCCCGGCGGTACGGCGGTTACCAGACCCCGCTGCACACCCAGGTCGACGCGCTGGCCGAGATCGCCGGCGCGTGCGGCTCGACGGCCTTCACCGCGCTGATCCAGGCCGGCTGCTCCTTCATCGCGGCGCTCTTTCCCGACGAGGCGCAGGACGAGATCTTCACCGGCCCCGATGTGAAGGTCGGCGGCACGCTCGTCCCGGACGCGACCGCGGTCGCGTCCGGCGACGGCTATGTCGTCAACGGCACCTCGGGGTTCGCGACCGGCTGCCGGCACGCCGACTGGCATCTGCTGACGGCCCGTGCGGACTCCGGTGAGGGGCCGCCCGAGGTGCTGTGGACGGCCGTGCCCATGCGGGAGCTGGAGATCCTCGACGACTGGCACGTCTCCGGCCTCGCGGGCAGCGGCAGCAGCAGCGTCGTCGCCCGGGACGTCCTCGTGCCCGCCCACCGCGTCCTGCCCGTCGGCCCGCTGCTGGGCGGGGAGTTCCCCTCGAAGGCCAACGCCGACGATCCCTTCTACCGCATGCCCGTACTGCTGATGTTCTGCGCCTGGACGGCGCCCAACGCGCTCGGTCTGGCCCGGGCGGCGCTGCAGGAGTTCACCGAGCGCATCCACCGGCGGGGCATCACGTACACCCACCACGGCCGGCAGTACGAGGCGTCCGTCACCCATCTCCAGGCGGCCGAGGCGGCGATGAAGATCTCCTGCGCGGAGCTGCTGACGCGCGACTTCGTCGCCCGGATCGAGGCCGGCGCCCCCTTCACGCAGGAGGAGCGGGCGCGCATCCGGGCGCAGACCGGCCATGTGGCGCGGCTGTGCAAGGAGGCCGTGGACCTGATCGCCTCCGCATCCGGGGCGTCCTCGTTGCACCGCGAGGTCCCCGTCCAGCGGGCCGTACGCGATCTGCAGGCGTTGAACCTGCACTCGTTCGTCAATCCCACGACCAATCTGGAGCTGTACGGCCGCGTGCTGTCGGGACTCGACGCGGGCACACCGTTCCTGTGAGGCCGAACCTTCCGGGGCCGGCCACGCTCTACGGCCGCCCCGCCCCCGGCACGTCGACGGGCACGGTGAGCACCTGGCCGGTTCCGGGCGCCACCATCTCCTTCTCCGTCATGCCCTGCCAGCGGGCCGCGGTGACGAACAGCGTCCTGCCGTCGGGGCCACCGAGCACGCAGGCGAACGCCCCGCGATCCAGCGGCACGGTCCGCAGCACGGTGCCGCCCTCGGCGACGCGCACACAGCGCCGGTGCGGGACGTCGGCGTACCAGACGGCGTTCTCCGCGTCGAGGCAGATCCCGTCCGGGGTGCCCTCGCCGAGGCCGGCCCAGACGCGCCGGCGGGACAGTCCGCCGTCGGCCTCGATGTCGAAGGCGACCAGCTGGTGGCGGTAGGAGTCGGCGACGATCAGCGTGGAGTCGTCGGCGGTGACCGCCATGCCGTTGGGGAAGGCGATGTCGTCGGCCACCTGGCGCACCGAGCCGTCCGGGGTGGCCAGGTGCACCGAGCCGGGTTCGGGGTCCTCCCCCGCCGTCGGGTCGAAGTGGGCGCGGTTGACGTAGGTGTTGCCGCGGCCGTCGGCCACGATGTCGTTCCAGCCCGGGACGCCGAGATCCGCGTACAGGACGAGGCTGCCGTCGGGCTCGCGGCGCAGCAGCCGGCCGTCCGCGGACGAGACGACCAGCAGCCGGTCGTCGGGGAGCCAGGTGGTGCACAGCGGCAGCGACGGCACCCGGGCGACGACCTCGCCGCAGCCGGTGAGATCGACGGCGACGACCTCGCCGGCGGACCAGTCGGAGAAGTACAGCCGGTCGCCGTGCCAGCGGGGTGACTCCACCAGGCCCCGGCCGGTGAGCAGTACGGACACCTGGGTCATCGCCATCACAGCCCTTCCGCCCGACCGGCCCGGTGCCGGTCTCCCTGTCTTCCATACGAACAGGGGCCGCCCGAATCGACATCCGCGGGCGACGGCCGCCGCGCGCCGGACCCTGAGACTTCAGAGGATGTCTCCCTGACCGTTCGCTGCGATGGTCTCGATCATCGGCAATCGAACGGAGGAACCGATGCTGAAGTCACGACCGACCCGGTCCCGGCCGGCGTCGAAGGCCGCCGCGGGGGCGGCCGTCGCCGTGGCCCTGCTCGCCGGATCCGGTCTGCTCACGGCCGCACCCGCACAGGCCGACCCGCGTCCCTGCCCGGGCTCCGGGGCCGGCGACCCGGCGCGCTGCGCCCAGGTGATCGGCATCAAGGCGGGCTCGTCCCTGGTGATGCGCACCGAACCGCGCTACGGCGCGGCGCAGGTGGCCCGGTTCGGCAACGGGCAGTGGCTGGAGCTGGACTGCTGGACCACCGGCGACCCGGACGCGGACGGCCACGGCTACCGCTACTGGATGCAGGTCTCCACGGGCAGCCGGAACGGCTACGTCAACGACTGGTACCTGGACAGCGGCGGCCCGGCCACCTGGAAGTCGCAGATCCCCCGGTGCGCCTGATCCCCGTCGAGGAATGGAAACGGAGGGAACCCTCATGAAGCACCTGCGTGCTCTCACCGCCACGGCAGTCGCTCTCACCGCCGCGGCCGCGGCCGTCCTGGCCGGCGCGGGGCCGGCCGGCGCGGCGATCCACCCGTGCAGCATCTCCGGCGACCCGGCCGTCTGCGCGAACGTCACCGGCATCGACGCCGGCTCGTACCTGGCGGTGCGCACCGGGCCGAGCTACGGCGCCGCCAGGTCGCCGGTGTTCGGCCAGTACCACAACGGCGACCAGCTCGGCCTGCTGTGCTGGACCACCGGTGCCCCGGACGCGGACGGCCACGGCTACCGCTACTGGATGCGGGTCGACAACGGCATCGGGGACGGCTACGTCAACGACTGGTATCTCAACACGGGCGGCCCTGGCACCTGGAAGTCGCAGATCCAGCACTGCTGACGCACGCCCGCGGTCACGGGCCCTTGCGGCCGACTCCCGCGTACACCCAGTACTCCGAGGGGCTGTCGGGGATCTGGTCGCCCGGGTCCGGCCGCCACAGGGGGACGTAGACCAGGCCCGGCTCCACCAGGTCGAAGCCGCTGAACAGACCGAGGATCTCGTCGTGGGAGCGGGCGGTGACGGGTGAGGTGGCGCGGGAGCGGTAGAGCTTGCCGACGGCGTCGGCAGTGTCCGGGCGGTCCTCGTTGGTGGCGTGGGTCAGCGCGAGCCAGCCGCCGTCGGGCAGGGCGTCGCGGAAGGCGGCCACGATGCCGGCGGGGTCCTCGTCGGGCGAGACGAAGTGCAGGATCGTGATCATCAGGACGGCGACGGGCTGGTCGAAGTCGATCAGCTTGCGCACCTGTGGGGAGGCCAGGACCTCGGCGGGCCGCCGGATGTCGCCGTCGACGATGTCCGCGTCCGGGTTGTCGGCGAGCAGGGAGGCGCTGTGGGCGACGGCCACCGGGTCGTTGTCCACGTAGACGACCCGGGCGCCGGGGCTGGCGGCCTGCGCCACCTCGTGCACGTTGCCCTGGGTGGGGATGCCCGAGCCGAGGTCGATGAACTGTCGTACCCCGGAGTCGACCAGGAAGCGCACCGCGCGGCCGAGGAAGGCGCGGTTGGCCCGGGCCAGGGTGCGCACCTGGGGGTCGATGGCGGTGAAGGCCGCGACGGCCTCGCGGTCGATGGCGAAGTTGTGGTCACCGCCCAGCATCGCGTCGTACATACGGGCGACACTCGCCTTGCCGGGATCGGTCCCGGGTGGCATTCCAGCGTGGTCCGGCACTGCAACTCCCTCTATGGCCAGGGGCCTTGACGCGTCATCATATAGTTGCCGACGACGCCCGACGAGCCACCCTCCTCGCCGTGCGCCCGGACACCCCACCCGGAAAGGCACGACCCCTGCGGAACGAACCGCGCAGCCGCACCGACGACTCCCACGCCGCCCAGCCCCCGCCCAGGCGTTCGGCCTTCTCCCCCGCCGCCGACGTCATCGGCTCGGAGCTGGATCTGCGGCTGACCGGCAGCCATGTCGTGCACGCGCTCACGCCTGGATTCTGCGACGCGGCCTCGGTCTACCTGCTGGAGCGCTGGCTGCGCGAGGAGAACGCCTACCCGACCGCGGACCCGCCCCAGATAGAGGCACGCCGGCTGGCCCTGCGCGTGGGGACGGACGCGGTGGAGGACTGGGCGGGCCTGCTGCCGGACGGCGAGGTGATCGTCTTCCCGCGCGAGACGCCGTACGCCCGCGCCCTCGCCGACGGAAAGCCGCAGTTGCTCGACGCGGTCGACTCCCACACCTCCGAGCGGCTGATCGCCTCCGGCCGCGGCGACGTGCGGATGGACACCCTGGTGCGGTCGTCGTCCTTCCTCGTCGTCCCGCTCCAACTGCGCGGCACCGCGGTCGGTTTCGTCGCGTGCACCCGCGACCCGGGCCAGGCCCCCTTCCTGACCGCGGAGGTCGCTGCCGTGGCGGCGCTGGCCGCACGGGCCGCGACGGCCCTGGACAACGCGCGCCGCTACGAGCGCGAGCGCCGCACCGCCCTGGCCATCCGCAACAGCCTGCTGCCCGGCTCCGCCCACGAGTTCGAGGGCTGCCGCGTCGCGCACGCCGGTCTGCCGGCCGGACAGGGCAACATCATCGGCGGCGACTGGTTCGACGTGCTCAGACGGCCGGGCGACCGGGTCAGCCTGGTCGTCGGGGACGCCATGGGGCACGGCCCCGAGTCGGCCGTGGCGATGATCCAACTGCGCACCGCCGTGCGCACCTTGGCCGGGTTCGACATCCCGGCCGTCGATCTCGTACGCCGCCTCGACGCGCTCGCCTACGACACCCCGGGCGCCTCCTTCGCGACCTGCATCTACGCCGAGTGGGACGCCCGCGCGCGCACCTGCACGCTCGTCGGCGCGGGCCACCCTCCCCCCTTGCTGCGCGGCCCCGACGGCCGGACCGCGCCGGTGACACTGGCCAGTCCGGGCCTGCCCCTCGGGCTGGGCACGGGCAGCTACGAGGCCACCGTGCTCACCGTGGACGAACCGTCGCTGCTGGCGCTCTACAGCGACGGCCTGGTCGAGTCGCGCGACGCCGACATCGACCAGGAGATCGGCCGCCTCGCGCTGGCCCTGGACACGGCCGCCCTCGAGCCCGCCCCGGCCGAGGAGGACCAGCGGCTCCAGTCCCTGTGCCGGCGGCTGCTGCGCTCCCCCATCGCCGCCGCCGGCGCGGACGACCGTACGCTGCTGCTGGCCGAACTGACGCCCGGGAAGGACTGACACCCCCGTGCCGTGCGGGCTCAGACCGTCAGGTTGGCCCAGACGGCGTTGCCCCCGGTGAGTCTGGACCGGTCGACCCCCCACATGTCGGCGATCGCCTCGACCAGGAGCAGTCCGCGGCCGTTCTCGTCGTCCGGTCCCGGCTCGCAGCGGGGCAGTCCGCGCCCGCTGCGGTCGTGGTCGTGCACCTCCAGGCGGAGGCAGTCGTCGGTGACGAGCCCGATGCCGCACAGGATGCGTGCGCTGAGGGTGTGCCGCAGGGCGTTGGTGGCGAGCTCGGAGACGAGCAGGACGGCGTCGGCGCACAGGTCGGCGGGCACCCGCCAGGCGCTCAGCCGCGCACTCACGGAGCGGCGGGCGACCTTGATGCTGGAGCGGTGGGGCGGCAGTTCGAGCCAGTGCGTTCGTTCCTGGCTCGCGGCGTCTAACAGCTGCGGGGAGGAAGTCATGTGGGGGGACACGGCAGTTGCCTTCCAGGGGAGAGCGGCGGCGCGCTGTGATCGTCGCAAAGATCCGCGCAAGTAACTATGCTCACAGGCCAGTTCAACCTGCAACCAGCTGCCTGTTATTTTCATCTAGCCGGTATCGTTCTGGTGACTTCAACAAGTCGCTTGCGCACGAGCGTTCGTGACGGTTCCTCAGGAGGTAGGGCGTGAACGAAGGCCGGTCGGGCGCGGGCAGCAACAGCCCCAGCGCTCCCACCGTTCTCCGCATGATCCTCGGCCGACGGCTCCAGGAGCGGCGTCAGGACGCCGGCATCTCCCTGGACGCCGCCGCCAAGGCGCTGCGGGTGACGTCCCTGACCATCCGCCGGCTGGAGAAGGCGGAGGTCGCGCTCAAGCCCCTCTACGTGGAGAAGCTGCTCGAGACCTACGGGGCCGACCGGCAGGAGATCGAGGAGTTCGTCCCCCTCGCGGAGCGGGCCAACGAGCCCGGCTGGTGGCACATGTACCGCGACGTGCTGCCGACCTGGTTCAGCGCCTACGTCAGCCTGGAGACCGGTGCGACGACGCTGCGCACCTATGAGCCGCACTACGTGACCGGCCTGCTGCAGACCCCCCGCTACTCGCGGGCCGTGCTGCGCGGCGGACTGCCCAACGGCAGCGAGGAGGAGCTGGACCGCCGGGTGGACGTGCGGCTGCGTCGCCAGAGCCTGCTGGAGAAGAAGGACGCGCCCACGCTGTGGGTGGTGATGGAGGAGGCCGTGCTGCACCGGGTGGTGGGCGGCCCCGAGGTGATGCGGGAGCAGGTCGACCGGCTCCTGGAGGTCTCGGAACTGGAGCACGTCAGCGTCGACGTCGTGCCGTTCACCGCCGGCGCCCACGTCGGTGCGTGCGCACCCTTCACCTACTTCCGGTTCGAGGAGCCGGAGCTGCCCGACATCGTCTACACCGAGGTCCTCACCGGCTCCATGTACCTGGACCAGCGTTCGGACGTGGCGGCCCACCTGGAGGCGCACAACCGCATGTCCCTGCTGACCTCGGACGCGGACAGCAAGGCGCTCCTGAACCGCATGCGAAAGGAGTACTCATGACCGTGACCGGAGGCCGGGTCTGCCATGTCTACAACGGGATGCCGGCGTCGGACCTCGGCGATCAGGGCTGGGAGTCTCCGTGGAGCGGTCCCAACGGGGGCCAGTGCGTGCAGACCAAGCAACTCGCCGACGGCCGTGTGGCGCTGAGGCAGTCGACCGATCCCGCCGGACCCGCGCTGATCTACACCCCTGAGGAGATCACCGCGTTCGTCGCGGGAGTCAAACGAGGCCTCGCCGATCATCTGACGGCCGGCTGACGCCACCGGACCGGCGGGAAGGGGCCCACCCCGGCCACCACCTGCCCGACACCCCCACACGCACACCACGAAAGGGACAGGATGACCAACTCGCACGCCGCGCGGGACATCGACACCAGCAGGCCCCACTCTGCCCGGATGTACGACTACTACCTCGGCGGCAAGGACCACTTCGAGGTCGACAAGCTGGCCGCGGAGACCGTCGCCGAGGCCTACCCGGCCATCTTCGTGTGCGCGCGGGAGAACCGGGCGTTCATGCACCGCGCCACCCGCGTCCTCGCCCGTGAGCACGGCATCCGCCAGTGGCTGGACATCGGCACCGGCATCCCGACCGAGCCCAACCTGCACCAGGTGGCCCAGTCCGTGGTGCCCGAGGCACGGGTGGTCTACGCCGACAACGACCCGCTCGTCCTCAAGTACGCCGAGCGCCTGATGCGCAGCACCGCGCAGGGCCGCACGACGTACATCGAGGCGGACGTCAACGACCCGTCCATGCTGCTCAACTCCCCGGAACTGGCCGAGGTCCTGGACCTGGGCCGGCCGGTGGCCCTGTCGCTCAACGCCCTGATGCACTTCGTGACGGACGCGCAGGACCCGTACGGCATCGTGGAGCGGCTGCTGGCCGTGCTGCCCTCGGGCAGCGCGCTGGCCCTGAGCCACTGCACGCCCGACTTCGACCCGGCCACCTGGCAGAAGGTCACCGACATCTACAACAACGCCGGTACGCCGGTGCAGTTCCGCTCGCAGCAGGACGTGGCCCGGTTCTTCAGCGGGCTGGACCTGCTGGAGCCGGGGATCTCGGTGGGCCACCGCTGGCGCCCGGACGGCGAGCCCACGGCCACCGACGCCGAGGTCAGCCTGTGGACCGGGGTGGGCATCAAGCCGTAGGGGGTGCGGCAGTTGGGGGTGCCGTACGGCCCCGGTCCCGCAGGGGGCCGGGGCCGTACGCCGGTCGGGCGCGGGCAGCGGCCTCAGTTCTGCACGGGCCTGCCCCGGCCCCAGGCCCAGGCCAGGCGGTCGGCGCCGGAGCGGTTGGTGGTGGCCAGCCAGGGCCGGGCGGGATCGCCGGTCAGCTTCTGGATGGAGTAGGTGTCGTCGGTGCGCAGGCCGGGCCAGTAGACCGACCCCATGCCGAGCTTGCGGAAGGTGTCGGTGTCGGCCTGGATGAAGTTGACTGAGTTGTCGGCGGCGTCCGGCCTGTCGTAGTCGAGGCCGGTGGTCATCGGCGCGCCGAACTCGTCGGCGACCGTGCGGCCGGCGCAGTCGCCGATGCGCTCCTGGAGGTCGGCCACCCACTGGTCGTAGGTGGCGTAGCTCTTCCAGAAGCCGTAGTGGTGCAGCGACAGATAGGTGCCCTTCAGGCGCGGGTCGGCGCAGACCGAGGTGACGTGGTCGTTGTAGCCGGCGCCGCTGACGAAGACCCGGTCGCGCGGCACGGACGGGTAGGTGGCGAGCCACTTCGCGGCGAGGTCTGCCCACTGGGAGTCGGTGTAGCCGTGGGGTTCGTTCATGGGCTCGAAGTAGACGTGCGGGTCGTGCCGGTAGGCGCCGACGACCGTGTTCCACATGGGCCAGTAGGTGGCCTCGTCGTCGATGAGGCCGTCCTTGCGGGTGCCGGTGCCCTCCCAGTAGGACACGATGACCTTGAAGCCGCGGTCGGAGGCCGCGTCGATGACGCCGCGGTACGACCTCCAGTACGAGCCGTCGGCGGTGTACGGGTTGATGGGCAGCCGCACGGTGTTGGCCCCGAGATTGGCGCGGAAGGCGGAGATCACGCGGCTCGCCTTGGCGTACGTCTGCGCGTAGGTGTCGGAGAGCGACAGACCGGACAGGACGACCGGGTCGTCGGCGTAATTGTCGCGCGGGTCGGCCCAGTTGACGCCCTTGAACTGGGTGGTGCCGGTGCCCGGAGCGGCGGAGGCGGGGCCGCCGGCGAGGGCGGTTCCGCACAGCGCGGCGATCGCGACCGCCGCGCAGGCGGCGCGCAGCCGGGGGGTGAGGCGGTTCGTGGCGGTGGGCTTGCGCATCGACGTGCCTTTCGGGAGACGGCGGCTCGGCGCCCGCATGTTTACGTAAACACGCCCTGCCTCGGCAACGGATGTTTACGTAAACTCGGCGGCGCCGGAATCGTGGCATCCGTCCCAGCGGCCGTCAAGATGTCCCACGCGTAACATCCGGTGCGTCGAGGAGCCGGGCGGAAGTGGTGCAGCGATGGATCTGAGCGACCGGGAGCAACGGGCGTCCGCCCCCGCGGGCGGCGCGCAGCGAGGCGGCTCCGGCGTGCCCGGCGGGCGCCGCAAGCAGCGGGTGTCCATGGCCGACGTCGCCAAGCTCGCGGGGGTGTCCTCGCAGACGGTCTCGCGGGTCTCCAACGGCCATCCCGGCGTGATCACTTCGACCCGGGAGCAGGTGCTCGCGGCGATGCGGGAGCTGGGCTACCGGCCCAACAGCGCGGCGCGCGCGCTGCGTTACGGTCAGTTCAACACCATCGGCGTGATCCTCTTCAGCCTCGCCTCGACGGGCAACAGCCGTACCGTGGAGGCGATCGCCACGCACGCGGCGGCCGAGGGCTACGCGATCACGCTGATCCCCATCGACGTCCCCACCCAGGACAACGTGCTCGGCGCCTTCACGCGCATGGGAGAGCTGGCGGTGGACGCCGTCATCGTCATCATGGAGATCCATCTGCTCGACACCGGCACGGTGCAGCTGCCGCCCGGTGTGCACGTCGTCGTCGTGGACTCCGACGCCGGCGACCGCTACAGCGTGGTCGACACCGACCAGGCCGACGGCGCCCGCAAGGCCGTGACCCATCTGCTCGACCTGGGCCACCGCACCGTCTGGCACGTGACCGGGCCCGAGACGTCCTTCGCCGGCCAGCGCCGCACCCAGGCCTGGCGCACCGTCCTGGAGGAGGCGGGCCGCCCGGTCCCGGCGCCCCTGCCCGGCGACTGGTCCGCCGGGTCCGGGTACACGGCCGGCCTCGCCCTCGCCGAACAGCCGGACTGCACGGCCGTGTTCGCCGCCAACGACCAGATGGCGCTGGGGCTGCTGCGCGCCTTCCACGAGCGCGGCCTGCACGTGCCCGCGGACATCAGTGTCGTCGGCTTCGACGACATCCCCGACGCCGAGTTCTTCGTCCCGCCCCTCACCACCGTCCACCAGGACTTCGCCGAGGTCGGCCGCCGCTGCGTCGAGGGCGTCCTGGAGCAGATCCGCGCCCACGGCGGCGCGCGGGCCGGCACCGATCTCGTCCCGGCCGGCCTCGTGGTCCGGCACAGCACCGCCGCGCCGCGCGGGAGCAGCCGGTGAGGCCGGCCGGCGCCGAGCCGGTCACCCCGTCCACGCCGCGGCCCGTGCGCCGGGCGTCGCTGGTGCAGGGCTGGCACCAACTCACGTTCCTGCACTGGCCGGTCGAGCCGGAGCGGGTGGCCGGGCTGCTGCCCGCCGGGACCCGCCCGGACACCCTCGACGGCGTCACCTACGTCGGCCTGGTGCCGTTCCTGATGCGCGGCGTGGGCCTCGGCCCGGGGCCCGGGCTGCCGTATCTCGGCACGTTCTGCGAGACGAACGTACGGCTGTACTCGGTGGACGAACAGGGCCGCCGCGGCGTGGTGTTCCGCTCCCTGGACGCGAGCCGCCTGCTGCCGGTGCTGGTGGGGCGATGGGGCGTACGGCTGCCCTACGTCTGGTCGGCGATGCGCCTGCGCCACGACGACGGCGTGCTCACGTACGTCTGCCGGCGCGGGCGGACCGCGGGCCACGGGCCCACGAGCCGCGTGGTCGTCCGCCCCGGCGAGCCGATCGCGCGGCCCACACCCCTGGAGCACTTCCTCACCGCCCGCTGGGGCATGCACCTGCCCTGGCACGGCCGCACCACGCACCTGCCGAACGACCATCCGCCGTGGCCGCTGCACCGGGCCGAACTCCTGGATCTCGAGGACGAGTTGGTGGCCGCGGCCGGTCTGCCGCAGGTGCGGGGCGCGCCGGTCAGCGTGCTGTACTCGCCGGGTGTCGCGGTCCGGTTCGGGGCGCCCTCCCTTGTGCGGCCGCGCTCGGGAGCCCCGCGGCCGGAGAGATCAGTAATGGAGAAGCGCCGGGCCCCGCGCCGCCCGTAGCGTGACCGTGTGATCCGACGTCTGGTGCCCTTCGCCTACCGGCCCCTCCTCGCCAACGGGGTGTTCCGGCGGCTGGCCCTGGCCTTCGGGGTCTCCGGCCTCGGGGACGGCATGAGCTTCGTCGCGGTGGCGTGGCTCGCCATCGAGCTCGCACCACAGGCGACGCAGGGGCTGTGGGTCGGCGGCGCGGTCGCCGCGTACACCCTGCCGGGCGTGGTCGGCGCGCTGGCGTTCGGGCGCCGGCTGCGCCGGGTACCGGCCCGGCGGCTGCTGACGGCGGACAGCGTGGTGCGCGCCGTGTTCATCGGCGCCGTGCCGCTGGTCTGGT
The DNA here is from genome assembly GCF_042800575.1 of Streptomyces sp. NPDC057616. Taxonomy (NCBI): domain Bacteria; kingdom Bacillati; phylum Actinomycetota; class Actinomycetes; order Kitasatosporales; family Streptomycetaceae; genus Streptomyces; species Streptomyces sp. NPDC057616. Next base: position 224,317 of record NZ_JBHVGU010000007.1, read on the forward strand.
CGGCCGGGCTGCTGACGCCGCCGCTGTACGTCGTACTGCTCGCCGTCTCCTCGCTGCTGCACGCATGGGGCGGTGCGGGCAAGTACACGCTGCTCGCCGAGCTGCTGCCCGAGGAACAGCGGCTGGCCGCCAACACCTTCGTCGGCTCCCTCAGCTTCGCCGCCACCATCGCCGGACCCGCCGTCGCCGGTGTGCTGGTGACGTACGCGAGCTCCGCGCTGGTTCTCGGCCTGGACGCCCTCACCTACGTGTTCCTCACCGTCCTGGTCGCGCGCACCCGGCTGCCGGAGCGGGCGGACGCCTCCGGCGTCGAACCCGTCGAACCCGTCGAGCCCGTCGACCAGGCGGCCGCCCGCGGCGGCCTCGCCCTCCTGCGCTCCCGCCCCGAACTGCTCGGCCTGCTGACGCTCACCTGGTGCTTCAACTTCCTCTACGGCCCCGTCGAGGTGGCCCTGCCGCTGCACGTGACCGACGACCTGCACGCACCGGGCACGCTGCTGGGCCTGTACTGGATGCTGTTCGGCGTGGGCGCGGTGCTCGGCTCGCTGGCGATCGGCACCCTGCGGAACCTCCCGCTGTGGCCCGTGACCGTCTGCATCGTGATCGCCTGGGGCCTCTCGCTGCTGCCGTTCGGCCTCGGAGCGCCGACCGCGGCCACCGTCGCCTGCTTCACCCTCGGCGGCCTGATCTACGGGCCCTTCGTCGCCCTGTCGGTGACGCTGATGCAGGCGAAGTCGCCGCCCCGGCACCTTGCGGCGATGCTCGCCGCCAACAACGCGGTGCTGCTCACGGCGTCACCGCTCGGCACGGCGCTCGGCGGCCCGCTCACCGCGGCCCTGGGCCCCCGGGCGACGATCGGCGGCTCGGGCCTGGCCACCGTGGTGCTCGGCATCCTCGCCTGCGTGCTGCTCGCGGCCCGGCGCGGCGACCGGCGCCGCACCCCGTCAGGAATCGAGAAGCGCCGGTCCACGAGCCGCGGATAACGTGACCGCAGAACCACGACCTCAGGAGTGACCATGACCGGCTCACCCGCGCAGGGAATCAGGACCGTGCTGCACCCCGTGTCCGACGTCGCGGCGGCCAGGCAGGTGTACACGGCGCTGCCCGGCGTGGCGCCGGAGCCGGCGCACGACGTGGGCGGCGGCCGCCTGGTGGCCACCCGCACCGACCCCGACACCAACGTCCTCGGGCTGCTCCAGGACCGCTGAGCACCGCCGCCCCGCCGACCACCGACGCCCCGCACCCGCCCCGGGCCCGACAGATGGAGAGACGATGACCACGGCCAAGAGGACGGACTCGCACTCGCCCGCGCCGCACGCCGCCGACAGCCACGACCTGATCCGCGTGCACGGCGCGCGCGAGAACAACCTCAAGGACGTCAGCATCGAGATCCCGAAGCGCCGCCTGACGGTGTTCACCGGTGTCTCCGGTTCGGGCAAGAGCTCCCTGGTCTTCGACACGATCGCCGCGGAGTCGCAGCGGCTGATCAACGAGACCTACAGCGCCTTCGTCCAGGGCTTCATGCCGAACCTGTCGCGGCCCGAGGTGGACGTCCTCGACGGCCTGACCACCGCCATCAGCGTCGACCAGCAGCGGATGGGCGCCGACCCGCGCTCCACGGTCGGCACGGCCACCGACGCCAACGCGATGCTGCGCATCCTGTTCAGCCGCCTCGGCAAGCCCTACGTCGGCCCGCCCGGGGCCTTCGCCTTCAACGTGCCCTCGGTGTCGGCGGCCGGCGCGATCTCGGTGGGCGGCGGCGCCAAGCAGAAGGTCACCTTCAACAAGGTGGGCGGCATGTGCCCGCGCTGCGAGGGCCGCGGCAGCATCTCCGACCTCGACCTGGCCCAGCTCTACGACGCGAGCAAGTCCATCAACGAGGGCGCCTTCACCATCCCCGGCTACACCGGCGGCGGCTGGAACTCCCGGCTGTACGCGGAGTCCGGCTTCTTCGACCCGGACAAGCCGATCAGCAGGTTCACGAAGAAGGAGCTGCACGACCTCCTGCACCGGGAGCCGACCCGGATGAAGATCGCGGGCATCAACATGACCTACGAGGGTCTGATCCCGCGCATCCAGAAGTCGATGCTGTCCAAGGACAAGGAGGCGATGCAGCCGCACGTCCGGGCGTTCGTGGACCGTGCGGTCACCTTCGCCACGTGCCCGGAGTGCGACGGCACCCGGCTCGCCGAGCACGCTCGCACCTCGAAGATCAAGAAGATCTCCATCGCGGACGCCTGCCGGATGGAGATCAGGGATCTGGCCGACTGGGTGCGGGGGCTGGCCGAACCGTCGGTGGCGCCGCTGCTCGACGCGCTGCAGCAGACCCTCGACTCGTTCGTGGAGATCGGCCTCGGCTACCTCTCCCTCGACCGGTCCGCGGGCACGCTCTCCGGCGGCGAGGCGCAGCGCGTCAAGATGATCCGCCACCTGGGCTCCTCGCTCACCGACGTCACCTACGTCTTCGACGAGCCGACCGCCGGCCTGCACCCGCACGACATCCAGCGGATGAACGACCTGCTCCTGCGGCTGCGGGACAAGGGCAACACGGTGCTCGTCGTGGAGCACAAGCCGGAGGTCATCGAGATCGCCGACCATGTGGTGGACCTGGGTCCCGGCGCCGGTACGGCGGGCGGCAGCGTGTGCTTCGAGGGCACCGTCGGCAAGCTGCGCGGCAGCGACACCGTCACCGGGCGCCACCTCGACGACCGCGCCTCGCTCAAGGACGAGGTGCGCGGGTTCAGCGAGGTCCTGGAGATCCGCGGCGCCTCGGCGAACAACCTGCGGGACATCGACGTGGACGTACCGCTCGGCGTGCTCACCGTGATCACCGGGGTCGCGGGGTCCGGCAAGAGCTCGCTGGTGCACCGCTCGGTCCCGGAGGACCTCGGGGTCGTCTCGGTCGACCAGAGCCCGATCCGGGGTTCGCGGCGCAGCAACCCGGCGACGTACACGGGTCTCCTGGAGCCGATCCGGAAGGCCTTCGCCAAGGCCAACGGCGTCAAGCCCGCGCTCTTCAGCGCCAATTCCGAGGGCGCGTGCCCCACCTGCAACGGCAACGGCGTCATCTACACCGACCTGGCGATGATGGCCGGGGTGGCCAGCACCTGCGAGGACTGCGAGGGCAAGCGTTTCGACGCCTCGGTCCTGGAGTACCACCTCGGCGGCCGGGACATCTCCGAGGTCCTGGCGATGCCGGTCGCGGAGGCCCTGGACTTCTTCGCGGAGGGCGAGGCGCGCACGCCTGCCGCGCACAAGATCCTCGAACGCCTCGCGGACGTCGGCCTCGGCTACCTCACCCTCGGCCAGCCGCTGACCACCCTCTCCGGCGGTGAGCGCCAGCGCCTGAAGCTGGCCACGCACATGGCGGACAAGGGCGGCGTCTACGTCCTCGACGAGCCGACCACCGGTCTGCACCTCGCCGACGTGGCTCAACTCCTCGGCCTGCTGGACCGGTTGGTCGACTCCGGCAAGTCGGTCATCGTCATCGAGCACCACCAGGCGGTCATGGCGCACGCGGACTGGATCATCGACCTCGGCCCCGGCGCCGGCCACGACGGCGGCCGCATCGTCTTCGAGGGCACCCCGGCCGACCTGGTCGCCGAGCGCTCCACCCTCACGGGCCGGCACCTTGCGGAGTACGTCGGCGGCTGAGCGGGCGCGCCACGGCTCGCGGTGCGGGCCTTGACCCTGCCCAAGGGTCAAGGCCGACCGTGACCGCATGGACGACGACACCCTCCTTGCGGAGCAGCTGGCCTACTACCGGGCGGGGGCGGGCGAGTACGACCGGCCCTACACCGAGTACGCGGAGCTGCGGCGGCTGCTGACCTCGGTCCGCGACCTGCCCGTCGGCGGGCATGTGCTGGAACTGGCCTGCGGAACGGGCCAGTGGACCCCGCTGCTCGCGGCGCGGGCGAAGACGGTGACGGCCGTCGACGCGGCGCCCGAGGTACTGGCCCTGGCCCGCGCGCGTACCGCGGACTCCACCGCCCGCACCGTCCGCTTCGTCGAGGCCGACCTGTTCTCCTGGCGGCCACCGCGCCGCTACGACACCGTGTTCTTCGCCTTCTGGCTCTCGCACGTCCCGCCGCGGCGGTTGCCCGCCTTCTGGGACGCCGTCGCCGGCGCGCTCGCTCCGGGCGGCCGGGCGGTCTTCGTCGACGACGGGCCGCCCGGTGCCGCGTACGAGGACGTCCTCGCCGGGCATGCCGTGCCGACGGCGGTGCGGCGGCTCGGCGACGGCAGCCGGCACCGCATCGTGAAGGTGTTCCACGACGGGCGCACCCTCGCGGCCGACCTGACCGCGCTCGGCTGGTCGGCCCGCGTCCGGACGACGGCGGCGCACATCATCGGCGTCGCGGAACCACCGGAAGCCGGTGCCCCGGTGCCCCGGCCGCTGCCGTAGTGCCGTCCGCCCGGTGCGCGGGACAATGGCCGTATGGCAGGCGACCTCGTGGACGAGGCGGTGCGGGCGGCGCCCGCGCCGCCTCTGCGGGGGCTGGTCGGCTGGTACTCCGGCTACCGCCAGCGCGGTGTGCCGCCCGCCCGGCACCGGGGGCTGCCGTCCCCGTGGCTGACCCTGATCATCACCCTCGACGAGCCGCTGAGCATCGCCGCCCACCCCGACCCTCGCGACGCGCCCGGCGACTACCCGACCCTGCTCGGCGGTCTGCACCTCACGCCCGCGCTGATCGAGATGCCCGGGCGGCAGTCCGGCATCCAGGTCGCGATCAGCCCGCTCGGCGCGCGGGTGCTGCTGGGGCTGCCGGCGGGCGAGCTGGCCGGTACGGACGTCCAAGCGGACGACGTGCTGGGCGCGGACCTGCGGGAGGTCCACGACCGGCTGCGCGAGGCGTCCTGCTGGGCCGCCCGCTTCGCCGCCGTCGACGACTGGCTGCTGCGCCGCATGATCCGCCACGACGGCGTACGGGCGGCCTCGGCCGCACCGGTCGCCGGAGCGTGGCAGCGGCTGCTGTCGGCCGGCGGGCGCCTGCGCGTCGACCGGCTCGCCGCCGAGGCCGCGGTCAGCGAGCGGCATCTGCGCAACCGCTTCCGCGCGGAGATCGGTCTCACGCCGAAGGCGGCCGCGCGGGTCATCCGCTTCGACCTGGCCCGGCGCCGCCTGGCGGGCCGCCCCGGCGCCCTCGACCTCGCGACGCTCGCCGCCGACTGCGGCTACGCGGACCAGTCGCACCTGGACCGCGAGTTCGGTGCGCTGGCCGCGTGCACGCCCAGCGACTGGCTGGCGCAGGAGTTCCGAAACATCCAATCCGGGCACCATCCGCCCACGTGAAGCTGGTGCGAACAACCGGCCGCACCGGGCAGCCGCCCGCGACACGGAGGCTCATCACCATGACCACCACGCCCGACCCCGCCCAGCAGCCGCCCGCCCCGCAGGTCTGGCCCACCTTCCGCGCCCATGACGCCCGCGCCCTGATCCGCTTCCTCGTCGACGCCTTCGGCTTCGAGGAGACGGTGGTCTACGGCGAAGGGGACCGGGTCGACCACGCCCAGCTCAGCTGGCCCGAGGGCGGCGGCGTCATGCTGGGCTCCGTACGCGAGGAGGCGGAGGCCTTGACCGGTCCGACGCCGCCGGGTGCGTTCAGCGCCTACGTCGTCACCGCCGACCCGGACGCCGTCCACGCCCGCGCCAAGGAGGCGGGCGCCGACATCACCACCGACCTCCACGTCACCGACTACAGCTCCCGAGACTTCGCAGCCCGGGACCCGGAGGGCAACCGCTGGTACTTCGGCACGTACGCGGGCGAACCACGGTGAGCGCCGCAGGGTGAGGCGGGTCCACGTTCACGGCTGGCGCCGACGGGTCCGGCTTCCCGCGCGCCGCGGCGATGGGGGCGCCCCGGGACGTGAGTCACCGCGGTCGGCGTTCAGGCGCACGCTCTTGGGCGCCGGGGAGGCGCGGGCGCGAGCAACTTGGCGGTCCGGGCCTGCGCTCCCGGCTCGCGCCGCGGGCCCGGACGGCACCTGCCGACCACAGCTCCGCTCGGCCGGACGGGCGTACTCCGCCGTGGCCGACGCACGAGACGCGCGCACGCTCGCAGAGCGGCGGACAGACACGGTCACCCTGCCGGCCGACCGCCGCGCTCGGTTCCGGTCGCCCGGCCGGGATCACCCGCTCGACACCCCGGCGTCAGCCGCCCGGCACCCCGGCCTCCCTCGGCCCCCTTCCACGTACACCCGCCCGCCGTACGTCGACCGCCGTCAGTGCCAGGGCCAGGGGGCCAGGAGTCAGGAAGGCGAGGGGGACGAGCATCCAGGCGCAGAGTGCGGCCGTGACGACGGCCAGGAGGATCAGGGCGCTGCCGCCGAGGTCCCGTGCTGCGTCGTGTGCCGCCTCGTGCAGCGCCGTTCGCCAGTTCGTCAGGGATGCGGGGCGGGCGCACGCCCGCAGGGCGGTCACCGTGGCGCAGGCGCCGATCGCCGCGGCGGCCGCGGCGAAGAGGGGGGCTCCGGGCAGCCCCGCCCCCGCCAGCGCCAGGTCGGCGGCGAGCAGCAGCGCGCCCGCCAGGGCCAGGGCTCCCGCCGGCAGGTCACCCCGCCGCAGCCGCTGCCGGAGGAGGGCGAAGTAGCGGCCCGTGGTGGCCGGTTGGTCCTCCCCGGCCGCGCGCAGGACCGCGCAGGCCGTCGACAGGGCGGCCGGTGCGGTCAGCAGGGGAAGGCAGGCCACCGTCGTGGCGAGGCCGACGCCCAGCACGTCGGCGAACAGGGTCATGCGCGGGCCGAAGATCTCGCCCGGCTCCCGGGTCTGTGCCGGGCGCGCTCGGCTCATGGTGCTCATCCCTTCAGTCCGGAGCTCGCCATGCCCTCCACCAGGAACCGCTGGAAGGCGAGGAAGAACAGCACGATCGGCAGCAGCGCGATCACCGACATCGCGAACATCGGGCCGAAGGCCGACTGGCTGGAGGCGTCCACGAACGACCGCAGGGCGAGCGTGAGCGTGAACTTGTCCGGGTCGAAGAGGTAGATCAGCTGAGTGAAGAAGTCGTTCCAGGTCCAGATGAAGGTGAAGATCGCCGTGGTGATCAGCGCGGGACGCGTCAGCGGCAGGATCACCTGGAAGAAGCTGCGGAACGGCCCGCACCCGTCGATCCGCGCCGCCTCCTCCAGCTCCCGCGGCAGCCCGCGCATGAACTGCACGATCAGGAAGACGAAGAACGCCTCCGTGGCGAGGAACTTCGGCAGGATCAGCGGCCAGTACGTGTTCACCAGGCCGAGCTTGTTGAAGATGATGTACTGCGGTATCAGCACCGCATGGTGCGGCAGCATGATCGTCGCGATCATGAACGCGAACATCGGTCCGCGGAGGCGGAACCGCAGCCGTGCGAAGGCGTACGCGGCCAGCGAGCAGCTCACGACGTTGCCGACCACCGCACCGCCCGCGATCAGCAGCGAGTTGCCGAGCAGCCGCCAGACGGACACGTCGTTCACGCCGTCCAGAGCCGTCGTGTAGTTGGACCACTCCAGGTGGCGGGGCAGCAGGTCGAGGCTGGCGATGACCTCGTCGGCCGGCTTGAGCGAGGTGGCCAGCAGCCAGGCCAGCGGATAGAGCATCACCAGCAGCGCGGCCAGGCAGCCGATGTGGACGGCGACGCGCCCCCGGCGAACGGGCTTGCGCAGCACGGAGGTTGAGGCTGTGGTGGTCATCGCTCCCCCTCGGAGGCGTAGAAGACCCAGGAGCGCGAGGTGCGGAACAGCACCGCGGTGACGGCGCCGATGACGAGCAGCAGCACCCAGGCCATGGCGGAGGCGTAGCCCATGTGGGAGGCGACGAAGCCGCGGTCGTAGAGGTAGAGGGTGTAGACGAGGGTCGAGTCGGCGGGGCCGCCCTTGCCGCCGCTGACCGCGAAGGCGGGGGTGAACACCTGGAACGCCTGGATGGTCTGCAGGACGAGGTTGAAGAACAGCACCGGTGACAGCATCGGCACGGTGATGGAGACGAACTGCCGCCATCTGCCCGCCCCGTCGACGGCCGCCGCCTCGTACAGCTCCGCCGGAATCTGCTGCAGGCCGGCGAGGAAGATGACCATCGGCGCACCGAACTGCCAGACCGTCAGGAGCGCCACGGCCGGCAGCGACCAGCCCGGCCTGTTGATCCAGCCGCCGGTGCCGAGGAGGTTGTCCACGGTGCCGCCGTCGTTGAAGATCGCGCGCCAGACGAGGGCGATGGACATGGAGGCGCCGAGCAGGGAGGGCGCGTAGAAGGCGGAGCGGTAGAAGCCCTTGCCGCGCTTCATGGTCTTCAGGGCGAGCGCGACCCCGAGGGCGAGCGCGAGTTGGAGGGGCACGGCGATGACGACGTACGTCAGGGTCGTCACGACCGAGCGCCAGTAGCGCGGGTCCTCGGTGAACATCTGCGTGTAGTTGCGCAGGCCCACCCAGTGCGGCGCGTTGAACAAGTCGTAGTCGGTGAAGGACAGATACAGCGAGACGGCCATCGGCAGCAGCGTCAGGACGATCGCGCCGAGCACCCAGGGCGAGAGGAACACCCAGGCGGCGCCTTCCCGTTCGGGCCGGGGTCGCCGCCGGGGGACGGCCGCGGAGCGGGGCGGCCGGGCGGTGGACGCGGGGATGTCGGTAGTGGTCATGACCTCAGCTCCGCCTTCGCCTCGGTGATGTAGTTCTCGGCCGCCTCGCGCGGCGACATGCGCCCGTACGACACCTGGTCGTAGTCGCGCGCGAAGGTGGTCTGCAGGGCGTTGTCGCCGGAGGGCGGAGCCTGCGGCGGGTCCTTGAGGTTCCCCTCGAGCGAGTCCTGGTAGTCGGCGACGGTCCTGTCGAAGTCCGTGAGCTGCGAGGCCGTCTGCTTGCGGATGGTCTCGTTGACGGGGATGCCTCGGGTCGCGCCGAGGATCTTCGCCGCCCGCGGGTCGTTGAGGAGGAAGTCGACGAGCTCCGCGGACTCCTTGGGGTGGGAGGTGTGGGCGCCGATGCCGAGGAACATCGACGGCTTGAAGTACTGGCCGGGCGTGCCGTCCGCGCCGGACGGCATCGGCCCCAGCGCGACCCCGCCCTTGACGATCGCGAGGTAACCGCTCGACGGGGCGTCCCAGTTGAAGTCGCTGAGCGCCTTGCCACGCCCGAGCGGGGTGTTCTCCACGGTGCCGTCGAGCTGGGTGGTCTGCTCGGCCGGGGAGACCGCGCCCTCCTTGCGGAGCCGGTCGGCGAAGGTCCACCAGCGGGTGAGGTCCGCGGCGGTGAACCCGAGGCCCCCGTCCTCGGTGTAGAGCGTCTTGCCCTGGCCGCGCAGCCACACCTCGAAGGCGTCCTCGCTCTGGCCCGGGTCGGTGGCGCCGGGCTTGCCCGTCCTCTTCGCGAGGGTGCGCATGGCGTCCGCCCACTCGCTCCAGGTCCACCCCTGCTTCGGCAGGGGCACCCCGGACGCCTTCCAGGCGGCGACGTCGTAGACGGCGGTCTCGGTGCCGCGGCCCTGCGGGACGGCGTACAGCTTGCCGCGCACCCGGCCGGTGGCCAGCAGCCCCGCGTCGATCTCACCGGTGCGCAGCGCGCCGGAGACCTTGGAGAGGTCTAGGAGCACGTGCCCGGAGGCGTACTGGTCGATCTGGCGGTAGTCGAGCTGCATCACGTCGGGTGCGTCGCCGCCGGTGGCCTGGATGGCGAGCTTCTGCTTGTAGGCGTCGTAGCCGGAGAACGACGTCTGCACCCGCACGCCGGGGTGCTGTTTCTCGAACAGGGCGACGGCCTGCTCGGTGCGTGCCGCGCGGTCGGGGTTGCCCCACCACGTGTAGCGCAGCACGGCCTTGCCGCCGCCGGCACTCTCCCCGGATCCCCCGCAGCCGGCCAGCATCGCGCAGAGCGCGAGTGCGGCGGCCGACGCGCAGAACCCCTTTGTCCTGTGTCCGGGCATGCCGAGGTCACCTCTTCCTCTCCTCGGTCTTCGTTCCTCGGGCGGAAACCCCCCGGACGCCTCCCCTGACGCCCCATCAACTACCTTGCGTCACAGGCTATTTGCCCTCGTACGGCAATGTCGTGCCGGGCAGCGCGTACTCGTCACGGCGGCCGCACATGCCGAAGCCGCCCAGCCGGGTGGGTCCGGTGCGGTGCGCGGTCGCGTCGGCGAGATAGTCGTCACCGCCCGTCGCGAGCGCGTCGAGCTGGGCACCGGTGCGTGCGGCGGCGGCCAGCGCGCCGGCCCGCCACAACTCCCGCCAGTGCGGCACCTTGTCGCGCACCAGCCGGGCGGCGGCCCGCTGGAACTCCCGGTACGGTCCGCCGTCCCCCGCCGTCAGCGCCTCGCGCAGGGCGAGGTAGCCCTCGACCGCGAGGTCCCTGCGGCGGCGCGCCGCCTTCTCCGCATCAACTCCCGTGCCGGGAGGGAGCGTTGCGGCCGCCGCGTACGCCTCGGGGTCGGCGAGCACCTCGGGCGGGAAGGTGAAGACGGCGTCACCGGCCTCGGGCAGGCCGTTGTTCTGCATCAGCACGGTGATCCGCAGATCGCCGCCCTGCACCATGCGGTGCACGGTGCCGGGCGTGAACCAGGCGACCGAGCCCGGCTCCAGCGGGATGTCCCGGTAGCCGTCGGGGCTCAGTGTCTGCACCGCCCCGCGGCCGCCGGTGACGACGTACGCCTCCGTGCACACCAGATGCAGATGCGGGCTGCCGCCGCACACGCCGTCGGCGGCCTCCCAGTCGTAGGCGCTGAGGTGGGACAGGCCGATCGCGCCGGGCAGCGGGTGCGGAAGGGCCGGGCCGGGGTCGCTCACCACGGCAGGCCCTCCAGGTGGGTGCCGACGCGGTCGCGGTCCCAGGCGCCGTCGGCGACGACGACCCGGTAGCGGTAGCCGAAGGAGGCGCCGGGCGGCAGCTCGAACTCCTCGAAGAACGCCCAGGAGAAGGCGACCGTCGGGATCGGCTCGGAGCGCACGAACCAGTGCGAGGCGTGGATCGCGGCCGTCTCGTCGAGGTTCTCGGGCGCGTGCGCGAAGACGAGCGTGGAGTGCGCGTCGACGTCGTCGTGCTCGGTGGTGAAGGCCAGCCAGGGGCTCTGGGTGCCCATCAGCTTGCCCGCGTCGGCGCCCGCTCCCCCGTCGATGTCGGGGCCGAAGGCGGTGCCGCCGGTGAAGTCGCGGGGGCCGCGCCACTGCAGTCCCGTGTAGCCGGCCAGCTCCCGCCCGTGGGTGGTGGGCGAGCCGAAGGCCAGCGGCACGTCACGGAGGTTGGTGAGGTCGATGGACCAGTCCAGGACCCAGGCGCCGGCCTCCTCGTCGACGGAGTGCACGGCGATCCCGCGCACCTCGCGGGCCCATTCCGCGCCGCCGTTCTCGACCCAGGTCAGCGCCTCCGTGAAGGCGAGCCGGTCGTCCTCGACCGTGAACTCGGGGAAGCCGTCGTGCCGCATCGAGCCGACGCGCTCGGGCAGCCGCAGATACCCCTCGCCGTGGACGTAGCAGTTGCCACCCCAGAAGTTCTGGCCGGAGAGATGACTCGCGGTCATCTGCAGGCCCTTGTGCCAGCGGTGGTCGCTCGGGCGGTATCCGGTCACGGTGCGCCCGCCGAGAGTGCGCAGCGGGTGGGCGTAGGGCTTGCGCGACTCGAAGGCGTCGGGGTCGGGACGGTACACGTAGCGCAGGATCTCGGTGCCGTCCGGCGCCGCCACCGCGATGTGGTCGCCGTACGCGTGAGTGACGCGGATGCTCATGCGCGCTCCTTGGGGGCCCAGTCGGGGTGGTCGCCGTGCATGGCCGGGTAGAACGGGTCCCCCGGGCCGATCTCGCCCGCGAGCACGGGCCGTCCGGTGAACGCCGACTTGTAGAGCGCGGCCGCGAACTCCAGCGTGGCACGCGCGTCCGGGCCGCTGCCCGGGGGCCGTACGCCGCCGTCGTAGGCGTCGAGGAGCGCGCCGAGCTGGGCGGCGTGCGAGCTGGGAACGTCCGCGGCGGGCGTACGCCAGGCCGTGGCCTGCTCGGCGGGGACGTGCGGGGCGGGGGTGTAGACCCAGTCGTCGTTGGTGTGGCCGTACAGATGGGTGAGCTCGATGGTCGCGTCGGCGCAGTCGATGCGGATGCGGCTGACCTCGTCCGGGGAGAGCACGCTGTTGACGACGGTGGCGAGGGCGCCGTTCTCGAACCGGACGAGGGCCGTCGAGACGTCCTCGCTCTCGGTGTCGTGCACCAGCCGCGCCGCCATGGCCCGCACCTCGGCCCACGGGCCGAGCAGGTGCAGCAGCAGGTCGTACTGGTGGATGCCGTGGCCCATGGTCGGGCCGCCGCCCTCGGTGGCCCAGCGCCCGCGCCACGGTACGGCGTAGTAGGCGGCGTCGCGGTACCAGGTGGTCTGGCAGTGTGCCACCAGCGGGGCGCCGACCCGGCCGCCGGTGATCAGCTCGCGGGCGTGGACGGCGCCGGAGCCGTAGCGGTGCTGGAAGACGACCGCGGCGTAGGCCCCGGACGACTCCTCGGCCGCGGCGATCTCGTCGTACTCGGCGAGCGAGAGGCACAGGGGCTTCTCGCACAGCACCCAGGCGCCGGACTTGAGCGCGGCGATCGTCTGCTCACGGTGCAGGGACGGCGGCGTGCCGATGAGCACCAGGTCGGGCCGTACGGCGTCCAGCATCTCGTCCATCGACGTGTACCCGGCGACCTCGCCGCCCGCCAGCTCCCGGAAGGCCGCCAGCCGGCCTTCGTCCACATCGACGGCGGCCACCAGTTCCACGCGGTCCGCGTGGGCTCTCAGCGCGGTCAGATGGCTCCCGCTGACGATGGCGCCGGTGCCGACGACGGCGACTGAGCGACGGTGGGGGCGTGGGGGCATACGGCGCTCCTCGGACATACGACGAACAGTCAAGCAGAAAGCGCTTGCACTCGGAGTGACCCTAGGTGCGGGCGCATGTCAGGACAACCCCCCTGCAGGAAGTTCGGACTGTGGAGGGGCAGGTCGCGGGGGTTGAGGGGGTGGGGGGTTGCGGCTGGCGGGGGTGGGGACGGATTGCCGTCGGGGGTGGGAAGTGACTGCCGTCGGGGGTGATGGGTGGCTGCGGTGCTGGGGGGTGGGTGGCTGCCGTTCGGAGGGTTGGGGCGGCGGCTGGCGGCAGCCCTCCGGGGGGGGTGGGTGGTCGCCGGCGGCGGCCTGCCGGGCGGCGGCCCTCCGGAGGGGTGGGGCGGTGGCCGGTGGCGACCTGGGGCAGCGGCTCTTGGGGGGTGGGTGGTGGCCGGCGGCGGCCTGCCCGGCGGCGGCCCTCCGGAGGGGTGGGGCGGTGGCCGGCGGCGGCCTGGGGGGGCAGCGGCTCCCGGGGCAGGGGCGGCGGCGCGGGCCGATGTCCGTCGGGGGCGGACGGACGGGCTCTCGAGAGGGAGGCCGACGACCCACGACCCCAGGGATCAGGCCAACAACCCATGGGGCTGGACGGCTTCCTCCAGATCAAGCCCGTTGGATGTCTCTGGTCGAAAAGATCTCGGAACTGTCGCGCGGGCGACCTACGCTGAGCCCCGTCCGCACTATCGGGGAGAAGCATGACAAGCAGGTTCACCGAGTTGGTCGTCGACTGCCACGATCCGGAGAGGCTCGCGGCCTTCTGGTGCGAGGTCCTGGACTTCCAAGTGATCGACCGGAGCGAGGACCAGGTCGAGATCGGCTCCTGGGTACCCACCGTCGAGGCGGTCCGGGCCGGTCAGATGCCGCCCACCTTGGTCTTCATCCGCGTACCCGAGGGCAAGACCGTCAAGAACCGGCTTCATCTCGACGTCAGCCCGATCGACGGCAGCACCGAGGACGAGGTGAGCAGGTTGCTCGCACTCGGCGCCACCAAGACGGACGTGGGTCAGGGACCGGACCGAAGCTGGGTGGTCATGGCCGACCCCGAGGGCAACGAGTTCGACGTTCTGCGCACGCTTGCACCGCAGGGCTAGGCCATATCGGTTGGATGAGCCGGTGGTTGGTTCGGGCGTGGCTCGGGTCGACGCGGACGAAGACGTCAGCCGGGGTGTGTCCGTGGACTCCACGGTCGTACGTGCTCACCGGCACGCGGCCGCGGCTCGCGCTCAGGGGTCCCGGCCGGCGAGCCGGACGACCACGCCATCGGCCGGTCCGCCGCGGACCGACCACGAGGATCCACCTTGCGGCCGACGACCGGTGCCGCCCCCTCGCTTTCATCGTCACGCCCGTCCAGGCCGGCGACGCTTCCGCCTTCACGGACGTCATGGCCCGCTTGCGCGTTCCCGCGCTTTGGGACGGCCCCGCACCAGGCCAGACCTGGTCCCGGCCGACAGGGCGTACTCCTCCCGCGTGAGCCGCGATCACCTGCGCGAGATAGCCCCTGGTCGGTGACGCCGACGGGGCTCTGGGCTACGTGTAACCGCCGCGGCGTGGCAGGCCGTGTTCGTCGCGCAGCATCTCCTCGGTGGTGACCGGCACCTGCCGCTGCTCGTGCAGGGCGGTGGAGGTCTGGTTGCCGGTGACGGTCGCCGCCTCCTCGTCACCGATGTTCCGGATGTTGATGCCGTGCATGTTGTGCTGCGCGTGGATCAGCTCGTGCCCGTAGACCAGGAAGGCGGGCGAGACGGCCTCGCCCTCGTGCGCACCCTCGCTGTCCCGCAGGCCGTGCGGCACGGCGACGACGCTGCTGCTGCCCCTGCCGGGAGCGTTGGGGGCGGACGCGAGCCCGTCGAGCGTGTCCACGGCCGCCTCCGCGCCGACCACGCTGTTGCCGCCCATGAACTCGATCTGCTCGGGATGGAAAGGCACCACGCCCACCATGGCCGCGCCGGCGCCCGCGACCCCGGCGGTCAGACCGCCGACGAGGTCCCGGCCGTGCTGCCGGGAGAGCAGCCGGGCGTGGTGGGACAGCATCTGGTCCTCGAAGCCCGGCAGCGCCGCGGGCGTACGGTCCTCGCCGAACGGCCGCGGGGTCGACGAGGTCCTGATGCCCTGCCCGCCGACCACCCGCGACCAGGTGTTCGACAGCTGCGCCAGGCCCTCGGTGTCCTCGGGACCGATGTCGGCGCCGACGGGACGCAGGTTGAACCGGCGCAGGATGCCCACGTACTCGATGTGCCGCTGCTGGATCTCGTCGAGCAGGGCCTTCAGCGCGGTGGTGCGCGGGTTCGTCGTCCGGCCGGCCGGACCGTCGGCGCGGAACTGCCCGTAGACCATGTGCTCGGCGGTGTCCAGAGACATGCCGAGTTCGTCGCAGTGCTTCTGCTGGCTCTCCCTGCCCCGCAGCCGGAACCCGAACCCCTGGGCCGTGGCGATCAAGGACCGGGCGGTCCTCAGCATCTCCTCCACCGCGTCGACGACGGGCTGGATCTCCGGGTCGGCCGTCCTGGTCCGCTGCACCGTCGCGACGGGGTCCCGGTGCCGCTGGACCGTCCGGGACACCGCTTCGTTGCCGGCGGTCCGCTGGAGGTTCAGGACGCCCGCGGGGCTCAGGTCCCGTACGGGCGGACGGGCGGTCGCCGCTCCGGACCGCTGCCGCGCGGCGCCGGTCTCCTCGACCGCGCCGGGCCGTGTCTGCGCGCGCACGCCGCTTCTCCTTCATGTCCGCTTCATGTCCGCCAGGGCAGAGAAGCAGAACCCTCCACCCCTGGCGGCTCGCGGGGAAGGGCCGGGAGGGCAGGCCCGGGGGCAGACGGCGGAGGCACACGGGGGGGCGCGTTCGGGCCCGAGCCCAGGCGTGCTCACCGCCGATGACTGCCGCGGACGCATGCGTCGACTCCCGCGGACATGAGGGGCAACCCCCCGCGAACGCGAAGGGCACCTGGCGCGCGCGTGCGGCTACCCCGGCGCGCGCGCAGTCCCCCGGCTCGCGCAAGAACACCCCGGTGCGCGAGCCGCCCGGAGGAACCCGCGCCGACCGTCGCATTGGCATGGACCTGTCCATGATCCCCCGCTATGCTCGGCCACGCACGGCTGAGAGCGCTCTCATCGTTCTGCTGTTCCACCCCCACCTTTGCTGGAACAACGAAGGGGCCACTGCCTTGAGACGCACAACAGCGATGCGCACAGCCCTGCCCGCACTCCTCCTGCTGGGCACCTGGGCGACCGCGAGCACCCAGCCGGCCACCGCCGCCGGCTCCCCCGCACGGTCCACCGAAGCACCCGCCTCCTCCTCGCTCCTGTCCGCGATGCAGCACGACTTCGGCCTGACGAAGAGCCAGGCCGAGGCACGTCTGGCGGCGGAGAAGACGGCGACGGCCGTCGAGCGGAAGGCGAAGCACGCCGCCGGATCCTCCTACGGCGGCTCGTGGTTCGACGCCGCGAGCGGCACGCTGACCGTGGCCGTCACCCGCGGCGCGGACACCGGCGCCGTACGCGCGACCGGAGCGGCCGTACGCCTCGTCGAGCACAGCGCGCGGCAGCTCGACGCGGCGAAGGCCCGCATCGACGCCCTGTCCGCACCCGCCGGCGTCAGCAACTGGTACGTCGACACCAAGGCGAACAAGGTCGTCGTGGACGTCGTCACCGCACACCGCAATGACAACGATGTCCGCACCTTCCTCGCGAAGGCACGCAAGGCCGGCCCCGTCACCGTGGAGCACACCGCGAAGGCGCCCCGGACCCTCGCGGCCGGCACCGTCGGCGGCGACCCCTACTACACCGGCAACGTCCGCTGCTCCATAGGCTTCTCGGTGTACGGCGGGTTCGTCTCCGCCGGGCACTGCGACCAGCACGCCGGCGCGGTGTACGGCTGGGACCACTCGTACGTCGGCAACTTCCAGGGCTCCTCGTTCCCGGACAACGACTACTCCTGGGTGAACGTCGGCAGCGGATGGTGGACCGTGCCGGTCGTGCTCGGCTGGGGCACGGTGTCCGACCAGCTCGTCCGCGGCTCCGCCGAAGCGCCCGTCGGTGCCTCCATCTGCCGCTCCGGCTCCACCTCGCACTGGCACTGCGGCACCGTCCTGGCCAAGAACGAGACGGTCAACTACAGCCAGGGCGCGGTCCACGAGATGACGAAGACGAACGTCTGCGCCGAACCCGGCGACTCCGGCGGCTCGTTCATCAGCGGCGACCAGGCCCAGGGCGTCACCTCAGGCGGCTGGGGCAACTGCACCTCCGGCGGCGAGACCTGGTACCAGCCCATCAACGAGATCCTCAACCGCTACGGGCTGACGCTGCAGACTGCCTGATCCACCTGATCCACCTGATCCACGATCGACGATCCGTGATCCGTGATCCGCTGTGAACGGGCTTCGCCGGGCAAGGGCCGGCGAAGCCCGTTCGTCACGAGGATGCCGCCGCCGCATCCAGCTGCCACCGCCCCCTAGCGGAAGGCGCCCACGTTGGCGTGCGCCCAGTCGGCGAACGTGCGCGGCGCGCGGCCGAGGAGCTGTTCGGCGTCGGGGCTCATGCGCTGCTCCGCCGGGGTCGGTGCGCCGAGGATGTCGAGGGTCGTGTCGACCACGGGCCCCGGCATGAACCGGACCATCTGGGCCCGCGCCTCGGCGCGGGTCAACTCCGCGAAGCGGACCGGCTCCCCGAGGGCTTCGCCGATCGCCGCGGCCGCTTGGCGGGGTGTGACGAGGGCGGGGCCGGTCAGTTCGAGGATCCGGCCACCGTGGCCGCCCTCGCGCAGCGTCGCGGCGGCGACCTCGGCGATGTCGGCCGGGTGGATCAGGGGCAGGCCGACGTCGGCGAAGGGCGCGGCGACGACGCGACGGGTGCGGACGGATTCGGCCCAGGCGTAGGCGTTGGAGTCGAATCCGCCGGGACGCAGGATCGTCCAGTCCGGCGCCGACTGCGTCACGGCGTCCTCGATGGCGCGTGCCGTGCCCCCGTGGGAGGCGGACTCGGGCCTGGTCGCGGCCCCTTGGGAGGACAGCAGCACGACGCGCGTGATGCCGGCGCTCTTGGCGACGTCGAGGATGGCGTGCGGGTCGAGCAAGTGGGCGCTGGGGCCGCCGTTCTGGAGGAACAGCGCATCGGCGCCGTCGAACGCGAGCCGCAGGGTCTCCGGGTCGGTGAGGTCCGCCCGGTGGTGGCGTACGCCTTGAGGTACGTCGGCGGCCGAGATGCCGCGGGACGTCGCGGACACCTGCTCACCCGCCACCGCGAGGCTCTGCACGAGCGATCGGCCCACGTTGCCCGTCGCCCCCGTCACTACGATCATGAACAACTCCCCAGTTCTAGAGCCGTGGTTGACCCGTGCCCGGTGAAGACCGGGCGGGCGGGAGGTACCGCTTGGACGTGTTGTCCGGGCGCCTCGGGGACGCTAACACCGCCGGTATAGTAGGTACCTACAGGAAAGTGGCTATCCCGGAGGGATGCGCATGGCCGACGCGAGGACGACCCGGACGGCAACCGCCGCGGCCGATCCGGAGCTTGCCTGCCCGATCAGCCCGGTCGTGGACATCGTCTTCAGCCGCTGGACCACACCGATCCTGTGGAGCCTGCACACCTACGGCCGGCAGCGCTTCGTCGAGCTGGAGCGGCGCATCGCCAAGATCACGCCGAAGGTACTCACGCAGCGACTGCGGCAGTTGGAGCGTGACGGTCTCGTCGTCCGCACGTATCACCCGGAGGTGCCTCCCCGGGTGGAGTACGAGATCAGCGAGCTCGGCCGCAGTCTCGCCCCGCTGTTCGCGCACCTTGCCGAATGGGCCACGGCCCATCTCGACGAGGTCGAGCAGGCCCGGGAAACCTACGACGCCGACCCGGTGTGATCGCGTGTCCGCGGACGGCGCCATGGCCATGGAGTGGGTCAACCTCCCTTCCGGGGAGGGTGGTTGCGAGGAGCGCACGTTTCGGCTGCGCCTGGCGTCGGGGGCCCGGACGGTTCCGGGCGCGGTGTGGCTGCCTGCGCCGGCCGCCTCGTCGCCGCCTCCCCTGGTCCTGCTGGGGCACGGCGGCAGCGGCCACAAGCGCAGTGCGCGAAACTGCCGTCTGGGGCGCTGGTTCGCCGCGCGGGCGGGCTGCGCCGTGCTCGCCGTCGACGGGCCGTATCACGGCGAGCGTGTCCCCGCTCCGTTGCCCGCGGCGGAGTATCAGCCCCTGATCGCCGCGGCGGGGATCGAGGCCGTACTCGACCGGATGACGGACGACTGGCGGGCCGCGGTGGACGCACTTCATGCCGCCGCGCTCGCGGACGGTGACCGCCTCGCCTATCTGGGGATGTCCATGGGGGCGCGCTTCGGCATTCCGCTGGCGGCAACCCTGGGCGAGCGGCTGCGGTGCGTCGTGCTCGGGAAGTTCGGACTACGGCAAACGACGGACATGCACCGGGGGTTGGACGTCCCGGAGCGCGTGGCGGCGGACGCCGCGCGGATCACCGCCCCGGCCCTGTTCCACATGCAGTGGTACGACGAGGTGTTCCCCCGGGACGGCCAGCTCGCCCTCTTCGACGCACTGGGATCACCGGACAAGGAGCTGATCGGCTACAGCGGCCCGCACACCGAGACCAAGGACGGCGCCGTGGACCACTGGTGTGACTTCGTCCGCCGTCATCTCCTCAAGTCCGTTGCCCGCGGCGGTCATTCGACGGAGTCGGCGGGCGAGGGCCGTTAGCCGCCGGGTCCCCCTCCGGCGGCTGCCGTGGACGCGACTGCCGTGCACGCGACCGCCCTGGACGCGATCCTTTCGAGGAGGCCGCTGCGAGGAGGCCGCGGAAGGTGGGGCACTCCGCGTGGCTCTGCGCGGGGCAGGCCGCGGCGTGGCGCAGGGAGTCGCGCAGGACGCCGAGTTCGCGGATCGTCCGGTCCAGCTCGTGCGCCTTGGCCGCGAGCATCTCCCGGTCGAGCGCCGGCCGCCCGTCCGGCGCGACCATGCGCGCGATCTCGTCGAGCGAGAACCCGGCGGTGCGCCCCAGCGCGATCAGCGCCAGCCGGTCCAGGACGGCGGGGTCGTACTGCCGGCGCAGTCCCCGCCTGCCGCTCGCGGCGATCAGCCCCTTCTCCTCGTAGAAGCGCAGGGTCGAGGCGGGGACCCCGGCGCGCTGCACCACGTCGGCTATGTCCAGCTCTGTCATTCTCTTTACCTCAAGTCGACTTGAAGTGGCACGGTGTCATCCCGGCCGGACGGACGCAACGAGAAGGAGACGATCATGGATGCCACACCTGGGACCTACGGCGACCGCTGGAACGGGCCGGGCGGGCATGCCTGGGTCGACCTGCAGCCGGTGCTGGACGGCATGTTCCGGCACCTCGTGCCGTACCTCACCGAAGCCGTGCCCGCCGAGCAGCCCCGACGTGTGCTCGACGTGGGCTGCGGCACCGGCGGCGTCACCCTGGCCGTCGCCAGACGCCTCGGCCCGGCGGGGCACTCCGTCGGCGTCGACATCTCCGAACCGCTGGTCGCGGCGGCCGGCGAGCGCGCCGAGCGGGAGGGCGTGCCGGCGTCGTTCATCCACGCGGACGCGCAGGACCATCCGTTCGAGCCGGCCGTCTTCGACGCCGTCGTCTCGCGCTTCGGTGTCATGTTCTTCGGCGACTCCGTCGAGGCGTTCGGGAATCTCCGGCGGGCCGCGACGGACGACGCCCGGCTCCGGCTCGTCGTCTGGCGCGACGCAGAGGAGAACCCGTTCATGACGACGGCCGAACGCGCCGCCGCGCCGCTGGTCGACGTCCCGCCCCGCAGCGCCGGGCAGCCGGGGCAGTTCGCGTTCGCGGACCGGGACAAGGTCGGCCGCATCCTGGCGGAGAGCGGCTGGTCCGGGATCGACATCCGGCCGGCAGACGTGGAGTGCGTGCTGCCCGAGGCCGAACTCGAGAACTACTTCACCCGGCTGGGACCGCTGAGCCAGGTCCTGGGCGACATGGAGGAGGGGCCGCGCCGCGAGGTCGTGGACACGGTCCGCGCCGCGTTCGACACCTTCGTGCACGGCGCCGACGTCCGCTTCACGGCGGCCGTCTGGGTCGTCGACGCCAGGGCGTCGGCCGGCTCGGCCGCACCCTGAGGCAGCCTTGTCGCCCACGGCCGGGAACAGGGCCCGGCCGCGAAACTTTTCGTTGATCCACAAGGCCTTCCCCCGGCCCCGGAGACGGGCGCATAGTGAGGACTCCGTTGTCCAGGGTGAGGAAGAAGATGACGCGCAAGAAGGCCCTGATCGTCCGCGGCGGATGGGAGGGACACCGCCCGGTCGAGGCGACGGAGCTGTTCCTGCCCTTCCTCGACAAGAACGGTTTCACCGTACGGATCGAGGAGTCGACCGAGGTCTACGCCGACGCCGCCGAGATGGCCGGCACGGACCTCGTGGTGCAGTGCGTCTCGATGTCGGAGATCACCGCCGGGCAGTTGTCGGGGCTGGCCTCGGCGGTCGAGGCCGGTACCGGGTTCACCGGCTGGCACGGCGGCATCGTCGACTCCTTCCGCGCCTCCTCCGACTATCTCCACCTGGTGGGCGGCCAGTTCGCGACCCACCCGGGCAAGGAGCCGTGCGAGAGGCGGGGCGAGGCGGAGGACAACTTCGTGCCGCATGTCGTCGCCGTCACCGAACGCGGCCGCGAGCACCCCGTCACCGCGGGCATCGAGGACTTCGAGCTGTGCACCGAGCAGTACTGGGTGCTGCACGACGAGCTGATCGACGTCCTCGCCACCACCACGCACCCGGCCCACCCGTGGCAGCCGTGGCACCGGCCCGTGACCGTTCCCGCGATCTGGACGCGCCGCTGGGGTGCCGGGCGGATCGTGGTGACGACTCCGGGGCACAGCCTGGACGTCCTGGAGAACCCCAACGTCCGTACGGTCATCGAGAGGGGCATGCTGTGGGCGACGCGCACCGCATCGGCGTCGTAGGACTGGGTGTCATCTCGCGGGCGTACCTGGACACGCTGGCCGGCCATCCCGCCGTACGCGTCACCGCGGTCGCCGATCTCGACGCCACGCGGTCGGCCTCCGCCGCCGGTGAACTGCCCGGCGCCGCGGCGATGACCGTCGAGGAGCTGCTGAGCAGCCCGGACGTGGACACGGTGCTGAACCTCACCGTCCCGGCCGCGCACGCCGAGATCGCCCTCGGTGCCGTCGCCCGCGGGAAGCACGTCTACGGGGAGAAGCCGCTGGCCGTGACGCTCGACGATGCGCGTGCCGTGCTGGAAGCGGCGGCGAAGGCGGGCGTCGGGGTGGGGTGCGCGCCGGACACCGTCCTCGGCACCGGGATCCAGACGGCGCGGGCGGCCGTGGAGGCGGGGGCGATCGGGCGGCCGCTGTTCGCCACGGCGGTGATGGTGACGCCGGGGCACGAGCGCTGGCATCCCCAGCCGGACTTCTACTACGTCCCCGGCGGCGGCCCCCTGTTCGACATGGGGCCGTACTACCTGGCCTCGCTGGTGCATCTGCTGGGTCCGGTGCGGTCGGTGACCGGAGCGTCGAGCCGGCTGCGGGACGAGCGGGTCGTCGGTACCGGCCCGCGCGCGGGTGAGCGGATACCGGTGCTGGTGGACAGCCATGTCTCCGGTGTGCTGGAGCATGTGAGCGGGGCCCTGACGACGATCACCACGAGTTTCGACGGCGTCGCCACCACGGCGGCGCCGATCGAGGTCCACGGCGAGACGGGGACCCTCTCGGTGCCGGATCCGAACTGGTTCGACGGCGAGGTCCGGCGCTACGAACTCGGCGGCACGCAGTGGCGCACGCTGGCGCCTTCTGCGGGATACGCCGAGGGGGCGCGGGGTGTCGGCCTGCTCGACTTCATCGCCGCCGACGCGTCGGGGACACGGGCGCCCCGGGCGAGCGGCGATCTCGCCCTGCACGTCCTGGAGACGATGACCGCCCTGCTGCGCTCGTCGTCCGAGGGCCGCCGCATCGACCTGACGACGACACCCTCGCCGCCTGCCCCGGTCCCGCTCACTCCCGCCGAGCAGTGGAGAGAAAAGCGCGGAACCGCGGCCCCCTGACCACACCGACGAGCCGACAGCCCGCGCAAGGACGCCCCTCACACCGCCTCCGTCGCCACGTCCCTGCCTCCCGGTCCTGTCGTCGGTGTCGGTCCGGAGGGGGTGGGCATGCGGATCAGGAGGAGGGCCGCGTCGTCGTGGAGGCGGCCGCCCACGTGGTCGAGGAGTTCGTCGTGGAGCGCGTCGAGCGTGCGGGACGGGTCGTCGCAGACATGGCGGGCCAGTCCCTCGTCGAGTGGATAGAACTCGCGGCCGCCGTCGCGGGCCTCGGTGACCCCGTCCGTGTAGAGCAGCAGCTGGTCCCCGTCGGCGAAGGGCAGCACCTGCAGGCCCGGAGCGTGGTCGGTGAGGGCGCGCAGCCCGAGGGGTGGGGCCGGCCGCGTGGGCTCGACGGCCTCGACTTCTCCGGACGCGCCCACCAGCAGCGGCGGCGCGTGCCCGCAGTTGACCATCTCCAGCCGCCCCCGCTCGGGGTGACCGGCGACCACGGCGGTGACGAAGTCGTCGCTGCCGAGGTTGCGCGCGAGGCTCCGCTCGATCCGCTCGACGACGGCGAGGAGATCGGGCTCGTCCCAGGCGGCCTCGCGGAAGACACCGAGTACGAGCGCGGCGGTGCCCACGGCCGGCAGCCCCTTGCCCCGCACGTCGCCGACGATCATCCGCACCCCGTACGGCGTGGGGATCAGCGCGTACAGGTCGCCGCCGATCCGGGCCTCGGCCGCCGCCGCGCTGTAGCGGACGGCGACCTGGAAGGGGCCCACGGTCTGCGGCACGGGCTTGAGCAGGGCGTGCTGGGCGGTCTCCGCGACCGAGCGCACGGCCGCCAGCACCCGTTCGCGGCCGGCCCGCAGCCTGCTGGCCAGGGCGCTCGCCAGCGTCACGGCCACCAGCGCGGACAGCACGGCCGTGAGCGCCTGGTGCGGCCTGCCGTCCCAGGTGCCGAGGGCCGCGCACAGGACCACGGCGAGCAGTCCGACGCACAGGACACCGCGCGGCCCGTTGGTGGTGGCGGCCAGGGCGGGCCCCGCCGCGAGCAGCGGCAGCCAGCACGCGCCCGATCCGCCGACCAGGTCGACGAGGACGACCACGGTGACGATGAGGACGGGCAGGATGGGCGCCGTCGCCGTCAGCTGGGCGATGGCGCGGCGGCGGGCGGAGGCCCCCCGACCGGCGGCTCGGTACCCGCGCGACCATATGGGCCGGCGGCCGTCGTGACGCTGGCGGGCCTGGCTCATGTGTCTTTCGCTGTCCTCTTCTGTGTGGGCCCACAAGGGCTGGGGGCACGCTACCGAAATGCCTGTTTCCTCCAGGAAACGGCCTCGCCCTGGGCTCTCACAAGAAGTGGATTTTCAGATAGTGAGCGACAGCCCCCTGGTCACACGGTTCGCGATCGGGATCAGCCGCTCCCGGACGTCCGGCATCCGGTGCAGCCGCTCCACCGGCAGCGAGACGCCGAGGGAGCCGAGCGTCTCCCCGCTGTAGACGGGGACGGCCACGCAGACCGTGCCCAGGGAGTACTCCTCCAGGTCGGTGACGGCCGGGGCCCCGGGCGCGGAGTCCAGGCGCCGCAGCAGCTCGGGCAGGCTGGTGATCGTCCGCGGGGTGAGGTCGGCGAGCTGGTGCCGCGAGAGGTAGTCCATGCGCGCGCCCTCGTCCAGTTCCCGCAGGACGGACTTGCCGAGGGCGGTGGCGTGCCCCGCGTCCTCGAAGCCCACCCAGAGGTCGACGCGGGGTGCCCGGGCGCTGTCGACGATCTCCGCGACCCGGATCTCGCCGTCCTCGTAGAAGGTGAGGTACGCGGCGGCCCCGAGCTCGTCCCGCAGCGCGGCCAGCGTGGGGCGGACCCGGCTGAGCAGGGCCTGGCCACGGCCCGTGGCCTGCAGCGTCTGGATGCGGTCCCCGAGGACGAACCCGCCGTCGCCCAGCTTGCGCAGGTATCCGTCGTGGACCAGGGTCCGCAGCAGGTGGTAGGCCGTGGCCAGGGGCAGACCCGTCTCACGTGCCAGCAATTTCGCCGGCGCGCCGTTCTCGTGCGCGCTCACCGCCTCCAGCAGCCGGAAGGCCCGCTGGACGGACGTGATCAGCGTGGGGCCGTCGTCCGCACCCATGCCTCAAGCGTGCGGCAGGCACCCGGAGGGGGCAACGCGGGAGTGCGGTGCGCAGGTCAGGACGTACGGAGCCCGGTGCGGCCGGGGGCGGCGCAGGCGCCCGCGGCGCAGGCCGTGAGCCACCGGTCGAAGTCGGCGTCGTAGCGGGTGCCGATGCCGGTGGCGTAGACGGCGTGTCCGCCCGCGTAGTCGCCGACACGGAAGCGGGCGAGCATCCGCCGGACGTCGGCGGGGTGCCGCTCGGCCATGTACCGGACGGCCAGATAGCCCCAGGGGTAGGTGCGGGTCACGTCGCTGTTGGCGTACGTGTTCGCGAACAGCGTGCTCAGCCGGTAGGTGTGCCGGCCCGCCTCCGTGACCGCCTGCTCGTCGGTGAGGCCGCGGTAGCCGTAGGAGACGTATTCGGCCAGCCCCTCGATCCACCACACGTCGGGCACCGAGGTCTGCTGCGCGAAGTCGCCCTTCATGTCGTAGCGGGCGTCGAGGACGTGCGTGTACTCGTGGTCGAGGTTCCAGACCCGGGCCGGGAAGCCGTCGTCGGTCTCCTTCTGGTACATGATCGACAGCGGCCGGTTGGCGGGGTCGGAGGGGTCTCCCGTCAGGGTGATGCCGCCGTTGTCCGTGCTGACGCCGTAGATCGCCCCGGCGTAGGTCCGGTAGTCCGCGCGGCTGCCGAAGACGACGAGTTCGACGGTCGACAGGTACTGGCCCGGTATGGGGCGGTCGGCCTTGACCACCCTGCCGAAGTACGGGTCCTGGGCGCGCAGGCTGGCGCATACGGCGTCGAGGTCGGCGGGCGTGAGTGCCTGGGCCCTGACGGTGCGGCTCGCGTCGCAGGCGTGGGTGACCGGCAGGGCGGCGTCGGTGAGCCGGGCGGGCAGGTCGCAGATGCCGTAGTACGAGCAGTCGTCACGGTCGTAGGCGTCGGCCTGGGTGGCCACCGCCACCCACAACCCGGCGGTGGGCCCGGTGATCTCCGAGGCGTCCAGCAGTTCCTTGGCGAGGGGCCGGACCAGGTCGCGCAGGCCGGGGTGTTCGACGTAACGGGCCACGTTCATCCCGGCGTTGGCGTCCAGATGGCCCTGGTCGGTGCCGAGCAGGTCCAGGTGCGCGAGCGCGAAGGCGCGCAGGGTCCGTACGACACCCGGGTCGGCGGTGACCGCGTCGACGTAGGCGGGGTTCCAATTGCCGCGCCAGAGCGGGGTGTAGACGTCGTTCACGGCGGCGATCATGCTGCCGACGGCGTCGTAGGAGCTGTCGTAGGCGTCGAGCAGCCGCTGGTAGACGCTCAGATAGCGGGCCTGCTGGTCGGCACTGTCGGTGAGGACGACGACCTCGCCCAGGACGTCCCCGTTGGCCGCGGTGACGTCGCCGGAGTGCGCGTTGGCGAAGAAGGCGTCCAGGCCGGACGTGGTGGCACGGGCAAGGGCCGCACCGTACGGGCCGACGTCGTCCGGGTGGTTGAACTGGACGTAGTAGCCGGCCCGCAGGAACAGCACGAGCTGCCACACCCCGCGGGAGTTGTCGCCCTGGTAGCGCTGCGCCTCCTGCGTGAAGGCGGTCGCCACGGTGACCATCTGCGCCTCGCGGAAGACGCCGCCGGCATCGGTGCCGGTCACGGCGAACAGGCCGTTGACGCAGGCGGTGGTCGAGGCTTCGACGAAGGCGACGAGCGCGGAGCCGGTCCGGCCCGCGAAGTCGGCCGGGGTGCAGGAGGCCGCTCTCGACGCGTGCTTTCGTCCATGCTCCGCACTACTCACGGCAGTTGGCGTCGCGGGGCGCAGAGGCGGCAGCTGGGCCGCGGTGAGGAGGCGGTCCTGTACGGCCGGATGGTCGGCGGCGTCGGATGCACCGCCGGCGCCGGTGGTCGGGCCGGTCGGCGGGGGTGTCGCCGGCCGGGGCAGGGTCGTTGAGGTGGCGCCCTGCCGTGGCGGGGGCGCCGCGAGCACCGGCGTCGACAGCAGGCCGGTGAGGGTGGCGCAGACGGCGAGGGTGGCGGACATGCGTCCGGGCAGCGTGAAGCGGTAGCGCATCACTGGCTCCTTCACGGAGGGATGCGCCTCGATGCGGGGGGTGAGGCGCGTGGGGCACCTTCTCAGCGGCGGACCGCGCCAACAATGGAATGTGACATAGCACTGTGCGGTGACAGGCCATAACACCCCTCGCGGCCAGCGCGCCCCACCACGCCCCCGCCGTCCAGCACACCCAGCACGAGCCGGAATCGGCCTACGCGCCGCCGCCGCCCGCACGCCACGTCCGCGTGACCCAGTCCTTCAAGTGCGGGGATTTTCCCGCGAGTTCGCGGTACGCGGCGGACGCGCACTGCAACAGCGTGTCCGCCACCTCCCCGGTCACCGCGTCGCGCCGCCAGGCCAGCACGTAACGGCACCACAGCGGCGTGCCGGCCAGTGGCCTGATCACCACCTCCGGGATCGGCCGCAGCGTCGCCTGGACGACGGACACCCCCAGCCCGTCGGCGATCATCCCCTGCAACTGCAGCTGGTCACCGAGGAATTCGTGGACGGCGACGGGTGCGAAGCCGGCCGCCGCGCAGGCCGTGTGGAAGACGCCCGGCCAGCCCGCTCCGTCGTCCGGGGTCAGGAACCAGGCCTCGTCGGCCAGTTCGGCCAGCGGGATCTGCGGGCGGTGTGCCAGCGGATGGCGGGCGGGCAGCGCCACGAAGGTGGGTTCGGTGACGATGCCGCGGTGCGTCACCGCTCCGGAGTGCGTGAGTTCCCTGCCCGGGTAGTCGGCGGCGACGGCCGCGTCCACCGCGCCCTCCTCCAGGAGTTCGACGATGCATGAGGAGGCGTAGACGCTGCTCACGGCCAGTGCGACGTCCGGCAGCCGGGCCCTGACGCGCGAGACCATGCCGGACAGCACCGGGGAGTTGGTGGCCGCCACGCGCACGGTTCTGCGAGCTCGCGAGCCGTCGGCGGCCGGCCGGTGGCCGATCGCGGCGGCGCGGGACAGCACGTCGCGCGCCTGGGTCACGACCTCGACGCAGTAAGGGGTCGGCCGCACTCCGGTCGTGCCGCGCTCGAAGAGGGGCTCGCCGAAGTAGCGCTCGATCCGGCGGAGTTGGCTGCTGACGGCCGGTTGTGAGTACCCCAGGTCCGCGGCCGCCCGGCCCACGCTTCCCGCGTCGGCGATCGCGCACAGCACCCGCAGATGCCGGAGCTCCAGCTCCATCCGCCCGCTCCCCCGCCGTAGCGCTCGCGTCGAGCCCGTGTCGTTCCGCGGCCCTGGTCACGGCCGGCGGAAGGGAAGCGTTCCAGTGGGCGCTGGTGCGCACAAGACGCCGGTCGGCCACCGCCGGGTCCGGGCGGCACGCGGGGTAAAGCCGGGGTCAAAGTTGGCCGGAAAGACCTTGTGCGGCGGTGGAGTTGCGCTCGGTAGCCTGGCTCCACCGTGCGAGGCCCGCGAGTGCGTCGAAGTGAGGTCGTGTCATGCGAGCGATCGTCGTGGGGGCGGGCATCGGAGGACTCGCCTCGGCACTGAGCCTGCGGCGCGCGGGTCACGAGGTCACCCTGGTCGAGCAGACACCGCGTTTCACGGAACTGGGCGCCGGGATCCAGCTCGCGCCCAACGCCACCCGCGAACTGCGCCGGCTGGGCCTGCTCG
The DNA here is from genome assembly GCF_042800575.1 of Streptomyces sp. NPDC057616. Taxonomy (NCBI): domain Bacteria; kingdom Bacillati; phylum Actinomycetota; class Actinomycetes; order Kitasatosporales; family Streptomycetaceae; genus Streptomyces; species Streptomyces sp. NPDC057616. The sequence continues at coordinate 252,848 of NZ_JBHVGU010000007.1, forward strand.
ACGCGGTCGCCGCACAGTCCGCCCATCCCGCCGCGGCGAGCTTCCGCACCTGGTCCGACGGGGCCGAGATCTGCGGGTACGCGCTGGGCCGCGAGGTCGAGGAGGAGTTCGGGGCACCGTATCTGCAGATCCACCGGGCCGATCTGCGCGACGCCCTGGCCGCCGCGGTGCCGCCGGCGCGGGTGCGGCTGAACACCCTCGTCGTGGGGATCGACCAGGACGAGAGGTCCGCGTGGGTGCGGACGGCCGGCGGCGAGCGCCTGGTGGCGGACCTGGTGGTCGCGGCGGACGGCATCCGGTCCACGGCCCGGCAGTGGCTCTTCGGCGCGGACGAGGCGGTCTTCTCCGGGACCGCGGCGTACCGGGCGCTGCTCCCGGCCGGGGAGGTGGCCGATCTGGGTCTGCCGGACACCGGTGTCTGGCTCGGCCCCGGCCGCCACGTCGTCCACTACTGGCTGCGCGGCGGTGAACTCCTCAACGTGGTCGCCGTGTTCGGCACGGACGCCGCGCAGGAGTCCTGGACCGCGCAGGCCGAACCCGGCGAGCAGCTGCGCGAGTTCGGCGGCTGGGACGCGCGCGTCCTGCGCGTCCTGGAACGCGCGGGCCAGGTCTTCCGCTACGGCATCTACACCCGTGCCCCGCTCGCACGGTGGCGCGTCGGGCGGGTGACCCTGCTGGGCGACAGCGCGCACGCGATGGTGCCCTTCCAGGCCCAGGGCGCGGCGCAGGCGATCCTGGACGCCGCGGTCCTCGGCGACTGCCTCGCGGACGCGGCACCGGACGACGTGCCCGCCGCCCTCGACCGCTACGAACGGCGGCGCCTGCCGCACGCCACGAGCATGCAGGCCAGGTCCGCCCGCGCCGGCGAGGAGTTCCACCTCCCGGACGGCCCCGACGCCCAGGAGCGCAACGCCCGCATGGCAGCGCACGCGGCCGAGCACCGGTTCATGCCCGTGGCGGCGGCCTGGGGCGAGGACGTCCTCGACGAACCCACGGGACCGTGAACTCCCGCACCGGACGCGACACTTCGGACAGAAGACGCCCAGTTCGAAGAGTCGGCTAGGGGACCCCCAGTTCGAAGAGTACGTATCCCGCGTACGAGCCCGACGCCACCGCCGTGACGGCGAGCAGGCAGCACAGCAGGGGGAGGCCGACCGTGCGCAGGCGGACGGCGAGTGGGATGAACAGGGGGAAGGCGGGGAGCAGGTAGCGGGAGACGTTGCCGAAGATCTGCTGGCTGCCGAGGACCAGGGCAAAGGTGAGGACCGTGTAGACGGTCAGCACGGAGGGCGGGCGCAGCCGGATCAGGAGCGGGATCAGCAGCAGGCCCAGGAAGATGGTCAGCACCCCTATGAGGTCCTCGACGAGGCACGGGAAGAGGTAGTCGGTGCGGCCCACGGCGAGCGACGTGAAGACGTCGAGCGTCTGCTTGCCGTAGTCGAAGGTGTGGGCCCAGGCGCCCTTCTGGAGTTCGAAGTAGCCGGTGAGGTCGCCCATGCGGTCGCCGACCCACAGGAGGTAGCCCGCCAGGCCGAGCGGCGCGATCAGGATCGCGGTCATCGGGCGGGCGACGTCCTCCTGCCGGCGGTGCAGCGTCCGCAGCCCGGCGACGGTGAGGGCGGCGACGAGCGCGAGCGCGGTCGGGCGGCTGAGTCCCGCGGCGAAGGTGAGCACGCCCGCGGTCAGCCACCGGTCGGTCAGGACGGCGTGGCAGGCCCAGACGGCGAGGGCGACGTAGAGGGACTCCGAGTAGCCGGACCACTCGGTGCCGGAACCGGGCCAGACCGCCCACAGCCCGGCCGCGGCGAGCCCCGCCCGCCGGCCGCCGAACCGGGCGGTGACGGCGTGGATGCCGAGGGCCGCGGCGAACGAGGCGAGGATCGAGACCAGCAGTCCGGCGCCGTAGAGGCCGAGGCCCGTGCAGTCGGAGACCAGCCGCATCGCCGCCGGGTAGAGCGGGAAGAACGCCGCCGAGTTGCCCTCCAGGGTGATCAGGCCCGAGGCCCCGGGGATCCGGACGAGCGCGGGGTCGTAGCCGTGGGCGGCGATCTGCTGGTACCACCAGCCGTCCCAGCTCGCCAGGACGTCCCAGGCGTGGGCGCCGCCGCCGAAACGCGGGTCCTTTCTGCGGAACTCCCCGGTGGAGTCGAGCAGTTGCAGGAAGACGGTGAAGCCGATGAGCTTCAGGACGCCGTACAGGGCCAGGACGGGGCCATAGTGGCGGAACGCGTGCCGGGCCTCCGCGAGGAGGCCGGGGAGGCGGTCCCTGCCGGTGCGCAGGATCGCGCGGGCGTCGGGGCGGGCGACCGGGTTCAGGGTGTCGTTCATGCGGCCTCGAATCCCGCCTTGCGGCGGCGGGCGGGGAACACCCAGGCGCGAAGCAGCAGAAAGCGCAGCAAGGTCGCGGCCAGGTTGGCGGCGACGAGCACCGCGATCTCGGTGGAGCGTGCCGCGCCGGGCGTCAGGCGGTGCAGCACGGCGAGCGATCCGCTGGTCAGGGCCAGCCCGACGCCGAAGACCAGCAGGCCCTTGGCGTGGTGGCGCAGCGCCCCGCCGCGACCGCGCAGCCCGAAGGTGAGGCGCCGGTTCGCGGCGGTGTTGGCGAGGGCGCACAGCAGCAGCGCGCCCGCGTTGGCGGCCTGTCCGCCGGTTGCCGGGCGCAGCGCCGCGTACAGCAGGACGTATCCGACGGTGCTGACGGCTCCCACCGCGCCGAAGCGCAGCAGCTGGCCGGCCAGCCCGCTCGGCGGCCCGTCGTCGTCGCGGCGCAGCCCGGCCGTCGGCAGTGCGCCGCGGGCCAGCGCGCGGCCGATCCTGGCGATGCCGCGCAGGTCGGCCAGGGCGGTGGACACGATGTCGACGCGGCTGTCGGGGTCGTCGACCCAGTCGACCGGCACCTCGTGGATGCGCAGCCCGGCCCGCTCGGCGATCACCAGCAGCTCCGTGTCGAAGAACCACCCGGAGTCCTGCACCAGGGGCAGCAGCCGTTCGGCGACGTCGCGCCGCACCGCCTTGAAGCCGCACTGCGCGTCGGTGAAGCCCACGGCGAGCGTGGAGCGCAACAGGGCGTTGTAGCAACGGGAGATGACCTCCCGCCGGGGTCCGCGCACCACCCGGGAGCCGCGGGCCAGCCGGGTGCCGATGGCGATGTCGGAGTGCCCGGAGATCAGCGGGGCGACCAGCGGCAGCAGCGCGGCCAGATCGGTCGACAGGTCGACGTCCAGGTAGGCCAGCACCGGCGCCCGCGAACCCGACCAGGCGGCGTGCAGCGCACGGCCGCGCCCCTTCTCGGCCAGCCTCAGCCACACCGTCTCGGACAGCTCGGCGGCCAGTCGTGCCGCGATCCGCGGGGTCGCGTCGGTGCTTGCGTTGTCCGCGACGGTGATCCGGAAGGGGTACGGGAACGTCTCGCGCAGATGCGCGTGCAGCCGCCGTACGCACCGCTCCAGGTCCGCCTGCTCGTTGAACACCGGCACGACCACGTCCAGGACGGGCTCGCGCTGGTGCGCCGACAGCGGCGTACGGAGCGGCAGTTGATCCATCAGATAGGTCACGTTCCATCCCGTTTCGGGTTCTGGCGCGGGGCATGCCGAAGGCACGCACGGCGGGGGCGCGATGCGGCTTACGAAGGGGTGTTCAGGAAGGGCGAGTCGCGGAGGCGGGCCGGGCTACCCGGGGTCGGCCGAGCCCGTCGCGGACGCCCGGACCGTCGTCGGCGTGCCCGAGGGTGTCGCCGGTGCGGTGGGCGTCCCGGTGTCACCGGGCGGTGCCGTCTCGGTGTGGGTGGGTGGCGGGGCGGAGGTCGACGCGTCCGAGGTGCCGGTCGAGGTCGGTGTCGTGGCGGGGGCGGACGGCAGCCCGGTGCTACCGGTGGGGGTCTCGGTGGCGGTCGCGCTCGGGGGCGCCGAGGTGTCCGTCGGCGAAGGGCTGGGCGACACGGGGCTCGTCGCGGGAATCGGGTGCGGCGCCTGCGGCCTGTCGTCGCCCGGGTCGTGGGGCAGCATGAAGAACCCGATGCCGAGTCCGGCGACGGCCAGGAACGAACCGGCCGCCTTCTGCGCGGTGCGGACCCGGCGGCGGGCCTGCACACCGGCCCGCAGCCGCACGCGGTCCTCCGCCTCGAAAGGGGTGTACTCCTGGGAGTCGCGCATCATCCGCGTCAGCTCCCGCTCGAAGTGATCCATCGGCTCCCCTTCACCCCACCGGCTCGATGACGTCGGACAGGATGCGGCGCAGCCGCGCCACGCCACGCGAGGCGTGCGAGCGGGCCGTGCCCACGGGGCACCCGAGCACCTCGGCGACCTGCTTCTCGGGCAGGTCCTGGTAGTACCGCAGCACCACGGCGGCCCGCTGCCGCGGCGGCAGTTGGGCCAGGGCGGACTCCAGCCGCGAGCGCTCCGCCACGGAGGCGGACATGTCGCCGGCGGCGGGCAGGTCGGGCAGCTGCTCGACCGGGCGCTCGCCCCACCAGCGCCGCCGTGCCGAGCGCGCGGCGGCCCGCGCCAGCACCTTGCGCACGTAGGCCTCGGGGGCCTCGTCGGCGATCTTGGGCCAGACGAACCAGAGCTTGACCAGGGCTTCCTGGAGCAGATCCTCGGCCCGGTGCCGATCGCCTCCCACGAGCAGACGGGCGAGGTGGAACAGCGCAGACCAGCGAGCCGCCACGAACCCGTCGAACCCCTCGGCTCGACTCTGTTCCACACGCACCGTCCCTGTTCCGACCAGCCCCCTACACCCAGGGAAAGACGTTGGGCACCCCGTCACGATGCACTTCGCCCGTGTGATCCGGGTTACATCGGACGCGGGCCGGTCGGTCCCCTCGGACGCCGGTCGGTCCCGTCGGACGCCGGCCGGTCAGTCCACGGGCCAGGTGTGCGCGGGCGCGTTGAGATGCATGTAGTCCATGTACGTCGTGGTCATCCGCCGCAACGCCTCCCAGCGGTCGGGGGTGGCGGACTTCTCCAGGTGGTGGACGGTCTCGGCCTGCCACAGGGCGCCGTTGCGGGCGGTGACGCAGCGCTGCTCGATGATGCCCAGCAGGGGTTCGCGCCAGGCCGCGTCCATGCCGGCCAGTTCCAGGCCCCGGTGGGCCTCGGGCAACAGCCGCCGCAGCACCAGCTCGGTGACCGGCACCTCGCCGCTGCCGGGCCAGTACAGCCGGGCGTCGATGCCGTCGCGGGCCGCGGCGTGCAGGTTCTCCTCGGCGACCGCGAAGGACATCCGCGTCCACACCGGCCGGTCGTCGTCGACCAGGGCGCGCGTGAGGCCGTAGTAGAAGGCGCCGTTGGCGATGATGTCGGCCACGGTGGGTCCGGCGGGCAGCACGCGGTTCTCGATGCGCAGGTGCGGTCCGCTGTCGGTGACGGCGTAGACGGGCCGGTTCCAGCGGTAGATCGTGCCGTTGTGCAGGGTCAGTTCGCCGAGTTCCGGGACGCCGCCTCCGTCGAGGGTCCGCTGCGGGTCCTCCTCGTCGCACAGCGGCAGCAGCGCCGGGAAGTAGCGCACGTTCTCCTCGAACAGGTCGAAGACGCTGGTGATCCACCGCTCCCCGAACCACACCCGGGGCCGTACGCCCTGGGCCTTGATCTCCTGGGGGCGGGTGTCCGTGGCCTGCTCGAAGAGGGGGACGCGGGTCTCCCGCCACAGCTCCCTGCCGAACAGGAAGGGGGAGTTGGCGGCCAGGGCGATCTGCACGCCCGCGACGGCCTGGGCGGCGTTCCAGTAGTCCGCGAACTCCTTGGGTGCGACCTGGAGATGGAACTGGGTGCTGGTGCAGGCGGCCTCCGGGGTGATGGCGTCGGCGTACATCGACAGGTGCTCCACGCCGTCCACCCGGATCCGCAGGTCCTCGCCGCGGGCCGCGAAGATCTGCTCGTTGAGCAGCCGGTAGCGCGGATCGCCGGACAGGGCGGTCTCCCCCACGTCGTCCTCGCCGAGGGTCGGCAGGATGCCGATCATGATCATGTGGGCGCCCAGGGCCGCCGCGCGCTCCTCGGCGTGGTTGAGGGCGTCGCGGATCGCCTGCTCCCAGGCGCCGGGGCCGCCCGCGGTCAGCTGCCGCGGCGGGATGTTGATCTCCAGGTTGAAGCGGCCCAGCTCGCTCGACCACGCGGGGTCGGCGATCGCCTGGAGCACCTCGGTGTTCCGCATGGCCGGCCGTCCGTCGCCGTCGACCAGGTTGAGCTCTATCTCCAGCCCCACCTGCGGGCGCTCGCTCTCGAAGCCGGACTCGCGCAGCATCTGCGCCAGCACGTCGAGGCACGTGTGCATCTTGTCCCGGTACCGACGGCGGTCCTCGCGCGTGAACACCAGGGCGGGTACGTCACGTCCCATGGGCCCTCCCGAGTCCCCTCGGCGGATACCTCTCGTCCCAGAGTCGCACTTCGTACGGTTCCCGGACAGTTGTCGAACGGCGGTGACCCCATGCCGCCGGCCGGACGGCACACCGATGGCGGAGAGCGACCAGTACGGTTACGGAGGGCGACCGTTTCGGCTACGTCGAGGGGGATGCTCCGCTCATCGCGGCGAGCCAGCCGTCCACCGGGCCGAGGGTGATCAATCCGCTGCCAGCTCCCGCGAGTTCACCCGCGGCAGGGGCCAGGCGGGTGTGCAGCCGGGTCAGCGTCGTGCGGTCGCCGAGTTCCAGGGCGACCGCCGCCTGGAGGCAGTACACGGCCTCCTGGAGGAGGTCGGCGGGCGGCTTTGGTGCGGCCCGCAGCAGGTCCGCGGCGTCCTCGCGGGCGCCGGCGCGCAGCCGGACGTAGGGCTCGATCCACGGGCGGTACGGGCCCCAGTCGTCGTCCGGGTCGACGTGTTCGACGGCCTGCCGCGCCGGTGTACGCCCGTCCGCCAGGCGCAGGCAGAGCCGGGCGAGGGGGGCGAGACCGCGCTCGAGACCCGGCATGCCGCAGCCGCGCAGCCCCTCCGCGGCGGCCTCGTAGACGGCCTCGGCCTCGGCGGTCCGCCCGGCGGCGGCGATACGCAGCGCGCCGTACCACCGGGTGAAGACGGCGACCAGCGGGCGCTCATGGCGCTCGGCGAGCCGGTCCGCGGCGGCGGCGTGCCCGTCCGCCGCCGGGAAGTCGCCGATCGCGCTGCGGGCCTGCATGCGGATGAGGCGGCCGAGCACCTCGAAGTTCTCCAGGCCGTGCCGTGCGGCCAGTTCGACCAGTCGCGCGCCGATGGTGTCGCGCCGGGCCGCGAGCCCGGTGCGGGTGCAGGACTGCATGAACGCGCCGTTGAGGGCGAACGCCAGCAGCGTGGGGTCGTCCAGGCGGCGGGCGATGTCCTCCGCCTCGCGCGCGGCCTGCGGACCGCGCGGGGAACGGGTGCCGCGCATCTCCAGCGCGACGGTGGCCAGCAGCCGGCCGCGTGCCGCCGCGTGCGCGGCGTCCTGGGGCAGCGCGGCCAGGGTGCGCTCGGTGGCCGCGACGATCTGCCGCGCCTGGCCGGGATCGTCACTGCGGGTCCAGATGGCGGGGACGTCGTAGGCACCGATCACCCGGGCGGTCAGGGCCGGGTCCCCGAACTCCTCCGCGGCGGTGACGGCCGCGAGGCGGTGCTCCTGGGCCGCCCGCAGGCCGCCGCCTCCGGTCACCGCGAGGTTGCGGACCAGCTGGACGGTGGACTCCAGCCGGGCCCGGGCGCCGGCCGCGACCGTACGGTCGTAGTCCGCCGCCACCTGGGTCCACAGGCGCGCCGCCGCGTCCGGCGGTCCCGCCGGTTCGGCCAGGCGCGGGTCCTGCGTGAGGATGTCCGCCTCCAGGCGCCGCAACCCGGGCCCGGGGTCCACGCCCAGCTCCTCGGCCAGCATGGTGCGGGCCCGGCGCAGCACGGCGAGGGCGTCCGCCTGGCGGCCGGTGCGGTACAGCGCGAGGGCCAGCAGCCGCCAGCCCTCCTCACGCCAGGGGTGTTCGGCCACATGGGCGTGCAGGCCGGCCACGGCCTCGTCCGCAGGGCCCAACTCCAGCCGGGCCCGGGCCCGTTGCTCCACCGCGCCCAGCCGCAGCTCGGCCAGGCGGGAACGCTCGGCGCGGGCCCAGTGCTCGTGCGCGAACTCGGCGTAGGCGGGGCCCCGCCACAACTCCAGCGCCCCGTCGAGAAGTTGGAGGGCTCGCTCCGGCGGGAGCACGGCCGCGTCGGTGACGGCCGCCTCGAACCGCCAGGCGTCCACGCCGTCCGGCGCGGTGCGCAGCGCGTATCCGGGGCCCTCCGTCACCAGCAGGCGGGCCGGTGCGCGGGCCGGGCGGTCCGGTTCCAGGGCGCGGCGCAGATCGGCGACGAAGGTCTGCACCGCCCCGGCGGAGCCCGCTCCGGGCTCGTCCCACAGGTCCGCGACGAGGCGGGCGACCGGCACCACGCGCCGGCGCGCCGTGATCAGCCGGGCCAGCACCGCCCGGTGCCGCGGGCCCTTCAGCGGCAGCGCGTCACCGGTGCCGTCCCAGGCCGTCACCGGCCCGAGCACACCGAAGGTGATCGGCTCCATCCTCACCTCCCGCGCCTGCCTCGTCCGCCACAGTACGTTCTGGTCGGATGCACAGTACGTGCTGATCGGATGCTGATTCGCGCGCGGGACGCTCGTCGTGTCCGCCCGCCGGCGGGCGCCCTCCGCACCGACGAAAGCAGCGCACCGTGATGTTCCAGCAGCACTCCGTGACACCGGCCGGGCACGGCCCGGCCTCCGCCGAACCTGCCGCACCCTGCGCGAGCGCGACCCCCGTCGTCCCCGGATTCGAGCACCGCCGCGTCCAGGTCGCCGACGGGGTCGCGCTGCACGCCGCCGTAGGCGGCTCGGGCAGCCCCATCGTGCTGCTGCACGGCTTCCCGCAGACCCACCTGATGTGGCGGCACGTCGCCGCCGACCTCGCGGCCGACCACACCGTGATCTGCCCCGACCTGCGCGGCTACGGCGCCAGCGACAAGCCGGCCGACCCCGACGGGACCGCCTACAGCAAGCGCACCATGGCCGCCGACGTCGTGGAGCTCGCCCGCGCGCTCGGCCACGAGCGGTTCGCGCTGGCCGGGCACGACCGCGGCGCCCTGGTCGCCTTCCGCGCCGGGCTCGACCACCCCGCCGCCGTCACACACCTGGCCTGCCTGGACGTGCTCCCCACGCAGGACATGTGGGAGGTGATGCACGGCGTGGACGCGGCGGTGGGCTTCCACCTCTACCTGATGGCCCAGCCGCCGGGCCTGCCCGAGCGGATGATCGCCGCCGAGCCCGATCTCTTCTTCGGCCACTTCCTGGACCTGTGGGGCGGTGACCGCGCGGCGATCCCGCCCGCCGTGCGCGCCGCTTATCTGGACGCCTGCCGCGCGGCGGTGCCGTCGGTCGTCGCCGACTACCGGGCCTCCGCCGGGATCGACCTGGAGCACGACCGGGCCGACCGCGCGGCGGGCAACGTGCTGACGATGCCGGTGACCGTGCTCCAGCAGGACTGGGGCGCCGCCCTCGGCTTCGACGCCCGCGCGCTGTGGTCGGCGTGGGCACCGCAACTGGCCCACCGCACCGTCGACTTCGGCCACTTCATGGCCGAGGAGGCGCCCGAGCGGGTCGCCGGCGAGCTCAGGAAGCTGCTCGCGCGCTGAGCCCGGTCCGGGCACGAGGGCGAAAAACGTTACAGGCGCAGCCGGGGTAGACTGACGTCGCCTTTGAGGACCACGTCGTGCCTGGTCGCACGGCTGCCACAGCGAGGGGGGTGGACGCCATTCCGGCTCGCCCCGCCCGCATCCAGGACGTCGCAGCCGCCGCCGGCGTCTCGGTGTCGACGGTCTCGAACGTGCTCAACCGTCCCGAGCGCGTCAACGCCCGCACCGCCGAGCGGGTCCGCGACGCGGTCGCGGCGCTCGACTACGTGCCGCATCCGGGCGCCGCCGGACTGCGCACCGGCCACTCGTCCTCGATCGGCCTGGTCCTGCCCGACGTCACCAACTCCTTCTACGCGCGCATCGCCAGGGGTGCCGCCGACGCGGCGTACGACCACGGCTATTCGCTCGTGCTGTGCCACAGCGGGGACGCTCCGGAGCGCGAGCAGGGCTACTTCACCATGCTGGTCGAGCAGCGGGCGGTCGGCGCCGTGGTCGTGCCGCTCAGCGCCGACCCCACCCGGCTGACCCGGCTGCGCGAGCGCGGCATCCCGCTGGTCCTGGCGGACCGCGCGATGCCGGCACAGGAGGGCTGCTCGGTCTCCGTCGACGACGTCGGCGGCGGCCGGATCGCCCTGCAGCACCTGCTGGACTGCGGAGCGCGCGACATCCTCGTGGTGAACGGCGAACGTTCGATACGCCAGTGCGCCGACCGCTACCAGGGCGCCCGCCAGGCCGTGCGCAGCCGGCGCTCGGCACGGCTGGGCCAGCTGGTCGCCGAGGAGATGACGGTGGCGTACGGCCTGGAGATCGCCCGCGGTCTGGAGGACCTGCCCGACGGGGTGTTCTGCACGAATGACTTCCTCGCCGCCGGGCTGTGCCGCGGCCTGGCCGAGCGCGAGGTGAAGGTCCCCGAGGACGTACAGGTGGTGGGCTACGGCGACCTGGACATCGCGAGCTTCGTCGGTACGACCCTCACCACGGTCCGCCAGCCCGTCGAGGACCTCGGCAGGGCCGCCGTGGAGATGCTGCTCGACGAGGTGGAGGCCCGCGCCGAACACACCCATGAGACAAGGGTGTTCGCGCCGGACCTGGTCCTGCGGGACTCCACCCGGTCACTGCCCGGCGTCTGAGTCCCGTACCTGGAGTGTCACCGGTCCCAGCAGCCCGGAGGCCTGCTGGTGCGGGAACGCCCAGGCGGTCGGGGTGGCTTCGGCGAGATACGGCGCCAGGGTGTTGTGGACGGTCACCTCGATCCGCACGGTGCGTCCGGCGGTACCCGGCAGTTCGAAGCGGTACGGGGCGCAGAAGGCCTCGCCGGCCGGTGCGCCGTCGACGGCGACCGCGACACTGCCGTGCACGCGCCCCAGGTCGAGCACGGGATCCGGGCCGTCGGGCACCTCCACGTCCCGCGCGTAGGTCACACCGCCGCTCCAGCCGCCCAGTCCCAGCGACCGCCACTCCCCCAGCGGCAGCGGCGCGGGGGCGGTGCGGACGCGTACGGGTCCGCGCCAGGCGCAGCCGCCTCGCAGGACGGCCGTGGGCGCGGTGACGACCGCGATCTCCGTGGGCTCCGGCAGGGGTTGATTAAGTGTCAGCACCTGTCCGTCGAGCGGTCGTTCGGCGCCTTCCGCGATCCTCACCCGTGCGGGAAGCTCCAGCGGCAGGTCGAGGGAGACGGTGCCGGGCGGGACGGTGAAACGGAAGTGCTGCGCGCTCTCGCGGACGTCGTCGGTGGAGCGCAGCGGCAGGACGGGAGAGCCGAGCGCGGGAGCGCCGGCCAGCCATGCGGTGCCGGGCAGCGGGTGCGGCCGTACGGCGGCGTGGCAGTGCTGCAGCTCCCCCCACCGGCCCTCGTGTTCGACCGTGCGTCCGCGCCACTCCCCCGTCGCTGCCTGCCAGCCTGCGCCGCTGACGAGCGCGGTCACCTCGGACTCCGTGGATGCCACGAGGTCGACGTACACCGCGTCCCGTGCGCGGGCGCCGTCGGCCACGACGTCGAGGACGTGCTCGCCCGCCGGGAGGGTCAGTTCGTGCCGGAAGAACATCGGCACCGCGCCCCAGTCGGACTCGTAGTACTCGACCTTCTCCTGCCGTGCCACCACGGCGCCGTCCAGCAGCACGGTGACCCCGGCCGCGGCACCCACGACGAGCACTGCTCGTGCGTCCCCGTCCGCGACGTCCAGCCGCCCCTGGTAGCTCACGCCGCCGTCCGGCCGTACGCCGTCGGGCAGACGCATGAACCGGGGGCGTGGCACGAATCCGTCCGGGCCGGTCAGGCAGAAGTAACTGCCCAGCGGCGCATGGTCCTTGGCCGAGATGGCGGACGGGCGGTCCTCGGTGTCGGACAGCTCGTACTCGAGGATGTTGTACGGCCGCTCCACCTCGACCCGGGCGGTCGCCAGGTAGCCGGTGCCGGTGGCGCACCGCTCGCCGTTCCACCACACGCGCTTGGCCGCCTCGGCACCGACGTGCAGATCGGCGGGTCCGCGATGGCCGGTCTCGACGACGGCACGGACCCGGGCGACGGTTCCGGGGCCCGGCACCGGGACCCGGACGAACTCCTCGGCCACCAGCCCCTTGTTGCCCAGGAGTCCTTCGGGGTCCGGGGTGCCGCGGCTCGACGAGAACAGCGCCACGGTCCAGCTCTCGTCCCAGGGGGTCAGGGGCAGCTCCCCGGCCAGGACGCGGGCGGCGGCCGCGCGGTCCAGCGGGTCGGGGGCCTTCGCGGCGGGCAGCGGCGGCAGGACGCGCACCCGGTTGCCGTACGTAGCCCGTGTCTGCTGCCAGTCGGCGCCGGGGGCGGCGGACTCGGTCCAGCGCATGGTCCAGATCTGCGGCTCGTCGACGGAGGTTCCGGCGGGGAGCGCGAGGTCGCCCCAGGTGTTGTCCATCGTGGGGACCAGGCGCCCCTCCCAGCCGGCCGACAGGTCGAACGCACGGGCTGGTGCGGCGAGTTGGGCAGGCGGCGGGGGCGGCGGGGTGCCTTCGCGCCAGACGAGGAGGGCGGCGGGGGCGCCGTCCAGCGGCACCTCGACGGTCGATACGCCGTCGGCGACGGTGACGCGCGCGGGGCGCCGGGTGCCGGTCGCCGGGTTCCAGACCTCGGCCTCGGCCACCGGGGCGCGCACGGTGACGGACCTGACGCGGGCGTAGCGCGCGGCGTCGATGGTGTGGCGGCCCTTGGGCGGGTGGGTGCGGGCGTCCGGGAAGGCGCCGGTGACCAGGGCGATCGCCGTCTCTCCCTGCCGCCTGACGAGGAGCGGCACGTCGCCGGTCGCGTAGCCGGCGGCGTCGGCCACGGCGAGGGCCGCGGCCTCCGCGTCGCCCGCGCGCTCCAGCCTCGGGTGCGCGCTCAGCGCCGCCACGACGGAGTCGTCCCCGGCGCGTCCGGCCGCGGTCGCGGGCGGGCGGCCCACCGCCACCACCCGGCCGCCCGCGTCGAGCAGCTCGGTCAGCCGGCGTGCCGTGTCCTCCTCCAGGACGCTCGCCGAGGGCAGCAGCACGGCGGTGTAGGCCAGGTCCCCGATCCGCAGGGCGCCTTCGCCCGCCCTGGCGCGCTGCACCGAGGCGTCGTCGACGATGTCGAAGGAGACGCCGCGCCGGTCCAGGCAACCGGCGTGCGGGCGCAGCCAGTTGTTGACGCCGCACAGGTCCAGGTAGTGCCGCTGCGTCTCGTCGACGTCGGCGTGGGCCTCGCCGAGGCGGCCGTCGCCGAAGTGCTTGACGGGGGCGTCGAGCGGGATGAGGGCCTGCATGGTGGTGGTGGGGTGCAGGACCGCCACGCCGGCGCTGTAGGTACCCCAGGACATCAGGGAGCAGATCCGGGCGACGGCGCGCGAGAAGGCCGGGTACTGCCGCCAGTAGGGCTGCCGCCAGTCGGTGGAGGGCGGCGCCCACTCGAACCAGCCGCCCGCGGTGCCGAAGTAACTGGCGTGCGGGTTGTAGAGGTTGGCGCCGCTGCGCAGGAACGGCAGGAGCCAGTCGTAGGTGTCCTCCAGGGTGCCGCCCCAGCCGGAGGAGTGGAACGCCTCGATCCAGACCCGCTCGTGCCCGTAGAGGTGGGCCATGGAGGAGTGGACCTTGGAGTCGCCGTGATGGTCGCTGCCCGCGGCGCCGTACCAGCGGTGGGTGCGGAAGTAGTCCGAGTAGATCTGGGTGGACTGGGCCGGGAAGCCCGAGCGCGCGGGATGGCTCTGGTCGCAGCCCAGGAGCATGCCGCGCTCCTCGTGCCAGGCGGCGAGCGGCCTGAACAGGGCCTCTTCGGTGAGTTCGGCGCGGACCGCGTAGTAGTCGGCGCGGATCTCCGGCGCCGCGGAGGTGCCGCCGAAGAGGGCGGGCAGGTGGTCCAGGAGGTCGTAGCCGCGGCGGGCGAGGAACTCCCCGGGGAGGCGGTGGCTCCAGGCGTTGGTGCCGGGCAGCTCGTCCTGGAAGCTGCCCGCGATGACGTTGCCGAGGAACGCGGGAACGCGGCGGTCGAACTCGTGGTGGACGGCGTCCATCAACAGGCGGACGGCGTCCGGGTCCTGGTAGTCGAAGGCCGTGGGGACGGCGGTGACGACGTCGACCTCGCTGCCGTCGGCCGTCTCGATGCGGGCACCGGTGACGGGCAGGCGCCGGCCGTCCCTGGTGTACGCGCCCACGAGCGTCTCCGAACTCGCGTTCCCCGCCGTGCCGTTGGCGATCGTCGCTCTGCGGGAGCGCAGGGCGAGCCCCGTGGCCTCGGGGTGCCGGCGGGTGACGCCGCCCTGGACGTTGGCGCCGGAGAACCCGATCTGGTCGTAGAACCACAGGCGGGTGCCCAGGTCCAGGGCGATCTCGCAGGCGTCGGTGAAGCGTGCCCACCACTCCTCGCCGAACCAGGCCGGTTCGTCGGCCCGGGCGCCGAAACTCGGGCCGGCGGGCGCCAGGTTGATCACGACGAGGTTGTGGATGCCGCCCTCGGCGAACCGGCGCATCTGCCAGGCGAGCCGCTCGCGGGTGACCCTCGCACCCGACCACCACCACAGCGGGGTGGGGCCGAAGTCCCGGGGCGGGTCGTCGAACAGCTGCTGCAGCGCGGAGGAGATCACGAACACGGTCCTTCCGAGTACGGCTGAGGCACCCTCACGGATCAAAAACGTTTTACACAGTCCAATGCTTCGACCACCTGGAATGTTGGCACCGGATCGGGAGGGCGGGAAGGAGGCTGTCGCGTCTTCCTGCAAATGGGTGCATGAGGGGTTGTTGGAACGTTTTTCTGTCCCTATATTCACTGCGCATCGGCCTCAGCGCCGCGACGTCCCCCTCCGCTCGGCCCCTCCCCAGACGACGGAGTCGCATCATGGTCCGAATCCCGACTGCTCCAGCACGCTCGGAACACCCCATCCCCTGGCGCCTGTGGAAGGTCGCGGCCCTGTCGGGCATGGCCTCCTACCTCGATGCCGCCCTCATCGTCAGCATCGCCGTCAACCTGGCCATCTACCGCGACAGCTACGACATGGGCGTGTGGATGGCGGGCGCGATCAGCGCGATCGTCACCGGCTGCATCGCCGTGGGCTCCCTCGTCGGCGGCCGGCTGGCCGACATGTTCGGGCGCCGCCGCGTCTACAACTGGGACATCTTCTGCTACGCGGTGGGCGCCGTCGTCATCACGCTGGCGCCGAACGACATCGTGCTGTTCATCGGCGTCCTGGTGGCGGGGCTCGCGGCCGGCGCCGACCTGCCGACCTCGCTGGCCGTGGTCTCGGACGCCGCGCCCGCCGAAGGCCGGGCCCGTCTGGTGTCGTTCACACAGGTCATGTGGGTGGCGGGCATCGTCGTCGTCATCTTCCTCGGCTATCTGCTCTCGGACTCGGGCATGACCGGGGCGCGGATCATCACCGGCCATCTGGCCGTCGCCGCGCTGGTCACCTGGCAGCTCCGCTCCCGCCTCGAACTGGCCGACGAGCCCTCGGACACGGAGGTGGCCGAGGAGGCGGCGGCGCTGGCCGCCCCGCGCGGCATCGAGCTGAAGAACGTGCTGAACCGTGCCGCGCTGCTGCCGATGGCCGCGACCTTCGCGTACTACGTCACCTGGGGGATCGGCGCCAACACCTTCGGCCAGTTCGGCACGTATCTGCTGGTCACGGTCAGCGGCGCCTCGCAGAGTCTGGCCACCGGGATCAACCTGGCCTTCCTGCCGATCGCGCTGGTGCTGACCTTCGTCTTCGTCCGGATCGCCGACACCCCCTGGCGCGACCGGCTGTTCTACGTCTTCACCCTCGTGCAGATCCTCGCCTTCTGCATCGCCTCGCTGACGGCCGGCGCCCTGGCCGGCATGCTCGTCTTCTTCGTGCTCTACCAGATCTCCAACCCCTTCGCGGGCGAGGCCAGTTACAAGGTGTGGTCGCAGCTCACGCTGCCCCCGGACACCCGCGGCACCACGCAGGGCCTCACCTACGCCCTGTCTCGCGGGGTGTTCGCGGGCGTCGCGTTCGTCACGCCCGCCCTGATGGAGTACAGCGCGTCCGCCCTGCTCTGGTCGATCACCGCCTGCATGGCGGCGTCGGCGGTCGCGGGCGTCTACATCGTCCGTGTCCTCATCCGGCGTACCGCCGGCGTCCCGCACACCCCGACGGACCTGCGGGTGGCCCCGACCTGAAGCGCAGCAGACCCCGCGACCCACGAGGAGCACCGACCATGACCACCGCCGAACACCCCACGCCCGTAGCGGAGTTGCTGCCACCGGTGCGCCGCCGCCGGACCCGGATCGGCCTGGTCGCCGGCGGGCTCGGCACCTACTGGCCCCAGTTCCCGGGCCTGCTGCCGCAGTTGCGGGAGTCGGCCCGGTACGTCGCCGAGCGGATCGGGGGCATGGACACGGAGGTGACGGACGTCGGCTTCATCTCCGACGCCGAGGAGGGGGCCGCCGCGGCCGAGGAGCTGCGCAAGGCCGACTGCGATCTGATCGTGCTGTTCCTGACGACGTATCTGACGTCCTCGATGGTGCTGCCGATCGCCCGCCGCTCGCACACGCCCGTGCTGGTCATCGACCTCCAGCCGTCCGAGCGGATGGACCACGCCGCCTTCGACACCGGTGCCTGGCTGGCCTACTGCGGACAGTGCCCGGTGCCCGAGGTCGGCAACGTCTTCCGCCGGGCCGGCATCCCCTTCCGGTCCGTCTCGGGCTGGCTGCGCCAGGAGACGGCCTGGCGGCGCATCGAGCAGTGGATCCGCGCCGCGCGCGTCCGCGCCGCGCTCCGGCACGCCCGGCACGGCCTGATGGGTCATCTGTATCCCGGCATGCTCGACGTCTCGACCGACCTGACGCTGCTGCCCACGGCCTTCGGCTCGCACGTGGAGGTGCTGGAGTTCGACGACCTGCGGCACCGGGTGGAGCAGGTGACCGAGGCGGAGACGCGCGACCGGATGGCGCTCGCCCGGCAGGTCTTCACCCTCGACGACAGCGTGGTCGACGAGGACTTCGCGTGGGGATCGACCGTCTCCGTCGCGCTCGACCGGCTGGTCGAGGACTTCGGCCTCGACACGCTCGCCTACTACCACCGCGGGCTCGACGGTGAACTGCACGAGCGGCTCGGAGCCGGCATGATCCTGGGCGCCTCGCTGCTCACCGCCCGGGGCGTGCCCGCGGCCGGCGAGTACGAACTGCGCACCAGCGTCGCGCAGTTGGTGTCGCAGAGCGTCGGCGCGGGAGGCTCGTTCACCGAGATCCAGGCGCTGAACTTCGAGGACGGCGTGGTGGAGATGGGCCACGACGGCCCGGCCCATCTGGCCGTGAGCGCCCGCGACCCGCTGCTGCGCGGGCTGGGCGTCTACCACGGCAAACGCGGCTGGGGCGTCAGCGTGGAGTTCGACGTCCAGCACGGCCCGGTCACCCTCCTGGGGCTCGGCCAGGACGCCGACGGCAGCCTGTCCTTCGTCACGTCCGAGGGCACCGTCGTGCCCGGCCCGCTGCTGGAGATCGGCAACACCACCAGCCGGGTCGACTTCGGCCGTGACCCCGGCGAGTGGGTGGACGCGTGGAGCGCGACGGGCGTGGGCCACCACTGGTCCCTCGCCGTCGGCAGGCACGCGGCGGACTTCCGGGCCGCGGCGAGCCTGCTCGGGATCGACCACCGGGAGGTGTGACCGGGCCGGCCCACGGATGGCCGGTCCCCCGGGAACCGGGCGGCGGTGAACCGGGCAGCGGCGCGGCCCCCTCCGCCGCTCCCCCGCGTTCCGCCGTGAGCCTGATCCGCGGCCCGTCCCACGGCACGGCGCCGCGTCCGCTCGCGGTCCGGTCGGGAAGGTGGGCAGTCCGTCGCCGTACGACAGGCGGCGGCCCACCGTCCCGAGGAGAGCTTCGTGCGCCTGCACCCCGTCGCGGCAGCCCTGGCCTCGTCCGTCCTGCTGGCCTCGCCGGTCCGGGCGGATTCCTCCACCCCTTCCGTGGCCGAGGCCGCGCGTGCCGTGGCCGATCCCGCCGCCTACGTCAATCCGTTCGTCGGTACGGCGCCGGGCGGCACCGACTTCGGACACGGCGGAGGGGCCGGGAACACCTTCCCGGGAGCGTCCGCGGCGCTGGGCGGTGTCCAGTGGAGCCCCGACACCGTCACGCACCAGCACGGCGGCTACGCGTACCAGGACAACCGGATCCGCGGCTTCAGCCTCACCCACATCTCCGGCGCGGGCTGCGACGACTACGGCAACGTGCCGTTCATGCCGCTCACCGGGCGCCCCGGCCCGGACCCCGCGGCCCGCCACGCAACCTTCTCCCACGCCAACGAGCAGGCGGCGCCGGGCAGTTACGGCGTCACCTTCGACAACGGCATCCGTACGCAGATCGCCGCCACCCAGCGCTCCGGCATCGCCCGCTTCACCTATCCCGCCGGCGACACGAGCCCGGCCGGCCTGACGGTGGACGCCGGACGGGCGTTCAACAAGGCGACCGGGGACATCACCATCGGTACGCGCACCCTGTCCGGCTACACCGACGGCGGCGCCTTCTGCGGCTCCACGAACCGCTACCGCCTCTACTTCCACGCCGTGTTCGACCGGCCCTTCGCCCACGCCGAGCACCTGGACGGCAAGACGTCGGGCGCGTACGTCTCCTTCGCCCCCGGCACCCGTGCGGTCACCGCCCGGGTGGGCGTGTCCTTCGTCGACCTCGACGGTGCCCGCCGCAACGCCACCGTGGAACAGGACGGCCGTTCCTACGACTCCGTGCGGCAGGCGGCCCGCGACCGGTGGAACACGTGGCTGGGCCGGATCGACGTGACCGGCGGCACCGAGACGCAGCGCCGGGTCTTCTACACCGCGCTCTACCACGCGCTGCTGCACCCCAGCGCGTTCAGCGACACCGACGGCCGCTACCGGGGCATGGACGGCCAGGTCCACCGCACCCGGTCCGGGCATGTGCAGTACGCGAACTTCTCCGGCTGGGACGTCTACCGCTCCCAGGTCCAGCTGCTCGCCCTGCTCGCGCCGCGCGAGGCCTCCGACGTCGCCCAGTCGATCCTCGAACAGGGCCGCCAGGGCGGGTACTTCGACCGGTGGACGCTCGCCAACGGCGGAACCCGCGTCATGGTCGGCGACCCGCTGCCGGCGATGGCCGCCGCCATCCACGCCTTCGGCGGCACGGACTTCGACGCCGCGGCGCTGCTGCGCACAGCCGTGGCGGGCCGCTCCGACGACCGGCAGCGGCCCGGGCACGAGCTCTACGACACCCTGGGCTACATCCCGGCCGGCACCAAGGGCGTCTGGGGCACCGCGTCCACCACGCTGGAGTACGCGGTCGCCGACGGCGCGCTCGCCCACCTGGCCGGACGGCTCGGCGACACGAGCACCCAGACCGCCCTCAACCGCGCCGCCGGCAACTGGCGTCATCTGTTCAACCCCGCGAGCGGCTACCTCCAGCCCCGCGCCGCCGACGGCACCTGGCCGGCCTTCACCCCCGCCCAGCGCACCGACTACGTCGAGGGCAACGCGGCCCAGTACACCTGGATGGTCCCGCAGGACCTGCCCGGACTGTTCGCCGCCATGGGCGGGAACGCCGCGGTCGCCTCGCGCCTGGACACCTTCTTCACCGAACTCAACGCGGGCGCCGAGAGGCCGTACGCCTATCTCGGCAACGAGCCGTCCTTCGGCGCCCCTTGGGCCTACGACTACGCGGGGCGCCCCGACCGCACGCAGGACACCGTGCGGCGCGCCCTGACCACCCTGTTCACCGACCGCCCCGACGGCCTGGTCGGCAACGACGACCTGGGCGCCATGTCCTCCTGGGCGGTCTGGGCCGGCCTGGGCATGTACCCCCAGGTCCCGGGAAGTCCTCAACTCGCCCTGGCGAGCCCGCTGTTCCCCGGGATCACGGTGCACCGCGGCAACGGCGTCACCCTCTCCGTCCTCGCCCCGGACGCGTCGGCGGCGCGCTCCCGCGTGCGGTCGCTGCACCTGGACGGCCGCCCCGTCGGCACGCCGTTCCTCCCGTCCTCGTTCGTGGCCGAGGGCGGGGTGCTGCGCTACCGCCTGGCCACCCCGTGAGCGGGCCACCGGCCGCCGATTGGCCCGCGACGAGGGCGCGGCCCGCCTGAGACGCTGCGGTTCCCGTGCCGTGAGGAGTCGCCATGCAGGTAGCCGTCGTCACCTTCGACGGATTCAACGAGCTCGACAGCTTCATCGCCTTCGCGCTGATCAACCGGTGCCGCAAGGACGGTCTGGAGGCGTTCGTGACGACACCCGAGCCGGTGGTGACGTCGATGAACGGCATCGAGGTGACCGGGCAGCGCCCGCTGGAGTTCGTGACCGAGGCGGACGTCGTGCTGATCGGCAGCGGCGTCAAGACGCGCGACGTCGTCGCCGACGACCGGCTGATCTCCCGGCTGCCGCTCGACCCCGCACGGCAGCTGATCGGCGCGCAGTGCTCCGGCGCACTGGTGCTCGCCCGCCTCGGCCTGCTGGACACCATGCCCGCCTGCACGGACGTCAGGAGCCGGCCCTACGTCGAGGCCCTCGGCGTCACCGTGCTGGACGCGCCGTTCCACGCCGAGGGCGCCATCGCCACCGCGGGCGGCTGCCTGGCCTCGCAGTACCTGGCCACCTGGGTCATCACCCGGACCCTGGGCGAGGCCGCGGCCTGCGGCGTCCTCGACTACGTCGCTCCGGTGGGCGAGAACGAGGAGACGGTCGAGCGGGCGTTGCGCGCCGTCGGCGCGGGCGAGAGGGCCGCGCTGCGCGGCTGACGGCGGCGCGCCAGCCGCGGACGCGTCACCGGCCGGTGTCTCAGGCGCGCAGTCGGCGCAGGGCACGGGCGGCCGCGTGGACTCCGCACATGCCGTGGGCGCCGGCGCCGGGCGGGGTGGCCGCCGAGCACAGGTAGTGGCCGGGCACCCCGGTGTCGTAGGGCTGGAGGGTGGGGCGGGGGCCGAAGACCAGGCGGGCGGCGCTCATGGCGCCCGTCATGATGTCGCCGCCGACGTGGTTGGGGTTGTACTCCTCGAACCCGGGCGTGGTGCGCACCGCGGTGCCCACGATCCGGTCCCGGAAGCCCGGGGCGAACCGCTCGATCTGCGCGGTGATCGCCTCGGTGGCGTCGCCGGTGTAGCCGTTCGGGACATGGGCGTAGGACCAGACGGGGTGGACGTCGCCGGCCGACCGGGACGGGTCGGCCAGGTACTGCTGCCCGACCAGGACGAACGGCCGCCCGGGCATCCGCCCGGCGTGGACGTCCCGCTCCGTGGCGGCGATCTCGGCGTAGCCGCCGCCCACGTGGACCGTGCCGGCCCGGCGCGGCGATTCGGCCTGCCAGGGCACGCCGCCCTCGACCGCGAAGTCGACCTTGAACGCGCCCGGGCCGTAGCGGTAGCGGCGGTAGGCGCGGGCGGTCCGGGGCGGCAGCAGATCGCCGAGGATGCGGGCCAGGGCCGTGGGCGCGACGTCCCAGAGGGTCACGTCCGCGCGCGGCAGCTCGGCCGCCGAGCACACCCGGACGCCGGTCTCGATCGTGCCTCCCAGCTCGGCCAGGACCGCCGCCAGGGCGCCGGTGATACGGCGCGAGCCGCCCACGGCGACCGCCCAGCCGTAGTGGTGTCCCGCGGTGATGATGCCCAGCCCCACACTCGCGGTCAGCGGCCGCTCCAGGGGGTGGAAGGCGTGCGCCGCGACGCCCGCCCACACCGCTCTGGCCTGCTTGGTCCGGAACGCCCGGGCCAGCAGCGCCGCCGGGGCGAGCGCGGGAAGGCCGAAGCGGGCGAGCTGAACGGGGTGCCGGGGAACGCGCAGGAGCGGGCCCATGATGTCGTCGGCGAAGGTGCCGAACGCCGCCGAGGGGCCCTCGAACAGGCGCCGCCAGATCTCGCCGTCGGGGCCGAGGCCGGCGGCGGTGGCGGTCACCGAGCGGTGCAGCGCCCCGGCGGTGCCGCCGTCCAGCGGATGCGCGCAGTCGATCTCCGGCCAGGCCCAGCGCAGGCCGTGGCGGTCGAGGCGGAGCTCGTTCAGGAACGACGAGCCGACGGCCATGGGGTGGATGGCCGAGCAGTGGTCGTGCAGCAGGCCCGGCAGGATCGCCTCGCCCGAGCGGGTGCCGCCGCCGATGCGGTCGGCCGCCTCCAGCACCGTGACCCGCACGCCGGCCCGGGCCAGCGCGACGGCGGCGGCCAGGCCGTTGGGCCCGGCCCCGACGACGGTCGCTGTGGTCATGAGGGTCCCGCCTTTCCGGAGATCCCCACCATGCCCGCGGCGCGGGTGCCCTCGCCACCGGGCACAGGTCGTCCTTACCGCGCGACGCCGTGGTCGTCCGGGCCCGGTCCCGTGCGGGCGGTGCCGCTCTCGCGGCTCACCTCGTGGTGCCGGCCGTCGGGGCGCGGCAGGGGCTTGAGGTCGACCTGGACGCGGTGCGTGTTGTCGCGGCTCACCGAGCCGCCCAGCCGGGCCTCGACCACGCCGAGGCGCAGCCCCGCGCCGCCGTCGCCGGCCCGGTGGAACTGCACGGAGAACTCCAGGCTGACCTGCTCCACGCTGAACCGCCAGTCGCTCTCGGCCCCTTCGGCCTCGGCCCGCGCCAACTCCGCGCGCACCGTGCCGATGGCCTCCGCGAGACCGACAGGTTCGGTATCCCCCATGTCAACACACCGCCGACTTCCGCAAATTGGCCGATCAAACCTGGTCATAAGTCTAGGGACCCGCCATGCCGCGCGCGTAGGGTGAGACGACATGGGGGAACTGCGTGCGGACTGGAGGCTCAGGCTGCGCCGCGGGGGCGCCGACGGCCCCGTCTGCGGCGCGGGCGTGCTCATCGACCAGCGCACCGCGCTGACCTGCGCACATGTGGTGGGTGACGACCCCGGCACCGCCATGTGGCTGGAGTTCGCGGAGAACGACCGCCTCCCGCCGGTGGCCGCGCGTGTGATGCCCGGCGGCTGGCTGCGGGAGAGCGGGAGCGGCCAGGACGCCGCCGTGCTGCGGCTGGACGACCCGCGCCCGCAGGCGCGCCCCGCCCCGCTCGGCACCGAGCTGTGGGGCGGCATGGAGGTCTTCACGAGCGGCTACGCGGAGGGATTCGACGAGGGCATGACCCTGTGGGGCCGCATCGGCGGAGCCAGCGGCGAACGGGTGCAGCTCGACGCCGTCACCAAGGCGGAGGTGGTGCGCGCCGGCTTCAGCGGCGCCGCCGTGTGCACCCGGCCGCAGGAGGGCTCTCCCACCCGTGTGGTGGGGATCGTCGTCAGCTGGCGCGGCGACATGAGCCGGCCGCTGCCCGAGGACAACCGGGTGGCATTCTCGTATCTGCTGCCCATCGACCGCATCGCGGAACTCTCGCCGGTGGTCAAGGAGTTGAGTGGCCCGCACGCCTGGGACCACGCCTTCGAGGAGCGGCTGATCCGGTGGTTCGACGACCCGGACGGGGACCCGGTGAAGATCACCGTGGTGGCCCCGGACAGCGGCAGGGACCGTTCGCTGCGCCATCTGCTGCACCGGGCCGAGGTCGTCCACCGCGGTGGTGGCAGCCGACCCGATCTCGCCGATCACGCGCTGGACCACATCGACCGTACGGCCGGTGAATACCTGGCGTACTGGGACTGGCTGCGCGGCACCAGGCCCCAGCCCGAGCGGGCGGCCGACCGCGCGCCCGCGCGACCGGCCACAGTCGTCGTGGACGGCCTCGACGAGGAACCCCAGCCCGGTCCGCTGATCGAACTCCTCGCCAGATTAAGGGTGTTGAACTTCCGGCTGCTGCTCGTCTTCCGCCATGAGGGCGGCACCGGCTGGAGCGCGGCGCGGGACGAACTCCTGCGCCCCGCACTGCTCCGCCACGCGGACATCCTGATCGACCTGCTGGAGCGGGCGGAGTTCGGGGCGGCGGTCCGCCGCGACGTCGTCGACAGTGCCTCCCTCGGCTCCGTGACCGAGACGGCCGACCTGCGCCGGGCCGAGCGGCGCCGGATCGACGGCGTGCACGACCCCCACCAGCAGCTCACCCGGCTGCGCAAGCTGCTCAGGACCCTGCGCACCGACCTGAGCCGCCACCAGGAACCGTGACGAGCTGCCCGGTCCGGCCCGGGCGAGGGAGGAGGACGACCGGAGGATGACCACCTGCCCCCACCGGCACTTCGACGGAGCCGCCTGCTCCGGCACGGTGCTTCCCACCGGCCACTGCGCCGTGTGCGGCCGCGCGGAGCACGCGGCGGGGCTGCCCGCCCTGCCCGAGGACCCACGCGAGCGCGGCCCCCACGACCTGCTCGACCTCCCCGAGCGCACCCCGCGCCCCGCCGGGGAACGCCTCATCCGCGCCGACGCGCCGCTGCGCATCCGTATGGCCTGCTCGTCCGCCACCTGCGGCATCACCTTCGCCCCGCCGTACACCGAGGGCCCGGTGCCGATCAAGGGCTTCTGCCCGGCCTGCGGCGAGCGTTACTCGTACGAGCCCGAACTCGCCACGGGCGACGTGCTGCGCGACCAGTACCGGATCATGGGCCCCATCGCGCACGGCGGCCAGGGCTGGGTCTACCTCGCCGAGGACACCCATCTCGGTGACGTCGTCGCCGTCAAGGGACTGCTCAACCGCTACGAGCACGACGGCGCCCGGCTCGCCGACGTCGAGCGGCGCAACCTCGTCGCCATGCGGCACCTCCGCATCGTCCAGATCCGCGACTTCGTCGCCCGGCGCGACGAGCACGGCGAGGTCACCGGCGGCTACATCGTCATGGACGACGTCGGCGACGGCACCCTCGCGAAGGTCGTCGAGGAGACCCGGCGCGGCGAGTCCGTCCTCGACATCGAGCACGTCGCGGCGTACGGCTGCCAGATCCTGGAGGCCTTCGTCCATCTGCACGCCGGCGGTGAACGGGTCTTCGTCTACGGGGACATGAAGCCGTCGAACGTCGTGCACCACGGCGACGGCGTCAAGGTCATCGACCTCGGCGGCATGCGCGAACAGGGCCAGGACCTGCCGCCCGCCCATGTCACGCCCGACTACATGGCGCCCGAGACCGGCTCCGCGGCCATGCCGACCGTCGCCCACGACCTGCACACCGTCGGCGTCACCCTGCGCGAACTCGCCCGCTGGGCCGTCGACGAGGTGCCCGGCCTGGGCACCGCCTCCTTCTGGTGGGTCGTCGAGCGCGCCGTGCGGACCGACCCGGGCCGGCGGTTCGCCGACGCCCGGGAGATGGCCGGCCAACTCCGCGGCGCCCTGCGGGAGATCCGCGCCCTGCGCGGCAAGAGCGACCCGCCCGAGCCGTCCGACTACTTCCGGCCCTCCCCGCAGCTGCTCGGCGCCCGGCTCGGCACGGTGCCGGGCATCGAGCACTGGCTGGCGCGCCCGCGCCGTGACCGGTACGAGCCGCCCGTGGCCCCCGCCCTCGACCTCGGCGCCCCGACGCCCACCGAGATCGCCCGGTGCCTGCCGGTGCCGCGGCGGTTCCCGGGCGACCCGCAGACCGCGCGGTTCGAGGTCAGCAGCGGCTACGACCCGGGCGGGCTCCTGGACCAGCAGGACGAGAAGCCGCGCTCGGTGGAGATCTGCCTGCACAACGTCCGTGTCCTGCTGGGCCGCAACACGCCCGCCGACCTGGAACGGGCCCAGGAGGAGCTGGACATCGCGGACTCCATCCCCGGCCCGTCGGCCGTACGGCGGTGGCGGCTGGAGTGGCACCGCGCCCTGCTCGCCCTGCGCGGCGCCGGACTCGCGGGTGACCCGCGCCAGGCCGCCCAGGCCCAGAGCCATCTGATCCAGGCCAGGAACCACTTCCTCCAGGTCCACTTCGAACTGCCCGGCGAGTACGCCCCCAAGCTGGCCCTCGCCCACTGCGGCGAACTCCTCGGCGACGACACCGCCGGGCCCACCGCCAAGGAGCTGTACGAGGCCGTGTTCGCCCGCAACCGCGCGCACGGCGGCGCCGCCCTCGGGCTGGCCCGGCTCGCGCTGCGCGCGGGCGACCGCCGGGCGGCCCTCGACGTGCTCGCCCGGGTCGGGCCCGGCACGCTGGACCACACCGTCGCCCGGATCGCCTCGGTGCGCATCCGTGCGGCCCGGCTGCCGGGGGACGGTGATCCGCTGCCCACGCCCGGTGAGGTCGACGCGGCGCTCGCGGAACTCCAGGGCCTGGTGGGCCGGACTCCGGGCGCCGGCGAGCCGAGCCTGTCCGAGGACGAGGCACTGCGTCTGAGCACCGAACTGCACGAGTGGAAGCTGGACGCGCTGCACAGCCTCGGCGACCGGCCGGGCCCGGCCGGAAGCGCCGGACGGCTCGACGCCCGCCGGCTCAGACGCCTGGGCGGCCCGGAGCGCGAACTGCGCAGCCGGCTGGAGTCCCGCTACCGGCAACTGGCCGAACACCACGGGGAGTCGGCCGCCGCCCACGACCACCTCGTGGACCTGCTGCACTCGGTACGGCCGCAGACCGTGTTCTGACGCACGCCCGGCCCGCACGGCACGCACGACACAGCGCACGACGGTCCGCGCGGCACCGGCCCGCGGTACGGCGACGAAGGGGAAGGAGCGGTGACGTAGGAGATGAGCAGTCACACTCGGCGGCAGCCGGGGATCCGTCTGCACGTCGATCTCGACGGCGATCTGCTCCCGCACCGCAACGTGAAGATCGAGGCCCATCTGCAGGTCGACGTGGCCGCCGACGGAGCGCCGGTCGATCTGCCCGCCGTCGAGCTCGCGGTGATCATCGCCGTGGACGTCGCCGACTCCCGCCGCGCGGCGGTCCAAGCCCTGGCCGCCGCCCTGCGCGCCCTGCCCGACGGCATCTCCTTCACCGTGCTGGGCGGCGGCACCGAGCCGAGGCGGTGCTATCCGGTGGGCGAGGACGAGTGGGCCGTCGCCAACCAGTACGAGCGGCGCCGGGCCGCCTTCGCCGCCGGCTCGCTCCCGCTGCACAAGGACGGTCCGCGGCCTGCCGGTTACGCCGCCTGGGCGGCCGCCTCGCGGGCCCTGCTCGCCGGGCGCCCGCTGTCCGTGCAGCATCTGGTGCTGATCACGGACGGCAGCAGCGCCGCCGGCGAGACGCGGCTGGAGGAGGAACTGGACGCCTGCGCCGGGCAGTTCACCTGCGACGTGTTCGCCGTGGGCACGGACTGGCCTCCCGATCCGCTGCTGGCCCTCGCCGAACGACTGCACGGCACCGCCGAGTTCGTGGAGGACGGCCTCGCCCAGGCGGTCACCGGCGCGATCCAGCGGCTGCGCCGGGTGCACACGCCGCAGCTGCCGATCGAGGTGACCGTGCGGCCCTCCGTCCGCCAGGTCTCGCTGACCGAGAAGGCGCCCCGCCCGCACCGCCTCGGCGGGCTGCCGCAGCCCGGCCGGCCCCACCGCTGGAGCTTTCCGACCTACCAGTGGGAGCAGGGCCGCCGCGACTACCTGCTCACCCTGGTCGCCGACGCGGACGCGGATCCGCTGGAGACGGAGCTGCAGTTCGCCATGGTCTCCGTCGGCGACGTGCACGCCCCGGTCGTCGCCCGCTGGCACCTTCCCGACCGGTCCCCGCCGCACGCCCCGGCGGGCGGCGACAGCGTACGCAGCCTCAACGTCACCGCACGGATGCGCAGTGCCCTCAGGCAAGGGCTCGTCGCTCTCGAGGCACGGCAACAGGGCACCGCCGAGGACCGGTTGGGGCAGGCCGCCCGGCTGGCGGCGCAGCTGGGCACGGAGTGGGTGCTGGACGAGATCCGCGCGGTCGCCGACATCGAGGACGCGGCCGCGGGCCGGATCCGGCTGCGCACCGTCGACGCCGGCACCCTGGCCCCGATGATCCTGCGCGCCGGATCCCGGCCCGGCGGGCCCCTGACCGAGGCCGTCGGAGCGCGGCCGGGCCCGCGGTGCCGGGCATGCCGCACCCCGGCCGGGAGCGAGGCCCGTTACTGCATCAGCTGCGGAAGGAAGCTGCTGTGACGACCGCACGCGCCGTCTCCTGGCGCCGCCGCTCGCCGGCCTCCTTGTGGCGCGGGCTGCTGAGTCCCTGGCGGACCCGCCGGCTGCTGGAGGCGCACCTGCTGATCCTGATCGTGTGCGCCGCGGTGGCGGCGACCGCGCTGTTCTTCTCCTACCGGCAGACCCAGCGCGGCGCCGTGGCGCTCGCGTCCCGCGAGGCGCCCGCCGTGCAGGGGCTCGCCGGCACCCGGCTCGCCGCGCTGCGCTCGTACCAGGAGGCCAACGCCCTGGTGGTGGAGCGGCTCGCCGATGTGGCCGGCTCGGGCGAGACCTACCGGTCCCAGCTCTCCGCCGCGAGCCAGGGCCTGTCCCGTATCGCCGACCGCACGGACCAGGACCTCGGCACGGTCAACGGCCTGCTCGCCACCTACGGCAACTCGCTCAACCTCGGAATGTCCGTGTACCGGGACCAACCCCTCATGCGGGACCAGAAGTTCAGGGAGGCGAAGTCGCTGCTCGTCCGCGACAAGGTGGGACTCGCACCCCGGCTGGACGGACTCCAGACGACCCAGATCCGGCACGCCGAGGCCACGGCGACCATGGGGGACTGGCAGCGTGCCGGCTGGTGGCTGGCCGAACTCGCCCTCGGGGCACTGGCGTTGACCCTGCTGTCGGCCCTGTTCGTGCTGCGCGACCGCTGCGGCCGCGACTGGAACCCGTACCTGCTCGCGACCTTGGCCCTCACCGTCGCACTCGCCGTGGTCCCGGTGCTGACGACGTCGACCACCGAGGCCGACCTCGGCGCGGCGCTGAAGGACCTGCACCGGATCACCGACGTGTCCGGACGGATCACCGACGTGTCCGCGCCGCACAAGGAACTGATCGACGCGCAGACGAGCGTCACGCAGAGGTCCGAGCAGGTCCGGCAGCGGCTGACCGACGACACCTGGACCGACCGGGTGTACCGGGGCACCTTCGTCGGCGGTCTGCTGATCGTCGTCCTGCCCGCGCTCGGTCTCGGACTCCGGCTCGACGGCGACTACTGGAGGCGACGGTGACCCGCCGGTTGAAGATGCTGGTCCTGCTGGTGGTCATGGTGCTGGTCGCCGCCGTCGGCGTGGTGGTGGTCTGGACGCAGCACGACGACGAGGAGCCGGTGACCATCCTCGGCACGTGGACCGGGCAGCAGGAGCAGCAGTTCAAGGCGGTGCTACGGAGCTTCGGCATCCCGTTCCGGTACCAGGGCACCGCGGCTCAGCGCGAGGTGCTGCTCTCCAAGGTGCAGTCGGGCGAGCCGCCGGACATCGTGATCATGCCGGGCATCGGTGAACTCGCCGAATACCAGCAGCAGGGCCGACTCAAACCGCTGGACCACCTCTTCGACCCGAAGCAGTACGGCGCCCCCTGGAACGCCGCCGGCACAGCCTCCGACCACGTGTACTGGGTCCCGGTGAAGGCTGACCTGAAGAGCATCGTCTGGTATCGCGAGGGCCGTCGGCCTGCCGACAAGCCCGCGCCGATGAGCAGTTGGTGCATGGGCATGGGCGACGACGGCGCCTCGGGCTGGCCCGGCACCGACTGGATCGAGGACCTCGTCCTGCAGCGGGCGGGCCCCCGCTTCTACACGCGGTGGGCCCTGAACACGGGTGGGCCGCACGACAAGTGGTGGACGAGCACCGAGGTGCGTTCCGCCTGGACGGCCTGGGCCCGGCTGCTCGAGCAGGACAGGTCCGCGGCGCGCACGGCGCTGCGCACGGACCATCGCGGGGACCCGGACGGGCACGGACTGCTGTTCGGCGGCGCGCACGGCTGCACCCTGGAGCACCAGGGCTCGTTCGCACGTTCCTTCTACGGTACGAAGGACACGCGGCGCGCACGTCTCACCGACTCCGCCGCGCTGTTGCCCGGAGGCGCCACGCAGTTGCGCGGCCACGAGGTGACCGGCGACTTCGCGGCGTTGTTCAGCAAGCGCGCCCGGGCCCGTGAGCTGATCCGGCGGCTGTCCTCGAAGGGCGCCCAGCAGCAGTGGGCGAAAGGGGCGGGCGTGTTCTCGGCGAACCGCCAAGTGGTCCCGCAGGGCGAGCCGGTGGAGCGCCAGATCGCCCGGCGGCTCCTGAAGGGGCCCCGCTGCCTGGATGCCTCGGACGTCATGGCACCGGCCGTACGGGACGCGTTCTACGAGGCCGTCCTGCTGACGATCGCCAGGGTCGCCGCCAAGGATGACGACCCGCATATCGGCGCGCTTCTCGAGAACGTGCAGCGGGTGCAGGACGTGTCCACCAAGCATGCGGCGCTGCAGACGGTGTGCAGCACGCACTGAGCCCGCGCGGCCACCGGCAGCTTCAGCGGGATGCCGCCCGTCTCGTAGACGCCGTTGCGCACCGAGGCCGCGACCTTGGCCAGACGCGCGTTGCGCAGGGTCAGGATCTGGCCCTCGTACCACTGCGTGCTGCGGAGCCCGGACATGCGGTTCCTTCCGGATGCCGGGTACGGCGGTCTACAGTCTGGATCGCCATGGAGCATACGCAGACGTCCGAGGACCGCGGTATCCCGTCGGCGCCGGCCCCTGCCCGGGCGCCCGCGAGGCGTGGCCTCATGCGCGCGTTCGTCCTGACCGCGCCGGGCGCGTACGCGGTCGAGGAGGTCCCGGTGCCCGTGGCCGGTCCCGGCGAGGTCGTCGTCGACGTCGAGCGGGTCGGCGTGTGCGGCACCGATGTCGAGTTCTTCACCGGCGAGATGGCCTATCTCCACCAGGGGCACTGCGCCTATCCGATGCGGCCGGGGCACGAGTGGGCCGGCCGTGTCTCGGCGGTCGGTGCCGGCGTCGATCCCGGTTGGACGGGCCGGCGTGTCATGGGCGACACGATGCTCGGCTGCGGCACCTGCCGCCGCTGCCTGCGGGGGCATCAGCACGTGTGCGAGCAGCGGCAGGAGGTCGGCATCCGCGGGGCGCGGGCGGGCGCGCTGGCCGAGCAACTCACCGTGCCCGCCTCGTCGTTGCACGCACTGCCGGAGGCCCTCGACCCGGTGCTGGGCGCGCTGGTGGAGCCGGGCGGCAACGCGCTGCGCGCCGCGCGGGCCGCCGCGGCGCGTCCCGGGGACCGCGCCCTGGTCCTGGGTCCGGGCACGATCGGGCTGCTGACGGCGATGTTCCTGCGGGCCGCCGGTGCGGAGGTCCATCTGATGGGCTGCACCGAGAGCTCCCTCGCCTTCGCCCGTGAGCTGGGCCTCGAGCACGTCTGGGCGGAGGGCGCGCTGCCGGACCTGCCGTTCGACGCGGTCGTGGACGCCTCGAACGCCGCGCATCTGCCGGAACTGGCACTGGAGTTGATCGAACCGGGCGGCCGCCTCGTCTACATCGGGCTGGCGGGCGGGCGCAGCGGGATCGACACCCGTTCCCTGGTCCTGAAGGACGTGACCGCGGTGGGCATCCTGTCCGCCTCCCCCGCCCTCGACGCCACCGTCCGGGCCTACTCCTCCGGTGCGGTCGACCCCAGGCCGCTCGTCGCCGCCACGGTGAGCCTGGACGAGGTCGGGCCGGTGCTGTCCGGTGAACGTCCGCGAGGTGCCGGGCCCGGGCCCAAGATCCATGTCGACCCGACCACCCGGGGATCGGCGCAGGCGTAGCGGACACGCCCCAGGGCAGGTCGGAACGCGGTCAGCCGTCCGGCGGCTGCTCCCCCGCCTCCTCCACCGCCGGGTGCTCCTCCCGCGGTACGGCGATCTCGCTCCAGACCTGCTTGCCGCCGGCCACCGGCATCGAGCCGAAGGCCTCCGACATCGCCTCGACCAGCAGCAGGCCGCGGCCGCCGGTCGCCTCCCAGTCCACGATCACGGGTTTGGCGGGCGCACGCGGCTGGGAGTCGCTGACGCAGACGCGCACCCGGTCCCCGCGCAGCGTGAGGTCGAGGCGGACCGGGCCCTGGGTGTGCACCAGGGCGTTGGTGACCAGTTCGGACACCACCAGCAGCACCGCGTCGGCCATGTCGCCGACGTGCCAGGCGCGCAGCGT
The DNA here is from genome assembly GCF_042800575.1 of Streptomyces sp. NPDC057616. Classification (NCBI taxonomy): domain Bacteria; kingdom Bacillati; phylum Actinomycetota; class Actinomycetes; order Kitasatosporales; family Streptomycetaceae; genus Streptomyces; species Streptomyces sp. NPDC057616. The sequence continues at coordinate 284,776 of NZ_JBHVGU010000007.1, forward strand.
GCGGGCGGTGAAGCGGCGGGCGTGCATGACGGCGTCGGGCAGCCGCCACACGACCCAGCCGGCCCGGATCGGCCGGGTCCGCATGCCGTCGTAGCGGAGCAGCAGCAGCGCCACGTCGTCCTCGCGGCGGCCGTCCTCCCCGAGCAGGCGGTCCGCCATCCGTCCCAGGTCGCCCGGGTCGGCGGCGGCGAGGGCCGCGCGCGTCCGGTCCATGCCCTCGTCGACGGGGAGATCCGCCGCTTCCACCAGGCCGTCGGTGAGCAGCGCGAGCACCGTGCCGGGCGCCAACTCGACCGTGGTCATGGGGAATTCGGCCTCCGCGTGGATGCCCAGCGGCAGGCCGCCCTCGACCTCTATCTCCTCCGCGACGCCGTCGGGATGGCGCACCAGGGGTGCGAGGTGCCCGGCCCGGACGAACAGGGTGTTGCCTTCCTCCAGGTCGAGTTCGGCGTAGCAGCAGGTGGCGAAGAGGTCGGTCTCCATGCCGACGAGGAGGCGGTTGGCGTGGGCCACGACCACGTCGGGCGGGTGGCCCTCCACCGCGTAGGCCCTGACCGCCGTACGCATCTGGCCCATGATGGTCGCGGCCGCCGCGCTGTGCCCCTGGACGTCGCCGATGACGAGGGCCACCCGGTCCTCGGACAGGGCGATGACGTCGTACCAGTCGCCGCCGACCTGGAGTCCCCGCCGGGCGGGCAGATAGCGGGCCACGGCCTTCGCGCCGGGCAGTTCGGGCAGGCGCCGGGGCAGCAGGCTGCGCTGGAGCATCGTGGCGAGCTCCTGCTCGGCGTCGTGCTCGTGCGCGCGCTGGAGGGCCTGCCCGACCAGCGCCGCGGTGGCGGTCAGCAGGGACCGCTCGTCGGGCAGGAAGGCGTGCGGCCGGTCCCAGCCGACCAGGCACACGCCGGCGATCCGGCCCCGGGCGGGCAGCGGCAGCACGGCGAGCCCGCCCTCGCCGATGCCCGCGAGTCCGGCCTCGAAGGCGGAGCCGCCCGGCCACAGGTCCAACCGGCCGTCCCGTAGAGCCAGTTGCAGGGTGGGCAGGGAACTGACCGGCGCGTCGGGCCACTCCGAGCGCCACTGGGCGCGCCAGGTCTCCGGCCAGTGGTCGGGCTGCGGCGGATCGAGCACGGTGACCGTCAGCCGGTCGCCCTGCAGTTCGGCCAGTGCCACCCGGTCGGCGCCCAGCGGCTCGCGCAGCGCGGTGACCACCACGCGGCCCACGTCGGGAACCGTCGTCGCCTCGTCGAGCGCGGCGGTCAGCCACTGGATCCGGGAGACGTCGTCGGAACCGCGGCGCAGGACCCGGGTCGCGGTCACCACGCCCAGGACGCGCTCCGGCCCGGCGTCACCGCCGGCCACGACGCGGCAGCTCAGGCTCAGCCAGCGCATCTCCCCCGCCGGTCCGCGGACCCGGAACTCCAGCTCCCGCCGGGCGGACGGCTGGGCGGCCGGTTCCAGCACCGACACCAGGGCGTGCATGTCCTCCGGCACGGCGTGCGCGAGCAGGGTGTCCGCCTTGCCGTCGAAGTCGGCCGGCGCGATGCCGAGCAGGCTGAGCAGGGTCTCGTCCGCCTCGACCACGCCAGTGTCGGGCACCAGGACGAAGGAGCCGGCGTGCAGGTTGCGCAGGGCGGGCCGCAGCACCGGTGACGGCATGGATCCGCGGGCACCGGCCGGCAGCACGCGGGCGACGGCGTCGGCGTACCGCTCCAGGAAGTGCCGCTGCTCGGCCTCGAAGCCGGTGCCGGAGACGCCCACCACGACGAGGCAGCCGAGCCGTACGCCGTCCGCGGTGAGCGGCAGCGCCCCGAGCGGGGCCTCGGCGTGCGGCTCGCCGTAGGTGGCCAGGTCCGCGGGGCTCAGCCACAGGGGGCGGCCGGTGCGGAAGGCGTGCGCCGCGGGCGAGCCCTCGGCCAGGGGCACGCGCTCGGACAGCCGGTACGGGGCCACCTGCCGGCGGACGGTCTCCGCCTGCCGCAGCTCCTCCTCGCCGGGCACGTAGACGGCCACCACGGCAACCCCGGCGAAGGCCAGCACCTGGTCTCCCACCGCCTCGGACGGCGGCGGAGGCACCACTCCGGTGGCGGCGTCGGCCCCGGATGCCGGCGGCGGGGAGACTCCCGCACGGGCTCGGCCGTCGTGAGGCATGTCGGCACCCACCTCCCGTCCGCGCCGCGCCTGGGGCTGAGATCGGGCATCTACTCCCCAGCGTCCCATACCCCGTCGTATCGCACCTGGACCGTTCGGCGGCCCGTGGGCGGCCGATCTCCCGGCGAGGCACAGTCGTTGCGGCGGGTGCCGCCGCGTTCGCAGATCGTCGCGGCCGGTGCCACACTGACGAAAGGTCGTCCCGCCACGCGCACGTGGGCGTCCCAGAAGGATCTCCGCCCGGAGGGAGGTCCCCCGGTGATGAAGGCCTGCGTACGGGGCGCGGCGGTCGCCCTGACGGCTGTCTCCACGGCCGTGGCCCTGGCCGCCTGCGGGTCGAGCGCCGTGGACCCGCCCGGCGGCGGAGGGACGCCGAGGATCGCCGTGCTGCTCCCCGACGCCACCACGGCCCGCTGGGAGACACAGGACAGGCCCCTGCTGGAGAAGCGGATCACGCAGCGGTGCCCCGAGTGCAGCATCCAGCACGCCAACGCCAGGGGGGACGTGGCGATCCAGCAGGAGCAGATGGACTCCGTGATCACCTCGGGCGCCGACGCCATCGTGCTGGTGCCCGTGGACGCCCGTTCACTGGGCACCGCGGTCACCAAGGCGGCCGAGGCGGGCATCCCGGTGATCTCCTACGACCGCCTCTCCGAGGGCCCGATCTCCGGCTACGTCTCCTTCGACGGCGAGGAGGTCGGCCGGCTCCAGGGCAGGGCGCTGCTGAAGGCCATGGGCCGGCACGCGACGCGCCCGGAGATCGTGATGATGAACGGCGATCCCAGCGACCCCAACGCGGTGTCGTTCAAGAAGGGGGCCCTGTCCGTGCTCACCGGGAAAGTGAAGATCGGCAAGGCGTACGACACCCTGGACTGGCGGACCGAGACGGCGTACATGAACATGTCGGGCGCGATCGCCGCGCTGGACGCCGACCGGATCCAGGGCGTCTACGCCGCCAACGACGGTCTCGCCGCCGGCAGCATCTCCTCCCTGAAGGCCAACAAGGTCGCCCCGCTGCCCCCGGTCACCGGTCAGGACGCCGAGCTGGGCGCCGTGCGGCGCATCGTCGCGGGCGAGCAGTACATGACCGTCTACAAGCCCTTCGATCCCGAGGCGTCCGCCGGTGCCGCGATGGCCGTGGCCGCGGCCCGCCGGAGCCCGCTGGCCGAGGTGGGCAAGGACACGGTGCACACCAGCCGGGGCAAGGCGGTGCCGGCCGTCCTGCTCACGCCCGTCCCGGTGACCGCCGGCACCATCAAGGACACCCTGGTGAAGGACGGCTTCTACACCGTCCGGCAGATCTGCGTCCCCCGGCTCCTGGCCGCCTGCAGCAGGGCCGGACTGCTCTGACACGCCCGCTTCGGCCGGGCCGGGCCCCGGGAAGGAGATGGTTTCTGTGCCGGCTGCCCCCTTGCTGGCGCTGCGCGGGGTGTGCAAGCGCTTCGGTGTCGTAGAGGTACTGAAGGACGTCGACCTGGAGATCCATGCCGGCCAGGTGGTCGCCCTCCTCGGCGACAACGGCGCCGGCAAGTCCACCCTCGTCAAAGTGATCTCCGGCGTCTCCCCCGCCGACAAGGGCGTCATCGAGTGGGAGGGGCGGACGGTGCAGATCAGGCGCCCGCACGACGCCCGTGACCTCGGCATCGCCACCGTCTATCAGGACCTCGCGCTGTGCGGGAACCTCGACGTCGTCGGCAATCTCTTCCTCGGCCGGGAGATCCGCAGGTTCGGCTTCCTCGACGAGATGGAGATGGAGAGCCGCACCATCGGCCTGCTGGAGCGCCTGACCCGGGCCATCCCCGATCTGCGGGCCCCCGTCGTCTCGCTCTCCAGCGGGCAGCGCCAGGCGGTGGCCATCGCGCGCTCGCTCCTCGGCGACCCGCAGGTGCTGCTGCTGGACGAACCGACCGCGGCGCTGGGCTTCGAGCAGACCAACGAGGTGCTGGACCTCGTCGACGCGCTGCGGGAGCGCGGCATGGGCGTCCTGCTCATCAGCCACAACATGGGCGACGTGAAGGCGCTCGCGGACCGCGCCGTCGTGCTGCGGCTCGGCCGCAACAACGGCTTCTTCAACGTGAACACCGCGTCCCAGGAACAGATCATCGCCTCCATCACCGGCGCCACCGAGAACGTGCCACGGCGGGCGGCCTCCTACGAGACGAGGTGGTGACCGCGATGCGTGACACCGCGGAGGACCCGCAGGCCGAAGGGACCGAACCCGTCGCCGAGGCCGGGCCGGCGGGCGGCGGGCCCGTGGCCCTCGCGCTGCGGAGCGGGGGCGAGGCCGTGCGGCGCCGGTTCCGCGCCGGCGAGCTGGGCTCGTTCCCCGTCGTCCTGGTCCTCGCCACGGTCTGGATCATCTTCCAGTCCCTCAACGCGAACTTCCTCTCGCCCCGCAACCTGTCGAACATCAGCGTCGACATCGTGGGCACGGGGATGATCGCGGTCGGGATCGTCTTCGTGCTGCTGCTCGGGGAGCTCGACCTGTCCGTCGGCTCGATCAGCGGACTCGCCGCGGCGATCTTCGCCGTCCTGAACGTGAACAACGGCGTGCCCGAATGGATCGCCCTCGTCGCCGCGGTGCTCGCGGGCACCGCCGCGGGGGCCGTCCAGGGCTACTCCTGCGCCAAGACCCGGGTGCCGGCCTTCGTCCTCACCCTCGCGGGACTGCTGACCTGGAACGGCCTCATGCTGGCGGTCCTCGGCACGAGCGGCACCGTCAACCTCGACGAGAACGGCCTGGTCGCGGAGCTGACCACGTACTACTTCACGAACGACGCGGTCGCCTACGGCCTGGCGGCGGTCTGTGCGGGCGCGGTCTTCACGATCTCGTACCTGGACCGGCGCCGCCGCGTGGCCGCCGGCATGCCGCACCGCTCGATGCGGTACATCGGGGTGCGCACGGGCGCGCTCGCGGCGACCGCGTTCGTGTCGGCCTATCTGCTCAACCGGTTCCAGGGCCTGCCGCTGGCCCTGCTGATCTTCCTCGTGGTGGTGGCCGGCCTCGACATCGTCCTGCGTCACACCCGCTACGGCCGCCAGGTCTACGCCCTCGGCGGCGGCGTCGAGGCGGCCCGCCGCGCCAGCCTCAACGTGACGGGCATCCGGACCGCGGTGCTCGCGGTGTCCGGGACGATGGCCGCGATCGGCGGCCTGTTCCTGGCCTCGCGGATCACCTCGGTGAGCCAGAACTCCGGGTCGGGTCTGCTGCTGCTCAACGCCATCGCGGCGGCCGTCATCGGCGGTACCAGCCTGTTCGGCGGGCGGGGCACCACGTGGACCGCGGTGCTCGGCATGCTGGTCATCCAGTCGATCTCCTCCGGCATGGCGATCACCGACACCCCCACGGCCGTGCAGTTCGTGATCACGGGCGGGGTGCTCTTCGCCGCGGTGCTCATCGACGCGCTGGCACGCCGTTCGCAGGAGGCCCACGGACGGGCCTGAGCGCACACGGCCGTGGGCCCCGGATCAGGCTGATCCGGGGCCCACGGTCAAGCAGCCGGTGTCAGGCCGACAGCGGGGTCTGCAGGCTCGCACCCGCGGTCAGGCCCTGCGGCGAACCCGAGGCGACGAGGCCGCCGGCGACCTCACCGAGCGGCGTCTGCAGGTTGAGACCGCCGGAGCCGCCGAGCGCGAGGCCACCGAGCGGAAGGCCGCCGAGCGGGAGGTCACCGAGACCGAGACCGCCCGAGACGTTCTCCAGCTCGGCGTCGGACATCTCGGTCGTCTCGACCTGGGGGACAAGGTTCATGACGCGCGATTCCTTTCGAATGACCATTACGGAATGGCAGAGTTCGCCCGATTCCCGAAAAGGAGAACCTCTCCCGCGATCTGCACCACGCGGAGGATCAAAGCATGACCGCATTCGCGCAGCCACCCGTACGAGGTGTTCGGGGAAGCCGCTGCGACATGGGACTTCACCGGCGTGACCGCCAGGTGACCGACCCCTCCGACTCCTTCACAGAGTTCACCGCCGCACTGCACCCCGGGATGTTGCCCCCGCTTTTCTCATCGACGGCTTTTCCGGCATTGCCAGCGGGCTCCGGCGTAAACATCACGACCCTTCCTATTCCCTGCACCCCGGCTGTGAAGGGTGTGCAGGTTCACCGGAGTTTCCGTGACACGGGCTTGAATCGGGTTCATCGCACCAGGCAGGGACGCTTGGCGTCGAAAGCCCAGTCCTCGATCAGATACCGCATCCCCACGGCGTCGTCGCGGCCCCCCAACGCCTTCTCCTCGTACAGCTCGTGGGCCGCGAGGAGCCGGTCGCGGTCCAGGCGCACGCCGAGGCCGGGGGTGTCCGGGACGGCGACCTCGCCGCCGGTGATCCGCGGGGGCTCCACGGTGAGCCGCTCCAGCCCCTCCTGCCAGATCCAGTGGGTGTCCAGGGCGTTGTACTCGCCCGGGGCGGCCGCCCCGCAGTGCGCCATCATCGCCAGCGAGATGTCGAAGTGGTTGTTGGAGTGGCAGCCCCACGTCAGTCCCGTCGCCTGGCACAGCTGCGCGACCCGTACCGATCCCTGCAGGGTCCAGAAGTGCGGGTCGGCGAGCGGGATCGAGACCGACTGCAGGGCGAGGGCGTGGGTGAGCTGACGCCAGTCGGTGGCGACCATGTTGGTCGCCGTGGGCAGTCCGGTCGCGCGGCGGAACTCGGCGAGGATCTCCCGGCCGGAGTAGCCGTCCTCCGCGCCGCACGGGTCCTCGGCGTAGGCGAGCGTGCCGACGAGCGGACGGCACAGCTCGATCGCCTCCCGCAGCGACCAGGCGCCGTTGGGGTCCAGGGTGATCCGTGCCTCGGGGAACCGCTCCTTGAGCGCGACGACCGCCTTGACCTCCTCGCTGCCGGGCAGGACACCGCCCTTGAGCTTGAAGTCCCGGAAGCCGTACAGCTCGTGACTGGCCTCGGCCTGGCGGACGATCGCCTCGGGGGTCAGCGCCTCCTCGTGCCGGATGCGGTACCACGCGGCGCCGGCGCCGGGTTCGCGGACGTAGTCCAGATCCGTGCGGTCCGGGTCGCCGACGTAGAAGAGGTAGCCCAGGACCCGTACGGCGTCGCGCTGCCGGCCGTCGCCGAGCAGGGCCGCGACGGGGACCTCCAGGTGCTGGCCGAGCAGGTCCAGGAGGGCGGACTCGACGGCGGTGACCGCGTGCACCGTGGTGCGCAGGTCGAAGGTCTGGGCGCCGCGTCCGCCCCGGTCACGGTCGGCGAACGTGTCCTGGAGCCTGCGCAGGACGCGCTTGTAGTCGCCGAGGCGGGCGCCGGTGACGAGCTGTTCGGCCTCGCGCAGCGTCCGCGTGATGGCCTCGCCGCCCGGCACCTCGCCCAGGCCGGTGCGCCCTTCGGAGTCCTCCAGGACGAGGACGTTGCGGGTGAAGTAGGGGGCGTGCGCGCCGGAGAGGTTGAGGAGCATGGAGTCCCGGCCGGCGACGGGATGGACGGAGAACTTCGTGACGACGGGCTGGCTCATGACGGCGGTTCTGCTCTCGTGAGTGCGGACGGGACGGCGGCGGGACGCGGGCGGGCGCGGCGCGTGATCAGACCTTGAGCACGTCCAGGACCTGCTCGAGGACCAGTACACCGCCCAGGCCCAGGATCGCGAGCACCGTCGTGTAGGTGGTGCGTGCCTTGATCGCGTCGACGACGGACAGGTTGAAGTACTCCTTGAACATCCAGAAGCCCGGATCGTTGACGTGCGAGAAGGCGATCGATCCGCAGGTGACGGCGAGCACCATGACCTCGGCGTGCACCCCGCTGCCCGCGAGCAGGGGCAGGGCCACGCCGGACGCGGTGACGACGGCGACGGTCGCGGAGCCGAGGGCGATCCGGAGGATGACCGCGATCAGCCAGGCCAGGACGATCGGCGAGATGGACCAGCCGCCGGTCACGTCCTTGATGTAGTCGGAGATCCCGCCCTCCACGAGGACGTTCTTGAAGGCGCCGCCCGCCCCGATCACCAGCAGGATCATCGCCATCGCCTGGGCGGCCCCGCGGCACGAGGCGCTGACCTCGGCCAGGCTGCGGCCCGTCCTCGGCCCGAACGCCCAGACGGCGGCGCCGAGCGTGAGCAGCAGGGCGATCGGCGCGGACCCGACGAAGTTCACGAGGTGCAGCAGCGGACTGTCGCCGGAGTCGGCCAGGTCGGTGACCGCGGCGCCGGCGATCAGCACCACGGGCAGCAGCGCCACCGACAGCGACCAGCCCAGGCCCGGCATCTCCTCCTCGTCGAAGACCTCCGCGGCGACCAGGCCCTTGGGGACGGACGGGTTCATCGCCCGCACGAAGGGGAGGCGCGGCCACACCAGTGCGATGAGCGCGCCGACCGGGACCGCGATGAACAGGCCGTAGAACAGGGTGAGTCCGACCGAGGCGTGGAAGGTGGCGGCCACCGCGGTGGGGCCGGGGTGGGGCGGCAGGAAGCTGTGCATGGTGGACAGGGCGATGGACATCGGGAGGCCCACCCACAGCAGGTTGGAGCGGGTGACCCGGACGAGCGTGAAGGCGACCGGGACGATGATGACGAAGGCGACCTCGTAGAACATGGTCACGCCGATGAGCATCGCCGAGAGCACCATGGCGACCTGGACCCAGCGCGGGCCGCACAGGTCGAGGAGCCGGCCGGCGATGCGCTGGGCGGCGCCGGAGTCGCCCATCACGCGGCCGACCATGGCGCCGAGCCCGATGGTGAGCATCGTGTCGCCGACCTGGTCGCCGATGCCCTCGGAGAGCACGTCCGGGATCTTCTCGAGCGGTATGCCCCGGACCAGGGCGACGCCCACGGCCACCAGCAGGAGGGCGGCGAAGCCGTTCAGTCTCAGCTTCGTCATCAGCAGGAGCAGGACCACGACACTGATCCCGACCACGACGAGCGGCATGTTCAGCTCCCCTTCGAACTGTTCGCTCCAATGAACGACATCCCCATAGAGAGACATCGTCTACATATGAGGACGGAATCTAGGTCCGGTGATCAGTCCGGTCAATGGGCGTGCGGGAATCGGCTCAGGATCTCCAGAGCGAGACGGCGAGCCCCAGGCCGGCCAGGGCGATGGCGATCCGCAGCGGCTTCTCGGGGATCCGCCGCACCACGACCGGCCCGATCCTGCTGCCGACCAGGCAGCCGAGCCCGAGCACGGCCGCGGCCCACCAGTCGACGGGCGCGAGGAAGACGTAGGTGAGGGCGGCGACGGCGTTGGCCGCGCCGGTCGCGATGTTCTTCACGGCATTCGTCACGGGCAGCGGCTCGTTCACGACCAGGGACAGCACCGCCAGCATCAGGACGCCCGAGGCGGCGCCGAAGTAGCCGCCATAGAGGCCCACGAGAAGCACCGCGAGGGCCGACGGCAGCAGCGCCCGGACGCCGCCGCCCTCGGTCAACTGCGGACGGCTCGCGGCCAGTCGGCGCAGCGGGTCGCGCACCAGGATCAGCACCGACCCCAGGGCGATCAGCCAGGGCACGACGCCCTCGAAGGCCGAGGCCGGGGTGCCGAGCAGCAACGCCGCTCCGGCCGATCCGCCGACGGCGGCGAGGAGCGAGAGACGGACGAGGCGGCGGCGCTGCCCGCGCAGCTCCTCGCGCGAACCCGCGGCGGTGCCCACGGTGTTGGCGAACAAGGCCACCGTGTTGGTGACGTTGGCGGTCACCGGAGGAAGTCCCGCGGCCAGCAGTGCCGGATAGCTGAAGAGCGAGGCGAGCCCCGCGATGGATCCGGTCAGCCCCGAGGCGACGCCCGCCACGGCGAGCAGGAGTACGGAGTCGGCCCCCACAGTTTTCCTTCCGTCCGGGAACGCCTCATCCTCCCCTCGGGTTGTCTCGCATGAAAGACGGTGTCTACATAGGGAGACGACGGCGCCATCGCGACGGGGTGCCCCAGCCGGGCGGAACCGAGGCCTCCTGGTCGGTGCCGGGAGGCTTGTCGATACGTCATGACAAAGCTATTGACATCACCTGTGGGCCACTTCACAGTACGAGCACCTAGCGCGCACTAGTAACGCGCTCTAGTCGCTCAACCAAGGCCCATACCCACGGCCGACTCCGCCGAGCCGCCACTCTCACCGCCGCGATCGTCGTCGGCACCCTGGTGGCCACCGGATGCTCCAGCAGCACCGGTGGGAAGAAGGCCGAGGAAGGCGACGCGGCGGCTTCCGCCGGCAGGGCCGACACGCCCCGTATGACGGTGGCCATGGTCACCCACGCCTCCCCCGGCGACACCTTCTGGGACCTCATCCGCAAGGGCGCCCAGGCCGCGGCCGCGAAGGACAACATCAAGCTCGTCTACTCGTCCGACCCCAACGCCGGCAACCAGGCCAACCTCGTGCAGAACGCCATCGACCAGAAGGTCGACGGCATCGCCCTGACCGCCGCCAAGCCGCAGGCCATGAAGGACGTCATCGGCAAGGCCACCTCTGCCGGCATCCCCGTCGTCGGCTTCAACTCCGGTGTCGGCGACCGGAAGAAGCTCGGCATGCTCGAGTACTTCGGCCAGGACGAGAACATCGCCGGCCAGGCCTTCGGGCAGCGGCTGAACCAGATCGGCGCCAAGCACGCCCTGTGCGTGATCCAGGAGCAGGGCCAGGTCGCCCTCGAATCCCGCTGCGCGGGCCTGAAGAAGGGCTTCAGCGGCAAGACCGACATCCTCTACGTCAACGACACCGACATGCCGTCGGTGAAGTCGACGATCACGGCCAAGCTCAAGCAGGACTCCTCCATCGACCAGGTCGTCACCCTCGGTGCCCCGATCGCCCCGACCGCCGTGCAGTCGCTCTCGGACGCGGGCGGCAAGGCGAAGGTCGCGACCTTCGACCTCAACAAGGACCTGGTCTCCGCCATCCAGAAGGGCACCATCGAATTCACCGTCGACCAGCAGCCCTACCTCCAGGGCTACCTCGCCGTCGACGCGCTGTGGCTGTACAGGACGAACGGCAACTTCAGCGGCGGCGGTGCCGCGCCCGTCCTGACCGGACCGACCTTCATCACCAAGGACAACGTGGACTCCGTCGCCAAGTTCGCCGCGAAGGGCACCCGGTGATGAGGATGACCCAGCCTGCCGAGCCGGCGGTGACCGCACCGCCGGCCCCCGGCCCCCGGCAGACCGACGGCCGTACGGCCCAACGGTCCCTGCTCCTCAGGACGTTGGCCCGCCTCGAGGTGGGCGTCCTGCTCGGTGCCGCAGCGGTGTACGTGTTCTTCCTGATCGCCGCGCCGCCCGTGCGCGACGGCAGCTCGATGGCGACGGTCCTGTACCAGTCGTCGACCATCGGCATCATGACGCTCCCGGTGGCGCTGCTGATGATCGGCGGCGAGTTCGACCTGTCCGCCGGTGTCGCGGTGATCACCTCGGCGCTCACCGCGAGCATGATCAGCTACCAACTCACCATGAACGTATGGGTCGATGTGGTCGTCGCGCTGATCGTGTCGCTGGCGATCGGCTTCTTCAACGGCTGGATGGTCGTCAGGACGGGCCTGCCGAGTTTCCTGGTCACCCTCGGCTCGTTCCTGATCCTCCAGGGTGTCAACCTCGCGGTGACCAAGCTGGTCACCGGCAACGTCGCCACCGACGACATCAGCGACATGGCGGGCTTCGACCAGGCCCGCAAGGTCTTCGCGTCGTCGTTCGACATCGGCGGCGTCCAGGTGAAGATCACGGTCTTCTACTGGCTCGTCTTCGCCGCCCTTGCCACCTGGTTGCTGATCCGCACCAAGTACGGCAACTGGATCTTCGCGGTCGGCGGCAACAAGGACAGCGCCCGCGCCGTCGGTGTGCCCGTGACCTTCACCAAGATCTCCCTGTTCATGCTGGTCGGCCGCGGTGCCTGGTTCATCGGCATGCACCAGCTGTTCACCTTCAACACCGTGCAGTCCGGTGTAGGCGTCGGCCAGGAGCTCATCTACATCGCGGCCGCGGTGATCGGCGGCTGTCTGCTGACCGGTGGCTACGGCTCGGCCGTCGGCCCGGTCTTCGGCGCCTTCATGTTCGGCATGGTCAACCAGGGCATCGTGTTCGCCGGCTGGAACCCCGACTGGTTCAAGGCCTTCCTCGGCGTCATGCTCATCGGCGCCGTACTGATCAATCTGTGGGTCCGCCAGTCGGCGACCAGGAGGTGACCTCATGACATCCACCGACAAGGCCGGCACGCACGGCGCGATCATCCCCGACACGGCGCGCGAGGGCGATGACGGCGTGATCGTCGAGCTGCGCAACGCGGGCAAGTCCTACGGCAACATCCGTGCCCTGCACGGGGTGAGCCTTCAGGTGCGGCCCAGTCAGGT